>QHVI01000016.1 GCA_003223515.1 Candidatus Angelobacter sp. Gp1-AA117
CATTCAAAATGACTTAAAAAACGAAGACAGCAGGCTTTTTCTCGCATGGATTGCCAAGAAGTCTCCTTGCGGCTCGGAAAAGGAGCCCAGGCAGAATCTCAACTTCCCTCGTTCTCATTCCCCATGCAATTTAAACCCTCCGCATTGGCTAGAAAATGCGAAACTGTATTTTTTATTTCCGACAGACTCCTAGATAGGCTTTTTAATCTTTTATGCTTTTTTACGCTTAGATAACCTGGCACACGCAAAGTGGTTCTAAGTCGTCTATGGCCAGAAAGGCGAAAACGCCCCATTCATGCTCAGACCTCTGGATCGCCCCACGATTCAACTTGAAAGGCACTGACGGAGAGCGGGCATGGGATCATCGCTGTGACGGGAATACCAGCGGGTCCCGTTTTCTGGAGCTGGCCGACATAGCTTTGGGACTCAAGAAGGAAACGCGGAAACGTCGTTCCACTGATCAATCCGGAGATAAACAGGGATAAACGGCCTTTAGCTCTTCCAACACCGTTCCTCTCGCTATCCTATGAAAATTACACGGGCAAGAAAAATTTTCCTATTCAGGCCAACCAGCAAGCAGCAGCTTGCATCTTATGGCAACGAGTCGGTCCTCCCCCATATAACGTTTACTTGCTTGATAACCGGGCCACCAGATTGTGGATGTAGATAGGGTTGACAGTAGTGCAGGGGCATGGATATTCTGCGTGTCATGGGTCGCGCTTCAATCTCCACCCCAAAGGGCGATCTTCCTGTTGTTTCCTGAGATAACATGCAAAGAGTTCCCACGGTTTCCGGAACAACCAACCTCGTCGATATTCTCGATCGGATTCTCGACAAAGGGCTTGTGATCGCCGGCGATATTCGAATATCACTGGCGAATGTGGAGCTATTGACCATCCGCATTCGTCTGTTGGTTTGTTCTGTGGACAAAGCCGAGCAGATTGGCCTGAATTGGTGGAAGCACGATCCAAATCTGACCACTCCATTGCCTGAAGCTACCGGAAGACGGGTGCAATTACCCGCACCACCACCGGGAGCCGGGCCAAGAACGCAAAAAGGCGGTCAAACCGCCCGTCGCCGAAAGGCGAAATAGCGCTTTAGACTCTGGATGAAGGAGGCCCTCGATGGCCGTTGAACGTGTATCCGGTGGTTCAAGCCTTATAGACGTACTAGACCGGGTATTAGACAAAGGCATAGTGATTGATGCCTGGGTCCGAATCTCCCTGGTCGGTATTGACCTGATCACGGTGGAAGCGCGCGTCGTAGTCGCGTCCATTGATACCTATCTGAAGTACGCCGATGCTGTCGGTCTCACCGGTCTCGTTTCCCGGCCGCAGTTGGCGGAAGGCGCCGCGGAAGAAGAAGTGGTGGAAGTCAAGCCTCGTCCAACTCGTCGGCGGCGATAGAGGTCATCCTTGGGGGCAAATATGGCCACCGCGGAGATGCGGTTCCAGCCTGAGCAACGGGTTAACGGGCGGCGCGTGACGCCACCACGCCGCCCGGCAGTTCTTCGTCTGCTTGAAGCAGAACGCTCAGAGGAAATTTTTCCGCTTCTGCTGGAAGAGATCATCGCGCTCGGCTACGCGCGGGCGCTGGCTGTGGATGTGAATTTCGACACTGGCGACGTCACCCCGGCAGCCGCGCTGAAGTGGCCACGCCAGGGCCTTCAGAACTTCACTACAGCCTTGTGGATGTCAGAGCACCAGATAGTGAATGTGCTGCATACTGCGCGTCCGGCGGTGCTGCACAAGACCACCCTGCACAACAAGCCGGTCTATATCCATCCCATCCTGTATTCCAACCGCAATCTTTGCTGGGAGGCCGACCGCCTGCGCACCGCCAGTTGTCTGGCTGTGCAGAATTTCCGCAAAGAGAAGCGCATTCGCCTGGAAGACCAGGTGTGCTCCACCTGCGACATGCGCGCCTATGCCGCAATCGTGGTAGTGGAGGTACCCAAAAACGTAGATCAGCACGCCATTCTCCAATTGGGTGAACTCATCGAGCTGGCCAACCGCTATCTTTCCCGGCTGTTCAAGGTTGAGCATTACTACAACCGCATGCGCGACATGGAGATCACCATCGCGCAGATGGGCACGGTCATGCAGAGCATGGCTGATCCGGTCATCCTCACCGACACGCAGCACCGCGTGATCATGCAGAACAAGGCTGCGGAGCGCTTTTTTAAAGTCCCGGATGAAATGACTGAAGGCCTGGTACGCGCCGTGGAGTTGAATAACCTCCTGTTCTCCGCCGCGCTCTCTTCCATGCTGGTTTCAGGCACGGATGCACACCGCGACCTCACGCTGGTGGACGCCATTGAAGGCGAAGAAATGTTGTTCGAGGCGGTCTCCGCACCGACTTATGGCCCGGACGGCATCCAGATCGGCACCGTAACCGTGATGCGCGATGTTACCGACTTGCGCCGTGCTGACCAGGAATTGCGCTCGAATTATGACAAGTTGCGGGAAGCCGAAGAGGTGGTCCGCCAGGATCGTGACCGCCTGAACCTGATCATTGAAAACGTTGGCGACCCGATCGTGGTTTGCGACAGCGAAGCCAGGATCGTGCTGGTAGACCCGCTGGCCCAGGAATTGTTTGGCGCCTCATCGGAGGTGGCCCGCGATGCCACCCAGATCAAGAACCAGGCACAGCTTGCCGCTTACATCAGTTCGTTCACCTACTCGTTTGCCGAGCGTGAAACGGCGCCTCTAAAGCTCTTCAGCCCTGCCCTCAAGCAGGAAGTGGAATATGACGCCCGCTCCGGCAAGATCTTCGACGAGCGCGGACAGGTTTCATATACCGTGACCGTGTTGCGTGACCTTACTGCGTTGCGCAAGGTGGAGCAGCTCAAGGTCGAGCGCCGCATGCTGGAAATCGAAAAATTTGCGGCTACCGGCCGGCTGGCCGCCACCATTGCCCATGAGGTCAACAACCCCATGGAGGCGATTAAGAACGCTATTTACCTGCTGGTCGGCTCCATTCCTGAAAGCGCCATGCCGGTCTACAGCATTCTGAAGTCTGAGACCGAGCGCGTGGCACGTATCGTGCGGCAGATGCTGGGCCTGTACCGGAACACAGAACAGGTCAAGCCCGTAGATGTGAACACGATCATTGAAGACACATTGCTGCTGCTCAACCGCCAGTTGCAGCGCGCCAATGTGGAGGTTCACAGTGATCTGGGAGTTCTGCCGGATGCCGTAATTGCCGCCGACCAGATACGCCAGGTGCTCTCCAACCTGGTGATCAATGCCAAAGATGCCATGCCCAGCGGAGGCAAACTGATGATCCGTTCGCGGCATCTGCCTACCAGGGATGATCTTCATGGCTGGGTGCGCATCCTGATCGCTGATACCGGAACGGGAATACCTCCGGAGATGGTCAACACGATCTTTGAGCCTTTTGTGACCACTAAAGGAGAGAAGGGAACCGGATTGGGTCTTTGGATCGTGAAAGGAATCATTGAGAACCACGCAGGCCGGTTGCGCGTGAAGAGCAAGCTGGGTAAAGGCACTGTATTCAAGATTGATTTACCGGTGGTGAAGGTGTAGAGGCGTGACACAAGCACGCAAATACCGGATTCTGGTAGTGGACGATGAAGCCTCTGTGCTGATTACCTATCGTCTTATTCTGGAGCAGCAGGGCTATGATGTGACTGCCTGCAGCACCTCGCGTGACGCGATTGCGGCTATTGAAAAGCTGGATTTCGACGTGGTGCTGTGTGATTACTCGCTGGAAGAACAGCACACCGGTTTCGAAGTCATTACTGCGGCGAGAAAGCGTAATTCCGAGGTGCCGGCCGCCCTCCTGACCGGCTATGCCACCAAAGAGACGGCAGATGAGGCCGAAAGCAAGAACATCGGGATCATGTTCAAGCCGATTGAGATACAAGAGTTCCTGGCTACAACCTCCAAACTGTTGAGGAGAAACAATGAGTCCGACGATAAGCAGGAAGACCCCGGCGAAAAAGGCCCCGGCACGAAAAACGGCGGTACCGGCACGAAAAACGGCGGCAACAGAGGGCGGCGCGGCAGCCACGGCAATGCTGGACGCGGCGCCGCATCCGGTCGCACAAAAAGCTGAGCCATCGGGCCGCGCCCAGTCTGAAGGCCGATATGTTTACGGGGTCATCGAGTCCCGCATGCCAGTGACCTTTGGCAAGAGCAGCATTGGCGGCGTGAACGAAGATGTGTATACCGTCCATTACGGTGATATCACGGCTGTGGTCAGCCGCACCCCGGTATTCATCTTCGATCCGACCCGTGACAACGCTCTGGCCCACGAACACGTGATCGAATCGGTGATGAAGAATTACACCATCATTCCCATGAGCTTCGGAACGGTGTTTCGCACCGATGATGATATCCGCGAGGTGCTCAAGAGCATCTACACGTCGCTCAAAGACGTGCTCAAGCAGATGACCGGCAAACTCGAATTCGGCCTGAAAGTGACCTGGGACCGCGACCGCATCATCGAGGAACTCAAGCGCGAGCACGAGGAGATCCATCGCTTTCACCAGGAACTCACGCGCAAGCACCTGCAATCGACATATTTTGCCCGCATGCAGTTGGGCCGCATGATCGATAAAGCTCTGGCCGAATTGGCCGCCAACTACGTGCGTGAAATCTACGACGGCCTGCGCAGCGTATGCGTGGCCTCGCGCGACAATAAGCCCATCGGCGACAAGATGATCATGAACGCCGCCTTCCTGATTCAGAAGGAACGTGAAGCCGAGTTCGATGCTGCCGTGAACCGCGTGGCGCAGAAATTCGGCGAGCGCCTGAACTTCAAATACACCGGCCCCTGGCCGCCTTATAACTTTGTAAACATTCGCCTCAAACTGGAGAGAGGAAACGCAGGCTGATGTTGCTGATCGATGATCTGCTGTTCGCGCCTTTCAGCGGCTGGAACTTCATCATGCGCACCTTGCTCAAGGTAGCTGAAGAGCAATGGACGGATGATGCGCCGCTGAAAGAGCAGCTTCTTGAGCTGCAAGTGCAGCTCGAAGGCGGCGAGATCACCGAAGAGCAGTATCTCGAGGCCGAAGCTGCCATCCTGCGCGAAATCCGTGAAGTGCAGCGCCGCAAGATCCAACTTGCAGGCGGCGATCCTGACGCCCTCGAAGGCGGCCTTTCCGGCAAAGTCCAGGAGGGCTCCGGCGCTTCACTCACCTGGGACCCGAATGAAAGCACTCAGGAATAGCTTCCGGTTGCGCATTTCACCTCTGTCACCCTGAGAGGTTGTGATTTCTGCTTTCAGGCGCTGCGTTCGATTGGATGATAAAAATGACGAAGCGTTGGTCAATGGAAGTGGCACCAGCACGCCACCTGCCTATTTTATCCGTCCTTTGAAAAAATGCGCAAAGAACCGGAACACGGAACAAACGAGGTTAACTCATTTGCCTGCAATCAGATTCCCTGTTCCGGTTCGCGTTCCGTGTTCCGGTTCAGAAGTGGAACAGCCCCAGTTCATGCCAAAATTTGAGTAGTGGGACCGATGGATTCATCGTCCAGGGCCGCAGACGGTTTTCTGAGGCACCCTTTCGAGCGGGAATGGGGGAGGGCAAGCACACTTCAAGCGTGTATCTTTTAAATATTCGGTTGTCAAAGAACTAACTTGCGCTTCCGCCTGGGCGGAGCATTGTTTATTATAGTAATAGTTCTAATGAAGTCAAGAAAAAAGCGCGAGAATTGGGGGTGTAATTCTTCGCAGCCTGAGACGAATTTGCTGGTTAGCAATACTAAAGAGCAATCAGGTTGAGAGAAATGCATAGGAATAGTATTTCACCTACAATCTCTCCCATGCGCGATCCCGTAGAACTGGAAATTTTCAAGAATATTTTCCACTCCATCGCAGAAGAAATGGGCGCATCTCTTCGGCGCACCGCGTTCTCTCCCAACATCAAGGAGCGCCGTGATTATTCCTGCGCGGTTTTCGACGGGCGGGGAGAAGTGCTGGCCATGGGCGACCACATGCCGGTGCATCTTGGCTCCATGCCCATGTCGGTCAGGGCGGCTATCGACAAACTGGAACTGAATCCGGGCGATGTGGCCATCCTGAATGATCCATTCTGCGGAGGAACGCACCTGCCGGACATCACGCTGGTGGCTCCCGTCTTCCTGAAGAAATCAAAGCAGCCCGCCTTCTACGTGGCTTCGCGCGCCCATCATGCCGATGTCGGGGGCACGTACGCTGGTTCCATGGGCATCTGCCGTGAAATCTACCAGGAAGGGGTGCGTATTCCGCCCATCAAGCTGATGCAGGCAGGCAAGCTGCAGCAGGATGTCTTCCGATTGTTACTGAACAATGTCCGCACGCCGGAAGAGCGGGAAGGCGATCTCAATGCCCAGCTTGCCGCCTGCCACACCGGAGCCGTGCGCCTGCAGGAAGTGGTGGAGCGCTATGGCCTGACGCGTGTGCAGCGCGTGATGGAGCACCTGCAGGACTACTCCGAGAAAATGATGCGCGCCTTTCTGGGCAAAGTTCCGCACGGACGCTACCAGGCGGAAGATTTCCTCGATGACGATGGAACAGGTTCCGGTCCTGTGCGCATCGCGGTGAGCTTGCAGTTTCAAAAGGCGCCGGCGGGCAAGCCGCTGGTGACCGTAGACTTTACCGGCAGCTCTCCGCAGGTCAGGGGCAGCATCAATGCCGTGGAGGCGATTACCTACTCGGCCTGCTTCTATGTTTTCCGCTGCCTGCTGGCGGAAGACGTTCCTGCTGCTGCGGGGCTGATGCGTCCGGTACGCCTGATCGCTCCGACGGGAACGATTGTGAACTCTCGACCACCTGCCGCGGTGGCCGGCGGCAACGTAGAAACCTCACAACGCATTGTCGATGTGCTGCTGCGGGCGCTGGCCCAGGCACTCCCGGATCGTGTGCCTGCTGGTTCATCCGGCACGATGAACAATCTCACTATTGGCGGCATGGACACGCGCACCGGAGAACCCTTCGCCTACTACGAAACGATTGCCGGAGGCATGGGTGCCCGGCCGGACAGGGCGGGCGTAAGCGGCGTTCACACGCATATGACCAACTCGCTCAACACTCCGGCCGAGGCGCTGGAGTACGCATATCCTCTGCGGGTTACGGAATATTCATTGCGAAAGGGAAGCGGTGGCCCAGGCAAGTTCACTGGCGGGAATGGCATCGTGCGCGAGATCGAACTGCTGGCCGATGCAGATGTAACCCTGCTCGCCGACCGCCGCTCACGTGGTCCGTATGGACTGCAGGGCGGTACAGACGGCGCTCCGGGAAGAACCCACATCGTTCGCCACAATGGCACTCGCGAAGCCCTCCCCGGCAAAGCCAGCGTGCACCTGAAGAAAGGCGAGCGGATCAGGATTGAATCGCCAGGTGGCGGAGGTTGGGGTTACGAACGACAATAACAGAAGCCCCTGAAATCCGGCATAATGTATGAGTATGATCCATAAAACCAAAGATCTGTCCCCCGACCAAAGGACTGTTATTGAAGGTTTGCTTGGGCGGCCACTCTCCGAGCAGGAGGAAATCAGCCTTCATGTTCTTCCGCCATCGAAGGAAATTTCCCCGGAGCGCCGCCAGGAGACTCTGGATGGCTTAAATTCCTATTTTGCTCACATTGATGCAAAACGCAAGCCGGTTTCTGAAGAAGAGGAAAATGAGATCATCAACGAAGCTCTCCGCTCCACACGTCCTAACTATCGGCCCATTCGTTGAGAATTCCCAGAATTTACAATAGATTACAACTCAAGCTCTCCACTTTGAGAGTACGCTTGAGATTGCGGTTCCAGCAGTTGGGCCTTGCGGGAAGTATTGCCGAAATATCCGGCCCCTTCCACTCCGGCTGCGCCTGAATCACCGCATCGTGATTTCACATCTAAGCGAGAATCACCGCATCCTGATTTCACATCTAATGTAATCAATGACTTCATTCCAGAGCGGAAACAAACAGGTCCGCATTGATCATTATCCACCGGCCAAAGCCGGAACATCTCCTGCCGTTATCCTGGTGCATGGCTCCGGCGGGCCTTTTCCTGGCATCGATCCTTACGCGCAGCAGGCCGCCGCATTTGGCGTGCATGTCTTCGCGCTGCATTACTTCGACCGTACCGGACATAGCTGGGTCTATCCCAGCCAGATTGAACCGTTTTTTCTCGAATGGCTTGAGACTCTGAAAGACGCGGTGACCTTCGTTGCCACTCAGCCCGGTGTCGATACCCGGCGCATTGGCCTGCTGGGATTCTCGCTGGGCGCATATCTTTCTCTTTCCCTGGCCACGCAGGACAACCGCATTGCGGCCGTTGCCGACTTGTTTGGCGGCTTACCGGATCATTTCGTCAAAGATGCCGGGAATCTGCCGCCGGTGCTTATCCTGCATGGCGGGCAGGACAATACTGTTCCGGTCAAGGAAGCGCATACGCTCGAAAGCCTTCTGAAGCAGCGCGGCATTTCTTACGAGATCAAAATCTATCCCGACCAGGGGCACATCTTTCGCGGCCTCGCTCAACTTGACGCCATGCGGCGCGTGGTTGGCTTCTTCCGTAACTACTTAACTAGAGCTGCGTAGCATAGCCGCAACCAAAAACCTTTTACCGCAGAGGACGCAGAGGTAACAAAAGTGTTGAGTGTATTGAATTTGGCGGTGTGTTGCTCCCTGCGTTCTCTGCGCCTTCTGCGGTTCACGATGCTCATTGCCAGTTTGCTTGTTTCCTTTGCGCCCTTGCGGTGAATGAATACCAGGATGTGCGTGCTGCTAAACTGAACTGTGCCCGAACGGAAAATCTATATTGCGCAGTTGAAGCGCGCTATCCGGTTGTCGCAGCAGACCCGCCACATGGAATTTGCCGTTCAGGATGTGGATCAATTCAGTTTTACCCCGGGCCAGTTTCTCTCTTTGCTGGCCGATAAAGAAGGACGCGAGATCACCCGCGCCTACTCCATCGCTTCCGCTCCATACAATAACCCGCAGTTCGATCTCTGCCTGAACCGTGTGGAAAATGGCTTTTTTTCCAATCTTCTTTGCGATATGCCTGAAGGGGAGACCATCCGTTTTCATGGTCCCCATGGATTGTTCACTCTGCGCGATCCGCTGAAGGATTCCATGTTTATCTGCACCGGTACCGGCGTGGCGCCTATACGCGGCTTCGTTCAGTGGCTCTTCGATGGGCCGGACCGCAGCCAGGGACGCGAGTTCTGGCTGGTCTACGGCACGCGCTATGAAGAAAGCATCTATTATCGCGACTATTTCGAAAAGATCGCGGCACGACACCCGAACTTTCATTACATCATCACGCTGAGCCGGGGCGGCAAATCCTGGAGAGGACTGCAAGGCTATGTGCAGGATCATGTTCGCGCGATTCTGGAGCGGATGCCGGCGGAGAAGCGCGTCGACATTCATGCCTATATCTGTGGCCTGAACCACATGATCAAAGCCAACCGCACCATGCTCATGGAACTGGGGCTGGAGCGGAAGAGCGTGATTTATGAGCGGTATGACTGAGGGCTTTACCATAGCGTGGCGAGCCACAACCAAAACCTTTTACCACAGCGTGGCGAGCCACAACCAAACGGCTTTAACCGCAGAGGTCGCAGAGGACGCAGAGGTCGCAGAGGTAACAAAAGTAGTTGATGTGTATTGAATTTGGGGGTGCGTTGCTCCCTATGGACAGCACCCGCCCTTGGCTGCGCGGGAGAATTCGTCGCAAGGAGAGAAGAATTCGACTGTTAGTAATGCAGAGGACGCAAAGGACGCAGAGGAAGCAAAAGTAAGTTTATGTGTGTTTAATCTGGCACGCTTTTGTTCCTCAAGATTTTCAGGTCGCCAAAGCTCGACTTGCAAGGATGAAATTCTTCACAGGAAAACAAGAATTTTGTAGGTAGCAATGCAGAGAACGCAGAGGCCGCAGAGGGGAATGAGGTAAGTGGGTAATTTGGTAAATGAGTCAATGAAAACCTGCGGGGCAAAATGCAATCCGCGGAACAACAATTTACCCATTTACTACTCATTCCACTTTCGTGCTACCCTACAGCATGGAAGTCCTTCCGAAGATTGAACTCCACCTGCATCTTGACTGTTCTCTGAGCTACAAAGTCGTTTCCTGTTTAAATTCCCAGATTTCTGAAGACCAATACCGCCGGGATTTCATTGCTCCCCGGCGATGCAGCAGCCTGGCTGAATATCTGGCCCACGCTCCGCATGCTACACAGCTCATGCAATCCAAAGAAGCTCTGAAACTGGTGGTGGAAGACGTTTTCGAGCAACTTGCCGCCGATAACATGATCTACGCCGAACTTCGTTACGCGCCGCTGCTGCATGTGGATCGCGGACTCAAGGCCGAAGAGGTTGTAGAAGCGGTGGATCGCGCAGCAGAAGAATGCATCCGGCAGGCGGGGGTTGAGGCGCGCCTGATTCTCTGTACCTTGAGGCACTACACCCGTGAGCAGAGCCTCCAGACTGCCCGGCTGGTGGAGCGCGCGAAAGGAAGCCGCACCGTGGCCCTGGACATTGCCGGCGATGAGGCGGCATATCCTCTGGCCCCGCACAAAGCGGCATATGACTATGCTCATGAGCGCGGGCTGTACATGACCGCCCACGCCGGTGAAGCCGGTGGCGCGGAGAGCGTCTGGGAAACTTTACGTGATCTTGCCCCATCGCGCATCGGGCATGGAGTGCGCAGCATTGAAGATCCGGATTTGATCACTCATCTAAAGCAGCAGGGCATTCATCTGGAGATTTGCCCCAGCAGTAATGTGCAGACCGCCGTCTGCTCTTCGCTCGCCGAGCACCCGGTGGATCGACTGTACCGGGACGGGGTTTCTTTGAGCATCAACACGGATTCACGGACGATCAATGACACCACCCTGGAGCGCGAATACCAGGAGCTGGAGCAGACATTTGCCTGGAGACGTGAAGAACTCCTGCGCTGCAACCTGGAAGCAATGAAGGCAGCCTTTCTTCCTTCCAGCGAGAAGCGGCGGCTGGAAGCGCGCCTCCTGCAAGCCTATTCCGCGCAGCCGATGGTGCAGTAAATGAGCCTCTTCAGTGGATTGGTTACCATTGGTGTAAATGACGTAGCCGCAGCCACCGCGTGGTACAAGGAGAAGTTTGGGTTGCGAGAATCAGGCCAGAATTTTGAGGAAGGCAGTCCGGAGGATACCGAACTCATATCCTCACCCAATCGCGAATTCGGCGTTATTCTGTTAGCGGGAGTGGAAGAATCCGGCGATCCCCCGCCCGTCTTAAATACTTCTGACATTGCTAAAGCCCGGGAATGGTTGGCCCTCCGGGGCGTGAACGTCACCCCGGTGCAGACCGACCGCCAGGGCACCCATTACATCGAAATGCGAGATTTAGAAAACAACCTCATCGAGATTTCTGAAGAGCCATAAAGATTCTGGAGGCGCAGGTTTATGTCGCCCCTCCGCGCTTTCAATAGCTTCGTGAGAACGCCTTGTTACAGCATCCAAGAGCCAAGAGCCGTTTTTCTGCAACCTCCACCCACTTCAGTCCATCTAACAACTTGACAATAAGTCACTCAACTCTCATAATACACTTGTTGTGAACAGAGTTCCCGTTGATTTGCAAGCACTTATAAGCAGGAGGCACCCCAGGCCATGGGAAAAATTATAGGAATTGACTTAGGCACCACGAACTCCGTGGTGGCGGTGATGGAAGGCGGCGAGCCCAAGGTCATTGAGAATGAAGAAGGTGGCCGCACTACTCCATCGGTCGTAGGGTTCACGAAAGCCGGTGAGCGCCTAGTGGGCCAGGTGGCAAAGCGCCAGGCGATTACCAACCCCGAAAACACCGTTTATTCCATCAAGAGATTCATGGGACGTCGTTTTGAAGAAGTGAACGACGAGATGAAGATGGTTCCCTACAAGGTAGTTCGGCAGGGGGACCACGTGGCAATTGTGGCGGAGGGGAAGGAATATACCCCGCCCCAGGTTTCAGCCATGATTCTGCAAAAGTTGAAGAAGGCGGCTGAGAACTACCTCGGGCAGACTGTGACCGAGGCGGTCATTACCGTCCCGGCGTACTTCAATGACGCCCAGCGCCAAGCCACCAAGGATGCGGGCAAGATTGCCGGCCTGGACGTGAAGCGCATCGTCAACGAGCCCACCGCAGCCGCCCTGGCCTACGGTTTGGACAAGAAGAAAGACGAGACCATCGCCGTGTACGACTTCGGCGGCGGCACCTTCGATATCTCCGTTCTGGAGGTAGGCGAAGGCGTGATCGAGGTGAAGTCCACCAACGGCGATACGCACCTGGGCGGTGACAACATCGACCAGCGGATTGTGGATTGGCTGGTAGACGAATTCAAGAAAGAAGAAGGACTGGATCTGCGCAGCAAGGGCAACGAAATGGCCCTACAGCGCCTGCGCGACGCGGCGGAAAAGGCCAAGATCGAGCTTTCCACCACCATGGAAACCGAGATCAACCTGCCCTTTATCACCGCTGACGCAACCGGCCCAAAGCACCTGGTGAAGAAGCTGACCCGCGCCAAGCTGGAGCAGATGATTGAAGACATCATCCAGCGCTCGGTTGGGCCATGCCGCCAGGCGATGAAAGATGCGGGCGTTGAAGCCAAGGACATCGACGAGGTGGTGCTGGTCGGCGGCCAGACGCGTATGCCTCGCATCCAGCAGATCGTAAAAGACCTGTTCGGCAAAGAGCCGCACAAGGGCGTAAACCCTGATGAAGTGGTGGCGATTGGCGCAGCGGTGCAGGCAGGCGTGCTGGCAGGAGACGTGAAAGACCTGCTGCTGCTCGATGTGACCCCGCTCACGCTCTCGATTGAGACGCTGGGTGGCGTGGCGACCTCGATGATTCCGCGCAACACTACGATTCCGACGCGCAAATCGGAGACGTTCTCCACCGCGGCTGACAGCCAGACCTCGGTTGAGGTGCATGTGCTGCAGGGTGAGCGTCCGCTGGCCAGGGACAACCGCACTCTGGGCAAGTTCCACCTGACCGGCATTCCGCCGGCGCCACGTGGCGTGCCCCAGGTTGAGGTGATCTTTGACATTGACGCCAACGGTATCCTCAACGTGACGGCCAAAGACAAGGCCACCAGCAAAGAGCAGAAGATCGTCATTACTTCTTCTTCCGGCCTCAGCAAGGAAGAAGTCGAGCGCATGGCCAAGGAAGCCGAAGCGCATTCGGCGGAAGACAAGGCCAAGCGCGAAGAGATCGAGGCCCGCAACCAGCTCGACAGCATGGTCTACCAGATCGAAAAGATGCTGAAAGAGCATGGCGACAAGATCTCCGGGACGGAGCGCAGTGATGTGGAAACCGCAGTTGCTGACGCGAAGAAAGCCCTGGAAGGCACGGACGCGGCGGCGATGAATGCTGCCCGCGAACGGCTGACCCAGGCTTCGCACAAGCTGGCTGAAGTCATGTATCGCGCTCAGCAGGAGCCAGGGGCCGCTCCGGGCGCAGCCGGACCGCAGGCCGATGCGTCAACCAATGGGGCCACCGGCAGCGCAGGCCAGAAGAAAGACGAAGGCGTGATCGATGCCGAGTACGTAGACGTAGAAGACAAAAAGTAAATGATCTGACGTGCACAGCGCCAAAGGAAGAACAAGCAGAGGGCGGCTGGTATCAGCCGCCCTCTGCCATAAGGGACCCCGATGAAACAATACTTAGTAGTGAAAGTAGCGCATGGATTGAACCAGGTTGCGAACCTGGTTGCCTTGCCGGGACTGTACACGCTGGAAGCCGCGCAGGAGTTCATCAGCCGGGCAACGGATGCGGAGCCAGAATCGACATTTTTGATCCAGGAAGTGGGCGCGGCGTAATCCAAAAATTCAAAAAGCAGTAACGGAGTTGCTTGATGAAATACATGAAACGGCGTGGGTTGAAGTTGTTCGCAGTGGCAGCCCTGCTTCCCTTGATGGCTGCCAATGCCTCTTCCCAGAGCGCACAGCCTGCAGCTAAGATTTCGAGCGTAGACCAGGCTGCAATCCAACAGGTCACAAAGCTGCTGAAAGATTTTCTGGCAGCAGTGCCGCAAAGCGACAAACAGGTATTCGACAGCTTCTTTGCCGACGACGTGATTTACACTCGTGCCGCCGGGGTTACGGTAAACAAGGTTGAGATCATCAGAAACATCGATGTGCGCGCCGTAAACCAGCCCAAAGCGACTTATGAGGCTGATGACATTACCGTGCATCCTTACGGTGACACGGTGATTGTGAATTTCCGGCTGGTTCAGCACAATGAGAAAGACGGCAAACAGGAGACGACCTATTTCCGGAACACCGGAGCATTCCTGAAGCGCAACGGCAAATGGCAGGTTGTGGCCTGGCAGGCGACCAAAGTTCCGGAACAGAGCAAATAGGGGATTAACCACAGCGTGGCGAGCCACAACCAAAGCCTTTTACCGCAGTCGGACATGGGACTAACGTCCCACCCAGAAAACATGAAAATTGCGCTTCGGGTTAAGGTATCCACCGTAAGCACCCAGCTATTTTTAGGGCAGAGGACGCAAAGGACGCAGAGGAAACAAAAGTAGTTTATGTGTATTTGATCTGGCACTGTTTTGTTCCCTCAAGATTTTCGGTCCGCCAAAGCTGGACTTGGAAGAGGTAAAAGCAGCATGAAAATTCTTCGCAGGAATACAAGAATTTTGGATATAGCAATGCTAAGGACGCTAAGGAACAAAGAACTAAATACTAAAAACTAAGTACTAACTACTATCAATGGCGGCTACCACACAAAAAGATTATTACGGCGCTCTGGGAGTGAAGAAGAATGCCTCCCCGGAGGAGATTCGCAAGGCTTTCCGGAAGCTCGCCAGAAAGTATCATCCAGACGTCAATCCCAATGACAAGAAGGCGGAAGAGAAGTTCAAGGAAATCTCTGAAGCCAATGATGTGCTGAGCGATCCTAAGAAGCGCAAGATCTACGATCAACTCGGGTTCTATTCTGACAATATCGATCCGGCGGCCGCCGAAGCCTATGCGCGCGGCGGAGGTTTTGGAGCGGGTGGATTTGGACAAGGCCCGAGTGCAGGCAGCGGACAGGGACAAGGTGTCCCTTTCGATTTCAGCGGGTTTGATTTCTCCGACCTGGGGGGCGGAGGAAGACAAGGCACCGGCGGCTTCCGCGATATTTTCTCCGGCATGTTCAGCGGTGGACGTGGCGGCGCCGCCGTAGACGAACGGCCTGCATCCGGCAGCGATCTCGAGTATCAGGTGAACATCGGTTTCTGGGATGCCATTCGCGGCACCGTGAAGCGCCTGAACATCTCACGCATGGCAACCTGTGACAACTGCTCGGGTAAGGGCTACGTGGGCGCGGTCAGCACCTGTCCCGAATGCGGAGGCACCGGCCAGGTCACACCCGATACGGGACGCATGAAGTTCAGCATGCAGTGTCCGCGTTGCCATGGTACAGGCAAGGCGCAGAGCCGCTGCCAGGTGTGTCACGGGGAAGGAGTGGTCGAGCGCACCGAGCCTATTGAGATTCGGATTAAGCCGGGCACGCGCGACGGCCAGCGCATCCGTCTGGGGGGCAAAGGCAATGCCGGAACGCGCGGCGGCCCTCCGGGTGATCTTTACATCATCCTCCGCACAGGTGAGCATCCGGTCTTCCACCGTGAAGGCGATGATATCTACGTGACCGTGCCGGTGAGCGCTCCCGAGGCAGCGCTGGGCGCCAAAATTGAAGTGCCGACAATCGATGGGCGTTCGCAGTTGAAGGTGCCACCCGGCACGCAGAGCGGGCAGAAGCTGCGTCTGCGGGAAAAAGGCGTTCCCTCGGCGACCAGAGAAGGAGCGCGCGGCGATCAAATCGTGGAAATCAAGATCATCGTGCCGGAAGCGCGTGATCTGAAAGCGCGCGAACTGTGGCAGGAACTGCAGAAGCTCGATCCTATTGATCCACGGCAAGAGCTATGGGCGAAGGTGTGAACAGGGAATCTGCATGACCGCGAAACGCAAATCCAAAGGCGCGTACATGATCTCGGCAGTGGCTGAGATGTACGGCATTCATCCGCAGACCCTGCGCCTTTATGAGCGTGAAGGACTGCTCAAGCCCTCGCGCACCGAGGGTAACACTCGTCTCTACACGGAAGAAGATTTGCAGCGGCTGGAATTCATTCTGTCACTGGCCCGCGACCTGGGCGTGAACATTGCCGGAATCGCCATCATCCTGCAGATGCGGGAACGCATGGAAGAGATGAACCGGCAGATGCAGGAATTTGTCCGCTTCGTTCAGCAGGAAGTGGCCAACCGGGTAAGCCACGCGCAAGCTGATGCCAGCCAGGGCGCAATAGTCCCCATTCGCAGGCCTTCCATTCCAGCTCCAGCAACTCGCGATAAAAAGAGATAAATCGGGGCTTCAGGCCCGGCGGGAATTAGAAAGAAATAGCCGGCGGCTGCATGATACAGGCCACCGGCTATTCTTTCAGCAGGGGCTAGGCGGCAAACCGATCGTGGACATCGCGTCCGTGAATCGAGACGATTGGTTTGCGTGCTTCGGTTTCCGCAGGCGGACTAATGCCCGCAGGGATTCCCTGGTCTACTGTGTCCAGCTCATGTTCTTCCTGTGTCTGAGCTGAAGAAGGATTTTGCAGTTTCTGAGGGTATACGCGCCACCGCTGACGTATGCGGCGCTCCATATCCCCCCACTCTTCGCGTGCCCGTTCCATGCCGCGGCGTACTGCCTTCACGCTCTTCCGCTCAGCATGGCGCAGATTCTCGAGCAGACGCATTAAACGGTTCCCCCTTTCCGGGCCCGATCAATGAATGCTTTTGCGGGTCTGATCAAATTGGATGCCTGGGTTTGACGATTGGAAACTGCTGCTGGACAGAGCTGCTGAAGAATCGGGTGATCTGGAGATCGGGTTATCTGGTGATCGGAACAGCAAAACCCCTATTGGATTGTTTTGCTTCTCGACCATGATTCTTTTGGACACAGCAGGTGTTCCGATTCCCCGAGCGCCCGATCACGGTGCCCCCCCGATTCTCTACGCGCGCGAGTCACTGGTCAGGCAAGAGAATCCCGATCCAGAGAATGACGGGGGCAGTACAATAAACTGTGAGTACCCGCCGCATCTTTGGTTATGCTGGTTATGCTGGTTATGCTGATTATGCTTCTGTGGCTGCGCTGCTCAGTGCTCTTCTCCTGCGAGTACTTTCGCCGCGTCATTCAGGTTCTGCTCTTCTGATTACACTCTGCGTCTGCGTTCTCCGGCTGCTTATCGCATCCTTTGATGTCCTGAATAAGAAAATCCCCTGGGGCAGGATTCTGCTGCCACTGATCATCAGCGTTGAACTGGGCCGCATCGCTCTGGGCCGGACGTCGCGCACAGACGCCAACCTGACCCTGATTCTGCTGGAGCTTGGATTCATGCTGGCAGCGGTAATCTTCGTGATCGTCCGTTGGCAGCAGTTCCGGGCCGTGGCGCACCTTGAAGATGTTTTCGAGAAGGTTTTTGCCCAGTTCCTGCCGGAGAGAGTGGCTGCTCTTACGGCGCGTGAACTGGTGCTGCTCTGGTCAGGGCTGGCATGGGCTTTACGGGGATTCCGTCTTAAGCCTGAGCCGGGATTTGGCTACATCGAGGACTCTCTGATCAAGTACCTGCCGGTGCTGATTCCTATGCTGGTGCTGTTTGAAGGCACGGCCTACGAACTGCTGGCACACAAGCATCCGGTGCTGCGGCTGGTGCTGCATGTGATTGAGTTGTGGGCTGTCCTGTGGTCGTTTGGCATGTATGCCATCATGAAATCGCGCCCGCACCAGTTGAACGGCGGCCACGTGCTATTGCGCTGCGGCTTCGGCTGCTGCGAATTCGAAGCAGACTCACTGCTGGAGATCAGGCGGCTGCCGGAAGAAGAGCTGCGCCGCGACAGGAATGTTGCCCGGCTCAGAGTCAAAGGCGTTCCTGCCCTGGAGGTGCGGCTGCGGGAGGCGGTGATGGTCCGCAGCATGTTCGGCCGCGTGAAATCCTGCGACCGAATCCAGGTTTCAGCCGATGATCCGGCAGGGCTTACCAAAGCCATTCTGGCGCTGAAGCCGAGCCCCGCAGCCACTTACGCTAACGGGTAACTGCCGGTTCGCTGTTGCGCAGATAGGCGTCCGATTTGTCGAGCCAGTCCTGGCGCGGCGGGTAGAAGACGTCCAGATCCACTGTGTCTTCCAGCGCTTCAGCCTTGTGCGGCATGTTGGACGGAATACAGAGCACCTCGCCTGCGCCAACGACGATTTCCTTGCCGTCAATCCAGAACTTCAGCGCACCTTCCACGATGTAGGTAAGCTGCTCGTTGACATGGCTGTGTTCCGGCACCACGCAGCCTTTTTTGAGCAGCACGCGCGCCAGCATCAGCTCTTTGCCGGTGATTAGCTGCCGGTCGAGCAGGGGATTGAGCTTTTCCAGTTCAACGTCATTCCAGCGAATATGTTTGAGCATGAGAAATTTTACCGCAGCGCAGGCAGCTTGGCGGAATGATAACCAAAAACCCTTACCGCAGAGAACGCAAAGGACGCAGAGGATTTGGAGATTAATTCTTCCTTAATCAGCCTTTATCTGCGTTCATCAGCGGCTAAGAATCCGACCTGCTCCCCTTTGCGTTCTTAACACCTTTGCTATAAATTCGGGTGCATCATGAAACTACAAGGGAAAGTGGCAGTCATTACCGGGGCCTCCATGGGCATTGGCGAGGAGATCGCCAAACTCTTCGGCCAGGAAGGCGCAAAGCTGGTGCTGTGTTCACGCGATCGGGCGCGCACCGAAGCGGCCCGCCAGCGAATCGGCGCGCAGGATGCCATCAGCGTGGCCTGCGATGTGAGCCGCCGTGACCAGGTGGACGCGCTGGTGCGCACGGCCATGGAGAAATACGGGCGAATCGATATCCTGATCAATAATGCCGGGTTCGGGCTCAATGATTCACTCGCCAATCTCGACATGGGGCAGGCCAAGCAGCTTTTCGATACCAATCTGTTCGGCGCCATGGAGTGCATGCAGGCCGTGATTCCCATCATGAAAAAGCAAGGCGGCGGGGACATCGTGAATGTCTCTTCGGTCTCCGGCCACATCGCAACTCCTTATATGTCCATTTATGCGGCCAGTAAACATGCGATGCAGGCGATTGGCAGGGCATCGCGCATGGAACTGCAGCGGCACAACATCAATGTGCTGACGGTCTCACCAGGATATATTGCAACTGATTTCTCGAAAAATATGCTGAAAGGCCGCAGCGCCCAGCGGGTGAGCGGTTCCGTGAAATATGCAGTCAGCGCAGAGGTGGTAGCCAAAGCTACTCTGCACGGCGTGCTCAAGCGCAAGAGAGAAGTAGTGGTTCCCTGGTTTTACCGGCCACTCATCAAGCTCTATGAGAGTTTTCCCGGCCTGGTGGAGTGGAGCTTCCGCAGATCGATGCGTCCTACTCAGGAACTCCTGGCGGATGCGGCAGCCAAGCAAAAGTAAGATCGCTCCCCTGTGGCGGATGGTTCGCTGTAAGCTGATCTCATGCTCCGCTGGATCATCGCCGTTCTGCTGATTGCCTTTTCAGCCTTGGCCATCATCGCCAACGGCCACCTCGCGCTGCAGCGGCTGCGCGCTAAAAACTCCGGATCGTTCGCGATGATTATGGGCGGAGTGCTGGGCGCAATCGGCATCCTGCTGCTACCGGTTTCCGGCGCCCATAAATGGTTCTGGCTTCCAGCAGTGCTGGATTTCGGCTGTCTGCCATACTTTGTGATGTTAGCGTGGTTCTCCCTCTCCCAGCGGAAAACCTGAAGCCTTACGCAAAGGAGGTGAAGTGAGGATTGAGTAAATGAGTAAATTGGCAAATGAGTAATTGAGAATATCTTCCATCGCGGTTCCTCATTTACCCACTTACCAATTTGCCCAAGTACCATTTGGGATTGATCCGCGTCAATTCGGCTTCGTTCGCGTTCATTGGCGGCCGGCTTTTCTGTGGTTCAAGAGAGTTCGTCCAGCATGGCCTGCATTTCGGAGAGAGCATGCCGGTTGCCGGTGCGCTGGGCTGATTCGATTCCCTGGTTGAGCATCACTTTGGCTTCTTCCGGGCGATCGGCTTTTGCCAGTGTCTGGGCAGCCATGAAGTATCCGTTGGTGTAATCCGGATGAAGCTCCAGCAGTTTGCTGAACTGCTGCAACGCCGTTTCGGTTTGGCCCATGTTGGAGTATTCCATCGCCAGTCCATAGCGGGCGAAGGCATCATTAGGGTTCTGCTCCAGGATATGAGTGAGCATCTGCAGGCGGTTCATCTCAGGCATAGAAAAAAATCTACCATATCCACAGCAAACAGCACTAAGATGGGCCTGTTGTGGCGTGCCCATATTTCTTTCCCACCGAAAAAAGCACAAATATCCTGTGGTCATTTCCGCAGCGCCTTCCGCTGGGAGCGGGATTCTGCGGAAACTGCACTGCCGGGCCTGTGCACAGCACGCCTGAAGACGCTGAACTGAAGGACCTCTGCAATTTGGGCTATGCCCGCCAGTGCCGCCGGATTCCTGCCGGCCGGCAGCTTGATTCAGTGCGGTTTGCCATAGCAAAGGATGGCGGTGACCGCGTCCTGCTGCATTACTCCTGTGAGCGCGAGCATGCTCCCATGGAACATGGCCAGCTTCAGTACGATTGCGTGTCGCGGACGTGGCATGTGCCTCATCGTGATCCCAACATCCAGCGCCAGGCAGAGTGTTTCGTTTCTACGTATCTGGAGCGACGAGCGCGCTGATTGTATGAGAGCCATCCGCGCAGCCGAGGGCGGCTAATGTCACTTACTTAAGACAATTTAGCCTGATTGTGTCGCCCCTAACGGGCTCTGTTCTTCGATCTAACTTTTTTCCCACGTCTTCCGACGTGGGCTCAATAATCACGCGCCTCCGGCGCTCGGCTTATCGTGACCTTTTCTGCGCTCTTTCCCAAGCTTTTGCACATTCGAGCATGAATTTAAAAGAATTTTCGCATGGGCGGGCAGCAGCGGGGCAGATTCCTCCGCCCTACTCACGCGCTGAAGAAAACGCGCGTGAGCTTAACGGGCGTTCGGAATGACATCTCTCATTGGGATACAGCATGGTGTTCCTAAAGTAAGTGACATTAGCCGAGGGCGGCTGCGATCCAAAAAGTTTTTGGCGGGTACCCAAATTTCAAATTTCAACTTTTAAATTTAAAATCGGTGTCATGACTGACGGCAATCATCACCACCTTGCTCCGCGCACGGTGCAGGAATCACAATCGGAGATGGCAGAGGTTGTTCTGCCCAACGACGCTAATCCTTTAGGCAATCTGCTCGGCGGACGGCTGATGCATCTGATCGACATTGCCGGGGCCATGGCCGCGCATCGCCACGCCCGCAGCTATGTAGTAACGGCATCCATGGATCACATTGATTTTCTTTCTCCAGTGCACATCGGTGATCTGCTGATCCTGCGTTCGTCAGTCAATCGCGCCTTTCGCACATCGATGGAGATCGGCGTGAAGTGCTGGGTGGAAAACTATATTGCCGGAACCAGCCGCCATGTGGCCTCGGCTTATCTGACTTTCGTTGCCGTAGATAAACACGGACACCACCAGCCCGTGCCCCAGATCATTCCTGAAACCGAAGAAGAGAAGCAGCGCTATGAAGGCGCAGGCCGCCGGCGCGAGATACGCAAGGAAGAGCAGGAGCGGAGGCGGACCCTCAAGAAAAATGGGTAAATGGGTAATTTGGAATGGGTAAATTGAAGATCGGGTGATCTGGTGACCGGGTGATCGGGTGATCGGAACCAGGCATCAACTGCGTCGCTAATGGGTGCTACATGGGCGCGAGTAGTGGCGGTATTCAATTTCCAAATTACCCATTTACCAAATTCTTCTTCGCGGCAAGCTGCTTATGCTGAGAGGCTCTCTGCCCGTGCCGTATAATCAACTTAACCACATGGCTCACGGACACACACATGGCGCGCCGCAGCCCGGCCCTACACCGTTGCCGGGCATCAAAAACATTGTCGCAATCGGTTCAGGCAAAGGTGGAGTCGGAAAGACCACCGTCGCCGTGAACCTCGCTGTAGCCCTGGCGAAAATGGGTTACCGCACCGGACTGCTCGATGGCGACGTCTACGGCCCCAATGTCCCACTGATGATGAACACCAACATGCAGCCGCGGGTGCTGGGTGAGAACCGCATCGAGCCGCTGCAGAGTTATGGAGTGAAGATCATCTCCGTAGGCTTTCTGAATCCCGGCGACAAGCCTCTGGTATGGCGCGGCCCCATGCTGCACTCGATCATTCGCCAGTTCCTGCAGCAGGTAGAGTGGGGGGAGTTGGATTATCTCATCGTTGATCTGCCGCCAGGCACCGGAGACGTGGTGATCTCGCTTTTCCAGACGGTTCCACTCACGGGCGCGGTGGTGGTCTCAACTCCTTCTGATGTTTCTCTTCAGGATGGACGCAAGGCCATCGAAATGTTCCGCACTGCTCGCGTAGACATTCTGGGGCTGGTGGAAAACATGAGCCACTTTGTCTGCCCGCATTGCCACCATGAGATCGACATCTTTTCCAAAGGCGGAGTGGCGCGTACCGCAGAGCAGTTCAGCGTTCCATTCCTGGGATCGATTGAGCTTGATCCTGACATCCGTAAAGGCGGCGACAGCGGCAGACCGGCGGTGCTGGAAGGTGAGAACTCTCCGCATTCAAAGTCACTGTACGAATTCACACGCAAGCTGATCGAGCGCGTGGAGCAGGTGAACGGGACGCAGAGTGATAGCGTGATTCAGATTCAATGAAGCTTCTAGAAGCTAGAAGCCAGCAGCTTTCTTTAGCACTCTTGCCGTCCCTCTGCTAATACTTGACACTAAGTGGCTAATATTCCTACAATTTAGCTGCTGACAGAAACTGAATCTCCCAGCTAAGTTTCTGCATCTAAAGAACTTAGACGTATAAGACTATGCCAACCCCGGCACAAATCGGGCATCGTGAGCGGGAGATCCTTACTGCCATCATTGAGACTTATATTTCCAATGGCGAACCCGTAGGATCTCGCACCCTCTCGCGCTTGAATAAAGACGGGCTAAGCCCGGCTACCATCCGCAATGTGATGGCTGACCTGGTGGATGCCGGCTTTCTCGAGCAGCCGCACACCTCTGCGGGACGTGTGCCCACGGCGGCGGCGTATCGCTATTACGTCGACCAGATTTCCGGCAAGGCGATACTGGCGCCCGCGGACCAGAGCCTGATTTCCGAGAACCTGGAAGGTGTGGTCAGCATCCAGGAATTTCTAGAGCGCACCTCGCATGTGCTTTCGCAGGTATCGAGCGGGGTGGGAGTGGCGATCGGCCATACCGGCGCAACCAACGCGCTGGAGCACGTATATTTTTCCCGGCAGGGACCAAACAAAGTTCTGGCAGTGGTAGTGACTAAATCCGGCATCGTCCATGACCGCATGATGCGGCTGGAGAACGACCTTTCGCAGAGCGATCTGGATACCGCCGCCCGCTACATCAACGAAAATTTCAGCGGCTGGACCATGGACGCGATAAAGACTGAACTGGCGCGCCGCATCGAAAAAGAACGCAACGAATATGACCGGCTGATGAAGAGCCTGGAACAGCTCTACAAAAGCGGCGCCCTGGCTGCCGAAGAGCCGGCCAGGAGCATCTTTGTTGAAGGCGTAGCCAATCTGGTGGCCAACGAGCAGGACCGTGAGCGCCTGCGCGACTTGCTGAAGACCCTGGAAGAGAAGCAGCGGATGGCAGAGCTGCTTTCCGCTTACCTGGATACACAGGGGCAGTCAGTCCGGGTAGTGATCGGGCTGGAAGAGGCTGTTCCGGAGATGCGCAACTTCGTGCTGATCGGAGCTCCGGCCAAGGTAGGGGATGAAATGCGTGGATCACTGGCGGTCATCGGTCCCACGCGCATGGATTACCAGCATACAATTACGGCGGTTGCCTATATTGCGCAGCTCTTTGACAAGCTGCTGAACGAGACCGCGTGAAAATTCCAATCAAAAGATCAGGTTCAAAGGTAGAGATGAGTAAGTCCAACGGACAAGCGGATATCCGCACAGACGAACAGAAGAACGAAGTGCTCGAGCCAGAGCTTCCACCGGCCGATCCCAATGACGGCTTTACCGAAAAGGAGAGTTCCGCGCAGGGAAAAGCCGCGCAGAATCCTCCGGCACCGCCGTCCAATGATCCACCGGCTGCCGCAGAGGAACTCCCGAAGCTGCGCGCCGAGCGTGACAATCTTTTAGACCGGCTGGCGCGGCTGCAGGCGGAGTTTGACAATTACCGCAAGCGCTCCCAGAAGGAGAATGCAGAGTTCCGAGACTACGCGGTTGCCGATGCGGCAAAAAACCTGCTGCCGGTGATTGACAACTTTTCGCTGGCATTGAAGAATGCCGCTGCCAATCCTGAGAACTTCAAGAAAGGCGTGGAGTTGATCCATAAGCAGCTTCAGGATGTGCTGCAGAAGATGAACGTGCAGCGCGTTCCGGCCCAGGGGCAGCCATTCGATCCGCGCATTCACGAGGCCATTGAGATGGTGGACAGCTCTGAGGTGCCGGACAATCACGTGCTGGAAGAGCTGCAACCCGGCTACAAAATCAAGGAACGTCTCCTGCGTCCTGCCATGGTGCGGGTTGCGAAGAACCACAATTCAGTCAACTGAGGTAGATTTTGGCCACACAGGTAAAACGCGATTATTACGAGGTGCTCTCTGTTCAGCGCACCGCAAGCGAGCAGGAGATCAAGAGCGCCTACCGCAAGCTCGCTATGCAGTACCATCCTGACCGCAATCCCGGCAACCCGGAGGCGGAGGAGAAATTCAAGGAATGCACCGAGGCTTACAGCGTTCTGATTGATTCGGAGAAGCGCGCCCGCTATGACCAGTTTGGCCATGCCGGAGTAAGCAACGGCGCAGGCGGCTTCAGCGGTTTTGATCCTGCGAACTTCGGCGACTTCAGCGATATCTTTGGCGACATCGTCAGTGACTTCTTCGGTGTGAACACCGGCCGCCGGGGCGGCAGCCGCGTGCAGCGCGGTGGAGACGCGCGCGCCGATCTCAACCTGACTTTTGAAGAAGCAGCCTTCGGCAAAAAAACTGAAATAAAAGTCCGGCGCTACGAGACCTGCGAGCAATGCAAAGGCTCAGGTTCTGCTCCGGGCAAAGGTCCCACCACATGCTCCACCTGCGGAGGCCATGGCCAGGTACGCTATCAACAGGGATTTTTCAGCATTGCCCGCACCTGCCCAACCTGCCAGGGCTCAGGACGAGTCGTTTCCGATCCGTGCACCAAGTGCAAAGGCGAGACGCGGGTGATGCGCGAACGCACCGTTCCGGTCTCGGTGCCTGCGGGCGTGGAAGATGGAACGCGCATCCGTTACCAGGAGCAGGGCGATTTTGGAGCGAGTGGCGGTACTGCGGGTGATCTGTACATAGTCCTGCATGTGAAGCCGCATGCTTTCTTTGAGCGTGAAGGCAAAGACCTGTTCTGCTCTGTGCCGATCTCTTTCAGCCAGGCGGCTCTGGGCGCGGAGATCACCATCCCTACGCTTGAAGGTGAGCACAAGTTGAAGATTGCTGAAGGCACGCAGTCGGGCACAGTATTCCGGGTGAAAGGTAAAGGTGTTCCTTCGATCAAGGGTGGCGGCAAGGGCGACCTGCATGTTCAGGTAAGAGTGCAGACGCCTGCCAAGCTGACGAAAAAGCAGCGTGAGCTGCTAGAAGAATTGGGCGGCGCTTCTTCGATTGAGAACAAACCCGAACCCCGCGGGCTGTTCGAGAAAGTGAAAGAGATCTTTGGTTAGATTTGCCCACCTTTACATGTGGTTCGTAATTATTGTGGCAGGCATTTCCGGGCTTCCCCGGCTTCTGCTGGCCCGCCGTTTCGCAGAACTGCAAAAGGCCAAATTGCAGCAGAAAAGTTCCATCCGCCGCAACCGCATTCTCGGTTTTGGCACTCTGCTGGTCGTGGTTTCTTTTATTGCTCTGTATTTCAGCCGCTGGGGGCATGAAATCTGGATCGAGATTGCCATTGTCTTCTCGATTCTCAGCGCCGCCGAATTTTTCCTTCAGTCGCAGTTTCCCAATGTTGAATCTCTGGTCTTCCAGAACCGCCTGCTGGGCATTCTCTATCTCGGTCTCTCCATCGGCTCTTACATCCTGTTATCCCGTGTATGACGCGCCGCCGCTGGATTGCCGACCGCGTACTTGGCGACCGCGCCTGGCTCACTGGAACAAATGCCGCGCACCTCGCAAAAGTCTTAAGAGCAAAAGAAGGGCAGCAGTTCGATATCGCTGCTGAAGGCCTGCTGCGCGAGGGCACGATCGTCTCGATTACTCCTGAACAGGTTGAATTTGAGTTAGGAGCAGCGGTGGAAAGCACTCCGCTGCCGGAAATTTCTGTGCTGCTGAGCATCTTCAAGTTCGATCGCCTGGAGTGGGCGGTTGAGAAGCTGACTGAATTGGGCGTGAGCAGAATCATTCCTGTAGTTTCACGGCGCACGGAGCCCCATCTGGCCAGGGCGGCGGAAAAACGCGTGGAGCGCTGGCATAAGATCGCTCATGAAGCCGCACAGCAGGCCCGCAGGCTGCAACCGCCTGAGGTTTCTTCTCCGCTGCCGCTGAAGAAAGCTCTGCCACAGACAAGTGGCTGCCGCATCGTGCTCTCGGAAGTGGAAGAGACTGCCTCGGTGAAGTTGGCTGTAGCTCAATGCCAGCCGCCGGTCACTCTGGCTTTCGGCCCCGAGGGTGGATGGGCATCTGAAGAACTCGATTTCTTCCGCGAGACCGGCTGGAAGGCAGCATCGCTGGGCGGCACGATCTTGCGTACAGAAACGGCGGTTATCGCGGCAGTAGCGATTGCGATTTCAGAGTTGGCAGAAGGCTTTGCCGCTGATCAACGCTGATGAACGCTGAAAAATCAAAATCCCCCCAATTTCCTCTGCGCTCTCTGCGGCCTCTGCGGTTGAAGTTTTGTTACACTCTCAAACCGATGACCCCCAAGATTGTTTTCGATGGCCTGGCCTTTCCTGAAGGGCCGCGCTGGCATGAGGATGCACTCTATTTTTCCGACATGCATGATGGCATTGTCTGGAGGCTCACGCCTGAAGGAGTGGCGACGAAGGTTGCAGAGGCGCCCGGCCTGCCCTCCGGGTTGGGATGGCTTCCGGATGGCTCGCTGTGCGTGGTTTCGATGCTCGACCGCCTCCTGCTCAGACATAACGGCCAGGGCTTCACCACATATGCGAAGCTTACATTCGACACGCCATACCCGATCAACGATATGGTCATAGACCGCACGGGCCGCGCCTACATTGGCGGATTTGGCTTTGATCTCAACAAGCGTGAAGCACCTCGTCCCAGTGTGCTCTTCTGTGTAGAAGCCTATGGCAGTGTCAGAGTAGTTGCTGAGAATCTTCTGTTTCCCAACGGCATGGTGATTACGCCCGATGACAAAGCCCTGATTGTGGCGGAGACGTTTGGTACAAAACTGACGGCGTTTACGATTCACAATGATGGCAGCCTCACAGACCGGCGCACCTTCGCCGATCTGAACGGCATTGCCCCTGACGGAATCTGCCTGGATGAAGAGGGTGGCATCTGGGTGGCTTGTCCAACCACTGACACAATCCTTCGCGTGACAGAGGGCGGCAAAGTGACCGACACCATTGCTTTGCCCGGACGCCATTCCTATGCCTGCATGCTGGGCGGCAGTGACCGCCGTGATCTCTATATCTGCACAGCGCAGAGCTTCTATCCCGAGCAGACAAAGATGCAGCGCGCGGGAAAGATCGAAGTGGTGCGCGTGCAGGTGCCGGGCGCAGGATTGCCGTAAAACACGACTTCAAGATTTATTGCAAAGAACGCAAAGGGCGCAAAGATAGCAAGCTTTTGGGGAGTGCTTGCTATACTTCTTCTTCACTTTCCATCAGGAGCTATGAATGCCGCGTCGCCTTCTTCTCGTCTGTGCCCTCCTGGCCAGCGTCTTTACTTTTGCTCAACAGCCGCCTGCTCCGGCAGCGGCAAAGCCTGCGCCCAGGATCACCTATATCCGCGCAGGCAGGCTGTTTGATGGAACCAGCGACAGCACACGCGAGAACGTGGTGATTGTTGTGCAGGATGAGCGGATTCAAAGCATAGGTCCGGCCGCGTCAACGAAGTTTCCCGCAGGAGCAACCGTCATTGATCTTTCTCACGCCACGGTGCTGCCCGGATTGATTGATTGCCACACGCATCTGGGCGCGCGCGCCGATCGTTACGACGAGATTTCCCGCTTCAAAGACTCGCCCTTTCAATCCGCCTTTGCCGCTGTCGTCAATGCGCGCAAGACCCTGGAGGCCGGATTCACCAGTGTTCGCGATGTCGGCTCGCATCCATTCCTGGCGGTTGATCTGCGCAATTCCATCAAAGAAGGACTGGTGCCCGGCCCGCGTATCGTGGCCAGCGGTCCGGCAATCTCGATTACCGGCGGCCACGGCGACCTGAACAACTACTCGCCGCAGACCCGGGTGATCATGTTCCCTGAAGAACGCGACTTTGCCATTGCCGATGGCGTTGACCAGATTCGCCACGTGGTGCGGGCACAGGTGAAATACGGAGTAGATGTAATCAAGATCATTGCCACCGGTGGCGTGCTCTCGAAAGGTGATAGTCCGGGCGCGCCGCAGTTTACCCCGGAAGAGTTGAAGGCCGCTGCTGATGAAGCACACATGGCCGGACGAAAGATTGCCGCGCACGCCCATGGAACGCAGGGCATCAAGAATGCCATTCTCGCCGGGATCGACTCCATCGAACATGCCAGCCTGATCGATGAGGAAGGCATCCGCCTGGCCAAAGAGCACGGCACATACCTGGTGATGGATATCTACAACGACGATTACATCCTCGGCATGGCGCCGCAGTTTGGCCTGCCACAGGAGAACATCGATAAGGAAAAGATGGTAGGCCGCCTGCAGCGCGAAAACTTCCAGAAGGCTTTTCAGGCCGGGGCGAAGATGGCCTTTGGTACGGATGCCGGCGTGTATCCGCACGGCGATAATGCCAAACAGTTCTTCTACATGGTGAAGTTCGGGATGACTCCGGCCCAGGCAATCCACGCAGCTACCACGAATGCGGCTGATTTGATTGGCCGATCAAAAGACGTGGGCAGCATAGAACCGGGGAAGTATGCGGATATCATCGCGGTATCCGCCGATCCGTTGCAGGACGTGCGCGTCCTGGAGAATGTCGGCTTCGTGATGAAGGGCGGCGTGGTGTACAAAAACCTGATTGCGGGGAAATAGCAAAAGCAAAATCTTACCGCTTGATGATACTGATGACAATGATGATACTGATGACAATGATAAGACCGATTAACAGGGATAAACCTGATGAAGTCTGTGTAATGGCGACCCTATTCACTTGAGCCTGCCGGCTTGATTGTCCCATCAGGCAGGCGTTGCAGCGCGGGAGCGTATTCGCCCATGAGTTCACGCCGCCACCACAATCCTTCGCGGCGTTTGCTGGCCAAGTCGGTAAACCAGTACTGCCAGATGACCATCCTGATATTTTCCGGCGGTTTGCCGTGGAAGGGATTTCCGGCGAACAGTTCGAGGACATCATGGTCGTTCTGAAGCAATCGTGCAGCGGTCTGCAGGACAAACGGATTCTCACGCCAGCTTCCCAGCGAGGCAAACCACAAGTTCCAGTCGAGGCGTGGCTGATACGGCGCATAGATGCCCGGCTGCTTCTTGGGGTCTTGCGGCTTGTAGCGGAATGGATAGGCTGTCCAGGTCTGGCCATCATGCGAGCCCTGAAATTCAATTTCATAGCGCGCGTGGGTCATCACTGCGAATAGCCCGTAACTATTGGCGATCCTGAATGGCTCCAGGGCAAGCACCGGGGCCCGTGGCAGCCGCGGAAAGTTCGGTAACGTGGCAAAGAGTAGAGCAGTGGTGACATAGAAGACCCACGCGAGCACCAATGCGGTCAGGCCAAGCCGCACATCGGAGACCCATTGCGGGAGTCGGGACGGACGTGCTTCTGCGGTATCGGTCATCTTGCGCCAGCGTTCCGGCAAAACCGAGCGCAGGAATCCATCATCGAGCAGAAGAAAACCGAGCACGAGGACCAGGTAATTCAGAAAGGTGTAATTGGCGGTGAGGATGATGCCGATCTGAAAAGGCGTGAGGATCAGAAAGCACACAATGCGCCAGCGGCGCGGCAGAAACAGCATGAAGACCAGTACCAATTCCGCCAGGAATGTGACGATCACGGTAAACGCATGGAGCTTATGCGGAAGGTGCTGCACGTACCAGCCAATCCAGGCAGGCAGAGGACAGTTCTGGTAATAATCATCCATGGCGGTGAGGTGCCGCCAGGAGTAGTCGCCGCTGGCCAGTTTGACCACGCCCGATTCGAAATAAATGCGGAACCACTCCCATTGCAGAAGGAAACGGCTGGCGCGGGAAGGGAAGTGTGCCGGGCCCAGGCCGGGGCGCAATCCCGGAGGCGCGAAGAACCAGGAGATGAACCCGGCCTCCAACAGCATGCCGTCTGACTGATAGCCGGAGAAATCCTGAGCAGCGGCCACAAAGGAAAGAAAACATGCAAAACAGATGGCCAGAGCCGCTCTCGGCCACAAATTAAGTACCAGCGCTATCGAGGCCAGTAATCCCACCCAGCACAGCAGCATAAGCATGCCATTGCTGGAAGAGAACCAGAGCAACGTAGGCGCGAACCAGAAATGCTTTATTCCGGGAAAATACTTGGCAACATCCACCAGGTATTCGCCTGCAGGAAGAATTCCCGTGGGGCCAATCAGACCTTTGATCTGGAAGAGCAGCGAGTAAAAAGCGGAGAAGTAGATCAGCCCCAGGAAGCGCAAAAAGATCCAGCGCGGCAGCAGGTGAGTATAGATGCTTTCTTCTGCCGCTTCAGGCACAAATAGCCATGAGATGATCTTGCGCATGACCGGGTCTTTCGAATCGGATGCTACTCCAATGGCCAAAGTTTTGCCCCCGATTACCACAGCGTAGCGGAGCCACAACCAGAACCTTTTACCGCAGAGGACGCAAAGGACGCAAAGGTAATAAAAGTAGTTGGCGGTGTGTTGCTCCCTATGGACCGCACCCGCCCTTGGCTGCGCGGGAGAATTCGTTGCAAGCAGAGAAGAATTCGAACGTTAGCAATGCAAAGGGCGGGAAGGACGCTAAGGTAACTGTTAGTGTTCGTTGTACCACTGCTTCAGCAGATTGATGCGGTCACGTCCTTGCGAATGGCGGAAATTCTTTGCCTGCTCATCCGTAAGTCGAGTGAAATACACGCCCGCTCCTTCATACTCTGAAGATTCCTGCAAATAGTAAGCGCCGCAGGAAAGGCACTGTTTCAGGTCCCAGTCTACAGATTCAGCGTGACCAAGTTCCTCAACCAATTTGTATTTTGGACTTTCGCAGCAAGCCATAGTTTGATGTCAAAGTACCTCTGTAACCTGCAACCCCGAATTCTTTGAAATCTTAAACTACCTGTGGGAAATTCTCGAAAGCAGAGACTCACGTTTGAGCGCTTGCAGAGATTCACATTGCCCGCCCTGGTATTTACTTTGGCCCAAATCAGGACACTACCGCCGCCAGCAGGGCAATCGCATTTGAAAACAGAGTTGGCGGGGAGAACCACTCTTGGACCTAAATACAATTGATTTTGATTGCCAATCCTCCCGAAACGCCGTCAAGATGAACCAATCGAGTAATCTCTATCGTGCCAAATGTCTTTGTCGCGCCGCTGATCCATGGCCGTTCCATGCCTATGGCGCAGGACGGATGACTCCACTGGCTGTGAAATTCCAAATGCGATTGCCCTGCCGCCGCCAGGGTGTGTTTCCCGTACATCGTTTCCCTGTGAAATAATCATCTGTTTTGCCTTGACCATAAAAGCGGCAGGGTTGCCCCTGCGCCTTCAGGAGGCTTCTTGGATTTTCAACTCAACGACGAGCAGGTACAGCTTCGCAAGTCCATTCGGGAATTCGCCGAGCGCGAAATCGCTCCCCACGTTATGGAATGGGACGAAGCCTCACGCTTCCCGATGGAGACCATCAAAGAGCTAGGCAAGATGGGAGTGCTGGGAACCATTTTTCCGGCGGAATATGGCGGGGCGGGGCTGGGCTACATCGAATATGTGATTGCCATCGAGGAACTGTCGCGCGTGGATGGCTCGGTAGGCATCATCGTGGCCGCTCATAATTCGCTGTGCAGCAATCATATTTTCCTGGCGGGCAACGAGCAGCAGAAGCGGAAATACATACCTAAGCTGGCCACCGGAGAGTTCATTGGCGCGTGGGGATTGACTGAGCCCGGTTCCGGCTCCGATGCCGGCGGGGCCCGCATGAGCGCGGTCCGCAAAAATAACGGATGGGTGCTGAACGGAACCAAGACCTTCATCACCAATGGCCATTATGCGGACGTGATCGTGGTGATTGCAGTCACAGACAAGACTGCCCATACCCACGGCCTTTCGGCGTTCGTGGTTGAGAAGAATACCAAAGGTTTTCGCGCAGGCAAGAAAGAAAACAAGCTGGGGCTGCGGGCCAGTGATACCTCAGAGCTGATTTTTGAAGATTGCTGGGTGCCCACCGATGCCCTGCTGGGCAAAGAAGGTGATGGCTTCATCGATGCCATGCGTGTCCTGGATGGCGGACGCATCTCGATTGCAGCGCTGGGGCTGGGTATGGCGCAAGGGGCCTATGAAGCGGCGCTGAAGTATTCCAAACAGCGCCAGCAGTTTGGAAAAAGCATCAGCGAATTTCAGGCCATACAATGGAAGCTGGCGGACATGGCCACCGAGATCGATGCGGCGCGGCTGCTCACCATGCGCGCTGCCGCCATGAAAGACGCAGGCATGAAGACCACTCTGGAATCGTCCATGGCCAAGCTGTATACCGCTGAAGTGGCGGTAAAGTGCGCCAATGAATCCGTGCAGATTCACGGCGGCTATGGCTTTATCAAAGATTATCCGGCAGAGAAGTTTTATCGCGATGTGAAGCTCTGCACCATTGGCGAAGGCACCAGCGAGATACAGAGGCTGGTGATTGCAAGGCAGATATTGAAGGATTGAGAAGATCGGGTCATCTGGTCATCGAAGAATGGGTAAATGAGTAATTTAATATTGGGTAAATGAAACCCATCTGATACTTCCATTACCCATTTACCAACTTACCCATTTGCCCAATCGGGCCCGGGTGAATGCAGGAGTCATAAGACGAACAATCAGGCGACCATTCACGATTGGGTGGAGCGCATCCGCAAGGGTGAGGTGCGGGCGCTGGCGCGCGCCATCAGCGTCATTGAAGACAGCGCGCCCGAATCCACCGCTCTGCTGAAGTCGCTTTTTGCTCATAGCGGCAAGGCCCGCGTCATCGGTCTTACCGGAGCGCCCGGCGCAGGCAAGAGCACGCTGGTGGACCATCTTGCCCGCGAATACCGCAAGCAGGAGAAGACAGTCGGCATTGTGGCGGTTGATCCCACCAGCCCTTATACCGGTGGCGCGATTCTGGGCGACCGCATTCGCATGCAGGCTCATCATGCTGATCCGGGCATCTACATCCGCAGCATGGCGACACGGGGATTTCTCGGCGGCCTGGCGCGCACCACCAACGATGTTGCCACGGCACTCGACGCCAGCGGCAAAGACATCATCCTGATTGAGACCGTGGGCGTGGGGCAGGATGAGGTGGATATTGTGCGGCTCGCGGATATCACCGTGGTGATTCTGGTTCCCGGTATGGGCGACGACGTGCAGACCATCAAGGCCGGCATCATGGAGATCGCCGACATCTTTGTGATCAACAAAAGCGACCGCGAAGGGGCGGACCGCGTAGAACGCGAAATTCGCGCCATGCAGACCCTCGCCATCCGCAAAGACCAGTGGACGCCGCCGATCGTGAAGACTGTGGCCAGTGAAGGCAAGGGAATTACAGACCTGGCTGCGGTGATCAGCAACTATGAGAAATTCCTGCAGCAGAAGAACCTGCTTCTAAAGAAAAAGATCAGCAACTGGCAGGAGCGGCTGGTGGAGATGCTCCGGGATGCGCTGCTTGACCGGTTGATCAACGAACGGATGCAGAAGGGCGACGTGGCACGGCTGGCTGCGGATGTTGCCGAGCACCGCCGCGACCCGTATTCTCTGGTGGAGGAGATCGTGAATACTTATACGGGATTGGGGGATCGGGGGATCGGTTGATCTGGAGATCGGGGCATCGGGTTATTGGAATGGGTAAATGAGTGATTTGGTAAGTGGATAAATGAAATCATGGATCGGCTGAAAATCACAAAATTACCAATTACAACTTCGCCCGATTTCCTGTGCGCCCTTTGCGTCCTCTGCGGTAAAAAATTGGAAGGATGTGTACCCAGGAGCCACGTATGCACATGATTGACCATCTTGGTATTGCGGTGAAGTCACTTGTCCAAGCGCGCAAGTTTTATGAGCAACTCGGGTTGGAAGTGATTACAGAAGAAGAAGTGAAGCACGAAAAGGTGAAGGTGGCCATGATCCCGGTGGGCGAGAGCCGCATTGAGCTGCTGGAGGCCACCAGCGACGATTCAGTGATTGCCAAATTCTTGCAGAAGCGTGGCGAGGGGCTCCATCATGTGGCCATTCATGTTCCGGACTTGTCTCATGCGGTAGAGACACTCAAGGCCAATGGTGCGCGTTTTATTACAGATGAAATCAAAATTGGGGCCGGAGGACACCTCTATGTCTTCGTGCATCCATCAAGCGCTGGTGGAGTCCTGGTCGAGCTGGTACAGGATGCTCCATCGGCAGTCTGATGCGCACAGATCAGAGCAAGTGCGAGTTGAGAATCTGGTCATTGAATAGTTTGGTAATTGTGTAAATTTTCTTCGCAAAAGATTTTCCATTTACCCATTTACCAATTTACTCAGTTACCCATTGCTTTCATGCTCCTCGTCTCCATCGACACATCCGGCAAATCGGGCGGCATCACCCTGGCTGAAGGTGATCGCAACGGGTTCCGTGTGCTCGAATCGTCTTCTATTGCCGGAGGAACTTTTTCGGCGCAGCTTGTTCCTACCCTGGCATCGCTGCTTCAAAGACATGGTTTCACCGCCAGGGAGATTGGCGGATTTGCGGCCGTCTCCGGTCCGGGATCATTCACCGGCTTGCGCGTGGGATTAAGCGCCATCAAAGGTTTGGCCGAAGTGCTGAAACTACCGATTGCTACGGTTTCTCTGCTGGAGGCTCTGGCTACTTCTTCCTATCAGCAAGGCACAATCGCCACAGCGCTGGATGCAGGCCGCTCTGAGGTTTACTTCGGGCTTTTCAGTTTCTCGAATGGACGCGCCAGGAAGATCGCCGAGGAACTGCTCTCGCAAACGGAATTTGCCTCTCGATTGACAGAGACAAAGCCGGTACGCCTTGTCACCAGCGACCATGCTGTTGCTGAGTTGTCGTTGGTAACCGGCGCTCAAGTGCAGGAAGTCACACGGCCCGGCAGTGAAGTGATCGCCCGGATCGGACTGCAAAAGCTGCTTGCAAATGAGACTGTCTCAGTGGAGGCGCTGGACGCCAATTACATCCGGCGGTCCGATGCCGAGATTCTTTCAAAGCCGCAACGATAGCCGGTGAGCAGCAGTCTCTATGCTATACGTTTGAAGATTTTATTCACCGCCTGCCGCATACGCTCACCCACCGGCAGGGCTTTTTCTTCAATCGCCTTCCAGTAGGCGATATCAACAATCTTTTCGAACTCAAACATGGTTACGCTGTCATAGGGCGGCATCTGGATTCCAGACTTAAGATCAGCGAGAGCACGCATCATGGCGCGTGTCTGGCGGAAGAGCAGAGTCGTAGGATAAAGAATCATGTTGAAGCCCAGGCTGTAGAGTTCATCAGGTGGCATCCACGGTGTAACGCCGCCACCTTCAAGAATCGATAGGGCCAGCGGTTCGCCCTTGAAGGCCCGGCCAACAGCGCGCAACTCTTTCATGTTCCGCGGTCCTTCTACGTATACGCCGTCTGCTCCGGCCTTCAGATATTTCTCACTGCGGCGGATTGCATCATCCACGCCATTCACGGCGATGGCATCTGTGCGGGCGAGAATAAAAAAGTTGTCGGCACTGCGGCGCGCCGAAACCGCAGCCCGAATTTTGTTGACCATCTCCTGCGGCTCAATTACGGTTTTGCCTCCCATGTGTCCACAGCGCTTGGGCGAGCGCTGGTCTTCAATGAAGATCGCAGAGACACCCAGATCGTCATAGACGTGGACCGTGTGCACCACGTTCTTTTCGTCTCCATAGCCGTCATCGCAGTCCACCAGCACTGGAAGCGAGCAGGCATGGATAATATCCGCTACTGCGGCAGACTTCTCTCCCAGCCGGTTTACATCCATATCAGGAAAGCCAAAGCGCATGCCATCCAGCGCGAAGCCGCCTACCTGATACGCGGGAAATCCGGCCTGCTCGATCATCTTTGCGGTGAGCGCGTCGCAGGCTGAAGGAAGCTGCAGAAGTTTGTGTTCCTGCAGAAGGTGTTTCCAGTTGCGTTTACGGTGTTCCATGCTGAATAAGATGCCGATCGGGTACAATGCTCTGCCTTGTTCATGGTGCAAATACAGAAGCTATGATTCGCGTCCGTGCTGCTGTTGCCGACGATTTACCGCAGATGATGGAGATCGCGAAGCGTTCTGTCACCGCTGCGCAATGGACTCCAGAGCAGTACCAGAAGATGCTCTCCTCCGGACGCGTGGTTCTGGTGATTGAAGACGATGCCCGGGTGATGGGCTTTATTGCCGGGCGGGGAGCGGCAGAAGAGTGGGAAATTGAAAACGTCGCAGTGGCAGCTCCGGCCCGCCGCCGGGGATTGGGCTCACATCTGCTGGGAGAGTTTCTGCACCACGTTCGCAACAGGCAGGGGAAAGAGGTCTTTCTGGAGGTGCGCGAATCGAATCATGCGGCGCGCAAGCTCTATGAAAAATGGGCATTTATCGAGGCCGGTAGGCGCAAATCCTATTATCAGAACCCGCCGGAAGATGCCCTGATCCTGAAATTTTATTTTCCGCAAATGGGCTGAATTTTGGTTGAACCAGAGTGGCCCATGTGCTAGTTTTTGAGGAGAACAATGCAGGAGGTTCTTCCGGATGGTAAATTCCGTTCGTGAACAGCTTCTTGCCAGCCACGATGAATTTCGCCGGCTGGCTCAGGAACATGCCCAATACTCCCAACGCCTCGAATCCCTTATCGAAAAACGTTATCTCAGTGACGACGAAAAGGTGGAAGAGGTGCGTCTTAAAAAACTCAAGCTGCGGATCAAAGACCAGATGGAAATGATCGAGCAGGAACACAGGCGCGAAAGAGTACACGTAGCTTAAAGCTCGCCTGGGGAATCTAACCTCTCCGCCTGACAGGGGATCTTGCTCAGGAAGGAGAGGTCTGTTTGGTTTGATTCAACGGGCAGTGGGCACTCGCTGGCGTATCTATACGCTGTCCATCTTCTACTCACAAAGCATCCTTTATCGTGGAAAAACCCTCTAATCAAGCAATTGCAGCCTTACCGCTTGCGTCGCTCGCTGACAAAGGCTTATTTCAACCTATAAAAAGGACAAAGCTCATGAGAGTTACAGCCGAGAGGCTCAAGGCGCGTACTGAACAATTGCGGAAGCAAGGCATCAAGGTGCGTCCTGTGCTGGGCACCATCACGGATACCACCCAAAAGTTGCCTGAGAGCACTGCCAAGACCAACACCGGGAATGACGCGGAGAAGAAAGCTGTGCAAGAGCGTACCCGTTTGGCGAGTTGACTAAACTTCATTACCAGGGAACCCAATGCCAAAATCAAACAAATCCAAACCAGAACGTAACACTATCCGGGTACTTACCTTTCATGCCGATAAACCCGCGGCCCCAACCCCGGCAAATACCAGCACGGATGCGCTGGCAGATGCAATCCGCAAGACGTGGATGCAAAACAAGCTGAAAACCGCTTAAAAGCTTTCACCACAGATGAACACTCATAAACCCTGATTTTCTTTCTGTGTTTCATCTCGCTCGTGTCGGTGCGCGGTCTGCGTTGACCTCGGATATTACTGCTGCTCCACGATTTTTCAAACTTTACCTGCCATTCACCTGCAATCGCTATAATCTTCATAATGGTCCGTGACGGAATCTTTTATGCCTTAGGAATGGTGCTGGTGGCTGCCGTGATGTGGTGGCTGGGTGTGCCCTGGCTGGCGGTCATTCCTCTGCTGTTTGCGGCATTCTTTCTGTGGTTCTTTCGTGATCCGGAGCGCACAATTCCAGCGGAGGCAGGGCTGATCGTTTCACCGGCGGACGGCAAGATTACGGACATTTCTCCTACGCAACTGAATGGCAAGCCATGCACGCGCATCAGCATCTTTCTCAACGTATTCGACGTGCATGTGAACCGCTCGCCGGTTGCCGGTGTAATCAGAGAGGTGGTTTACAAGAGTGGCCAGTTCGCCAATGCCATGGGTGCAGCTTCTTCTGATGCCAATGAGCAGAATATCGTGACCGTGGAGAGCGAAGGGCAGACCATGGTCTTCAAGCAGATTGCCGGTCTGCTGGCACGGCGGATTGTATTCACGAAACAAGTGGGAGATGCGGTAGCGCGCGGTGAACGCATCGGACTGATCAAATTCGGTTCGCGTACTGACGTGATTTTCCCCGCTCCCTCTGAGCTGCGCGTGAAGACAGGAGACCGGGTCAAAGGTGGCGCTTCAATCCTGGCCCAGGTGAAGGTTTCTCAGGATAATCGGCCTGCAGTGCAGCAGCATTCGGAGGCGATCCAATGAACACCCCGCAACGCCGCTGGGAAGACGAGTTTCCTCAGCAGAAGCGCCGTATGCGCAAAGGCATGTACATTCTGCCTTCGCTGTTCACGGCTGCCAACATCGCAGCAGGTTACTATGCGATTGCACAGTCCATGCTGGGTGATGCGCAGAGCTTCTGGCATTTTGATCATGCGGCTAAGGCAATCGGGTTCGCTGTGGTAGCGGACGGACTGGATGGCCGTATTGCCCGCATGACCAATACCACCAGCGATTTTGGCCGGGAACTGGATTCGCTTGCGGATGTAATTACCTTTGGCGTTGCTCCTGCGATCCTCGCATGGATGTGGGGTTTCCGCATGCTGGCCGATGCTCCCAGCCAGGAGATTCATACGCGCCTGATACAACTCGGGCTGATTGCGACGTTTATTTTTCTGGTTGCCGGGGCAAGCCGTCTGGCGCGCTTCAACATCCAGACCAATCCACAGCCTTCGAATCCGGGAAGGCCAGGAAGAAAATATTTTGTCGGGATGCCTATCCCTGCTGGTGCAGGCGTGGTGGCTGCGGTGGTTCACTTTGATCGTGGACAGCCGCTGCCCTATTGGTGGCTGGCCCCGGCCTGGCTCGGCATCCTGGTGCTGGTTGCTTTCCTCATGGTGAGCACCTGGCGTTTTTACAGCTTTAAAGATTTGAATATGCGCAGCCGCCATCCTTTTCAAATTATCATTCTTATTTGCGGTTCGGGAGCGCTGGTCTGGTTTTACTCAGAGTATGTGCTGTTCATTCTGGCCATCAGCTACATGTTGAGCGGTATCATCACCAGATTCTCTTATGCAGTGCGCCGCCGTCGCGCTGAACCTTCATATAAGGAAGCTGCTGAACCCAGATGAAAACTGAAAACCAGAAATGGGGGTTTCGCGCAGCGATTATCGGCGCGGCCACGCTCAAAGGTAAAGAACTGAAAGACGTTCTGGAAGAGCGGAACTTTCCGGCCATGGACATCAAGCTGCTCGACGACGATGAGTCGCTGGGCCAGCTTGACAACGTTCAGGATGAGGTTGCCTTCGTGCAGCCGGTAGGCCGCGATCAACTCGATCAGGTAGATTTCACTTTCTTTGCCTCTGAGGAGGCCTTCACCCGCAGAAACTGGAAGATGGCGCGGGATGCCGGCAGCGCGATCGTCGATCTTTCTTATGCGCTGGAGACGGAGATGAATGCTCCGGTGCGTTCGCCCTGGATTGATCGCGAATTGGGGCGGCAGGCGCAGATGAACCTGGAATCTACGGCGATCTCCATCGCGCATCCGGCAGCTATCGTGCTGGCCTTGCTCCTGTTGCGCGCGCAAAAACCAGCGGCTATTCGCAGCAGTATAGCCACCGTCTTCGAGCCGGTTTCCGAGCAGGGCCGCAGGGGCATGGATGAACTGCATGAGCAGACCGTAAACCTGCTCTCATTCCAGCAGATGCCGACCAATGTCTTTGCCTCCCAGGTAGCGTTCAACATGGTGGGCCGTTATGGGCAAGGTTCAGGCCTTACGCTGGAATCTGTGGAGCGCCGGATCGGCAGCCACATCCGCAAGCTTTTGGGCGACCGCGCCCCCGTTCCTTCCCTGATGCTGCTGCAAGCTCCTGTATTTCACGCACACACCTTTTCGGTTTACATTGAGCTTGAGAAAAATATTTCATTGGGTGATTTTTCCCAGGCGCTGGCGGGCGAGCACGTAGAAGTCACACGAGCGGCGGAAGATTCGCCCAGCAATGTAAATGTCGCCGGCAAAGACGAGATTCTGGTGGCGGTACGACGCGATCTGGTGCATGAAAACGGCTTCTGGATATGGGCGGCCGTAGATAACCTGAGACTGGCAGCGATAACTGCGGTAGAATGCGCGACTGTGCTGGCCGCTGTAAGGCCTCACGGAAAAGTCCAGTGAAGAAGCAGTCAGCATTCAGCCGGCAGAACGAAATCCGTTTTCACCACAGCGTGGCGGAGCCGCAACCAAAAGGCCTTAACCGCAGAGAACGCAGAGGGCGCAGAGGAAGCCAAGTAAGCCACGAATGACGCGAATAGCGCGAATCGAAGATTAGGTAAAGCGCAGGAAAGACCTCAGAAATTCTTCGCGGCTTGGGACGAATTTGATTGTTGGCACTACAAAGGACGCAAAGGAAAAGAACGAAAAAAATGAAGTCCATGTGTACCAAGACCGGCCGTTCTCAATTCCTGACAATTGTCGTTCTGGTACTGTCGGTCACCGTTTGCGGTTGCGGCTACCACACGGCTGGGCATGCAAGCCGTCTTGCGAAAAACCTGCATGTGATTGCGATTCCCGGATTCACAAATCAGACTCAGACCTACCGCCTTGAACAGTTACTCACGCAGAATGTAGTGCGCGAGTTCATCAGCCGGACAAATTACCAGGTGTTGAACAGCATGTCAGATTCTGCGGATGCCACCTTGAAAGGCGTGGTGGTTTCTGCCGCAGCTTCACCCTTGACCTATGACGCGCAGACCGGGCGCGTATCGAGTTCAGTCGTCATTGTGACCATGCGGGTTACCCTGACCAATCGTGCCGGAAAAATTCTCTTTGAAAACCAGAATTACACCTTCCGGGAGCAGTACCAGGTTTCCCAGGAGATCGCCAGCTTCTTTAATGAGGAGACGCCCGCGTTGCAGCGCATGTCGCGCGATTTTGCCCGTACCCTGGTCAGTGACATTCTGGAGGCCTACTGATGCCGGGCCGCAGCTTTGCGCCTTCGGAGCGCTTCGTTTCTGAGGTCACAAATAATAAGCTTCGCCCGGCGTATGTTTTCATAGGCGACGAGGTGTTTTTTCGCGATCACTGCCGCCAGGCGTTGATCCAGCATCTGGTCCCCAACGATCTGCGCGACTTCAGCCTCCATGATCTCGATCTTTCTGAGGTAAATCTGGCTGAGATTCTCGATGGCGCCCGCACTCCTTCGCTGATGGCGCCTTTCCAGGTGTTCTTTATCCGTGGAGTCAAGAATCTCTATGGCCGCGGATCGCATGCAGAAGAGTTTGCGGCGATAGAGCAGTATGTGAAAGATCCCAATCCGGCGGCGGTGCTCATCTTTGTGGCTGATCACATCAGTATTCCCGCAGACGTCCGGCGCATGGACATGCAGGACAAAGAGCGTTATGAGCGCATCCGCGAAACCCTGGGTGAGTACTGCGGTATGGTGGAACTGGCGCGCGTGGATGAGAGCGACGGCATGCGCTGGGTTATGGAGCGGGCGCAGAAAGAAGAAGTGAAAATAGACCAGGATGCCGCCCGCGAACTGGTAGATGCGTTGGGGGCGGACATGATGCTCATAAGCAGCGAACTGGAAAAATTGATTCTCTACACCGGCGAAAAGAAGCGCATTACCCTGGGCGATGTGGAAACCATGGTGCTGGCCGCCAAGCAGCGCTCGCTCTACGAACTCACAGAAGCTATTTCAGCGAAAGATAAAATCAAAGCCGTGGCTGTGCTCGATGCAATGCTTGCGACCGGCGAGGGCGAAGAGGCGGCTATCGGGCATCTTTATATGCTGGCCAAGACTTTTCGGCAGATGCTGGTTATCTCTGAAAAGAACGTCCGTGATCCCAAGATGATCTGGCAGGCATTGTGGCAGGGCTTCCGCGTTCCACCGTTTGCCGCGGAAGACATCATCCGGCAGGCGCGCCGCTACAAATCCCGCCGTGAACTCACCCGCGCCTTAAAGCTGATTGCCCGAGCCGACATGGCACTGCGTTCGAATGCGCCCAGCAAGCGGTTAGTGCTGGAACAACTCGTGATGCATCTGGCAGAAGAGCCCAAGGCCATGACGAGTGAGTGGATGCAGGATCAACTCCCGGTTTAACCGACGCGAAGAGCGCCAAAACCTTCGCCGCTGATGAACGCATGATGACGCTGGTCTGCTGAAGATGCTTCCGCGCAGGCGAGGACGCCTAATGCCACTTACTTTGCACATTCGAGCATGAATTTAAAAGAATTTTCGCATGGGCGGGCAGCAGCGGGGCAGATTCCTCCACCCTACTCACGCGCTGAAGAAAACGCGCGTGAGCTTAACGGGCGCTCGGAATGACATCTCTCATTGGGATACAGCATGGTGTCCCTAAAGTAAGTGACATTAGGCGAGGACGCTTGCGCTCCATAAGCTCTGAATTATTTTCTTTGCTACCTTTGCGTGCTGGGCGCCCTGCGGTGGAAAAAGAACGAAAAAGCGAAAGCCCGGAACAATCCGGGATTAAAAGCTAGTAGCTAGCAGCTACTTTGCCAGGCGGGCGCTCAGGCGTGACTTATACCGCGAGCCGGTATTCTTGTGGATGATGCCCTTCTTTACGGCCCTATCAATCATGGAGACCGTCTCTCCAAAGGCAGAGTTGGCCTGTTCCTTGTTGCCGGACTGCAGGGAGGTGCGGAACTTCCGCAGAGCGGTACGGAACTGGGATTTATTGGCGCGATTCTGCGCAGTACGCTTTTCTGTCTGACGGGCGCGCTTCAGCGCCGAAAAATGATTTGCCATGTTGCTGCTTGTTTCCTCTTTGGAGTGATTTCGGGGGATTAGCCGAAGGTCTTATTTTACTGTGATTTAGCCGCTTTGGTCAACGGGCAGACGGGCATTTGCGAAGCAATGAATCCGGCCTGTTTCAGGGAAAAATGCCTTAACCCAGACTCCAGCCAGCTCCGCTTATGGCAATTATCCGAGGTGGAATTTATCCGCAGCTTTGCCTTTAACGGGGGCATCTAACGAATGAGCGGAGGCTCAACGCAAGACTTTGTTGACTTCAAAACCCAGGGCGGGTACTCTCTCCAATAATGGCACTGCTTCCACGTGCTGGTGGGCGAGCAACACCGCTTCTAAATTTCCAAACAACTTTTTTGCGTTTTATGCGCGGCCTGTTTTATGCGGGCGTGCGCCTGCGGCCATAGGAGGAAACCGCAACACTGAATGAAGAAAAGTATTGAACTTGTCCCGAACATCGAGAAACTATTCGGCACTCGCGATGAAAATCTCCACATTATGGAGGTGGGGCTGAATGTAAATGTCGATTTGAGGTCTGACGGCGTTCATATTGAAGGCGCCCCCCGTGACGTGTCTCGCGCGGAGCAGATTTTCACCGACTTCGATCACCTGAACCGCACCGGCCATGAATTCAAGAATGGCGACCTGCGGGACATGCTGAAAGTGGTCGTGTCTGAGGAGAATGCCTCCACGACGTTGCGCGGGCTGGCCGAGGCCGGCAAGCAGCGGTCATTCGGCAAGCGCCAGGTGCAGCCCAAGAGCATCAACCAGCGGCGCTATCTGGATGCCATTGAGAAGAATGACATGATATTCGGCATCGGCCCTGCCGGTACCGGCAAGACATATCTTGCCGTGGCCATGGCAGTGTCTGCACTGAACAACAAGAAGGTGAACCGCATTATTCTCGCGCGTCCGGCAGTGGAAGCCGGTGAGCGGCTGGGATTCCTGCCCGGCACTCTTCAGGAGAAAGTGGATCCGTATCTCCGGCCGCTGTATGACGCTCTGTACGACCTGATGGATCAGGAGCGCGTAGACCGGTGCCTGGAGAAGAACGTGATCGAGATTGCTCCCATCGCCTTCATGCGTGGCCGCACTTTAAATGATTCGTTTATCATTCTCGACGAGGCGCAGAACACCACATCTGAGCAGATGAAGATGTTCGTGACCCGCATGGGCTTCAACTCCAAGGCTGTGATCACCGGCGATATCACGCAGATCGACCTGCCCAACGCCCGCAAGAGCGGCCTGCTGGAAGCTATAGATGTACTGAAGAACGTGGACGGCATCTCCTTCAACTTTTTTGGCGAGGAAGACGTGGTGCGGCACCACCTGGTGCAGCGGATTGTGCGCGCGTATGATGATCGCGCCAAGAGCCAGCAGATGTCGCTGGAACTGCCCAAAGAGGCGCAGGTGCAGCAGCAGGAATCGCAGGAACCGCTGCAACAGTAAGAATTTAGTAGAATCTTCGAGGGAGGGCCGCAACGCCCTCCCATTTGTTTACGGACTATACCGACTGTACGTGATCATTCTGGAAGCATCTCTCGACGATGTGGACGAAGCGGATCTCACCCGCTTCACCCGCCGGGCACGAAAACTGGCCGGAGTGTCCGGTGAAGTTGCCGTCCTGATTACCGGCAACCGCCAAATTCGGCAGTTGAACCGCCGTTTTCGCAAAAAAGACAAGCCTACTGACGTGCTCTCCTTCCCGCGTGAGGATGGTGGAGATATAGCCATCTCTGCTCAGATTGCCACCGAAAACGCCAGGCGTTATGGCCATGCACCGGCAGACGAGTTCAAGGTGTTGATCCTGCACGGCATGCTGCATCTAGCCGGATACGATCATGAAACCGACCATGGCGCGATGGCGGCGCAGGAAAGAGGATTGCGAAAAAAACTGAAGCTGCCGGATTCGCTCATCCAGCGCACGCAGGTCGCCGCTTCCCGCAGGAGACCACGATGACCTGGCTGATCTACGCGGGAATCGCGGTATTATGCGCTTTGCTGGCGTTTGTTTCCTATGTGGAGAGGCTTTACACCGAAAGCGGTAAATTTCTCTCGCGTGAATTCCAGGAAAACATTGAAGCTTTTGAAAACCTGGTGGAGCCTCGCCTGAGCGCCGCCAGCAAACGAGCCATGCTGGCCACGATGGTGCTGGTGCAGTTGGCGACCGCGGCCATTGCCATGCTGCTTGCCTTTCTGCTTTTTTCCAGGGGCACATGGCTGTGGCTGGAAGTAGTGCAGGCCATCGTCGGCATCATTGTCATTATCATTGTCTTCAATCGCCTGCTGCCTTACATGATGTTCACACGTACGCGCGGTGAATGGCTGGTCAGATTCATTCCTGTGCTGAAGATGCTCATCTACCTGATGCTGCCGGTCACGCTCATCTTAGGGTTCAGCTTGTCCGTGGCAGCACTGGCCGAGCCGCACGAACCGGAAGAACCCGAGCATCCGTCAGAAGCCGTAGACGCTTTGATCGAAGCCGGACAGGAAGAGGGCATCCTGGAAGAGAGTGACCGCGAGTTGATTCAATCGGTGGTCGAATTCGGCGACAAAACCGTGCGCGAGGTGATGACAGCGCGTCCCGATGTCTTTGCCATGCCCGCTGATACCACTATCGAAGAATTTACTATGATGCTGCGCGAAAGGCCGCATTCGCGGGTGCCGGTCTATGTGGCCACTATCGATCAGATACAGGGGATGGTGCTCGCTCAGGATGTGATTCAAATTCCCGATGAAGAAGCCAAGGTTACCATGGTGCGCAAGCTGATGCGCCCGGTGATTTTCGTGCCGGAGACGAAGAAAACTGCTGAGTTGCTGCGCGAGATGCAGCGCGGGAACATTCATTTGGCTATCGTGATTGATGAATACGGTTCAGTGGCCGGCATCGTTACTCTCGAAGACCTGCTGGAGGAAATTGTCGGCGAAATACGCGACGAGCATGAACAGGGCGGCGATGTTGTGCCTGAAGGTGACAGCGCATATGTCATGCGGGGCAACGTGGATGTCGACCGCCTTCAAGACCTGTTCGACCTGCGCCTTGAACCCAAGGACGCCACCACCGTTGGAGGGCTCGTAAGCGAGATGATGGGAAGAATTCCACGCCCCGGCGAAACTATTGAAGAGGATGGCCTGCGGTTTGAAATTCTTGAATCGACCGACAGGAAGATTGACAAAATCAGGGTCAGCCGTTCGCATCCCCGGCCACCCGCGAAAGAGATGCTGGCATAAATGGCGTTCCGCTCCGGTTTTGTCTCCATTATTGGCCGCCCAAACGCAGGCAAGAGCACCCTTCTCAATGCGCTGGTAGGCGAAAAAATCGCCATAGTCACGGAGAAGCCTCAGACCACGCGCACGCGTATCCAGGGCATGGTGAATGTAAAAGCGCAGAAAGGCCGGCCTGCCGGGCAGATCGTCTTTATCGATACTCCCGGCGTCCATAGGCCTGACAGCCGCCTGAACCGCAAGATGATGCGCGAGATTTACGATGCGCTCGACAGTCGCGACCTGATCCTGCTGATTGTGGATGCGGCCGAGAAGTTCGGCCCCGGGGACGAGCATGTACTGGAACTGGTGAAGAAAACCGGAGGCCCGGTCTTTCTGCTGCTCAACAAAGTGGACAAGCTGCAGAAGGAAAAACTGCTCCCGCTTATTGATCGCTACAGCAGACTCCATGACTTTCAGGAAATCATTCCTATCTCAGCGGTCAAGGAGCAGGGCCTGGATATCCTGCTCGACAAGATCATCCGTGCTCTGCCCGATGGACCGCGCTACTTCCCTGAAGATCAGCTTACCGATCAACCGGAGCGCTTTCTCGCTTCCGAGATCATTCGCGAGAAAGTGTTGCTCAAGACCGGCAAGGAAGTCCCTTATGCTATAGCCGTGATCGTCGAACGTTACGAAGAACTGGAAAAGCTCATCCGCATTGCCGCTGCCATCTTTTGTGAACGCGAAGGCCAGAAGGGAATTCTCATCGGAAAGAAGGGCGAGCGGCTGAAAGAGATTGGTACCGCTGCGCGCCAGGAACTGGAGCGCCTGCTGGGCAAAAAGGTTTACCTGGAATTATTTGTGAAAGTAAAGCCCGGCTGGCGTCAGTCCGCCTCGTTCGTTGAGGATCTGGACTGGCGGAAGCAGTTGGAGCACTTGCAGACTCCAAACCTCAACACCGAGGAAAGCGATTAAAGTACAGCCCACCCGCGGCCTGATGCAATGCTGATTTACTGATAACGCAAATTTTTATTCGATCCTCTGCGATACTGTTGCGGTGACATGAAGCTGTTTGAGTCACGAAAATCGATCTTCGTTAATCAGTGTCATCAGCGGTAAGGTCCTGGTTTTTCCTTCAAATTCCTCTGCGCCCTCTGCGTCCTCTGCTGTTAAAAGGTGTTTGGTTGTGGCTCCGCTACGCTGTGTCCTTTGTTCCTTACTCTTTCACCGCAATTCCCAGCGTCTTCATCTTCCTGTAGAGATGAATGTGCTTCCAAGCCAAGACACTGTTATTTCGAGGTTAGTAATTGGTATGGTGTGATTGCTTGCTTGTGCAGAAATAGTTCATCGAACGCCTCAATTGACTCTAAAATGATAGAGGCATCCTTCAAAAAAATTACTTCAGGTATACCTGATTCATACAACATCACGTTGTCAGTATCTTGGATAGAAAATATTCGACATTCTAACGGGCGGATGTCTGAAAAAACTTCAAGTGGTACGATTTTGCACGTTAGGCCAAGCTGGCTCTGCTTAGCGCAATAGTAAACAAAAGACTGGAAGGCAGCAGGATTTACTTTTTCTAACTCAAAATCGAAGACATAGATTCTATGAAGCACCACATTTTTATGCAGCAACTCAAGATTCATATCTAAATACGGCCCTCCTTGTCCTGTAAACCAAAACAGAGGAATCTCGGTATCGAGAGACATAACCCTTAAGTAGCTGTGCGTTGACCGATAGAATAATCTTGCAATCCTATACCATTCTGCTACCGAATTTATTTGGCTAATGCCTTCATCTTCAAGGAGGTCGGAAACATACAATTTTGATTCAGATCTTTGAATCCGATTCAAGATTCGATCCATTTTGTGATCTTCGAATGGAATTTCAGTAGGGTGCGTAAGTGAGTTAAGTGGCTTAATCGGCGGGATGGGGGCCGTAGCGATCTCCCATGCTTCTGGATGTCTCGCCAATCGCGATATGCACCAAGAGCCCCCCAAAATCTCGTATTCCGCAGTGGATAACCCCAATGTTTTGGCAATCTCACCTATTGCCGCAGTTTGTGGAGCCGTAAGATTTGTCGAAAAGCAAAGTATGATCTTCTTCCACCCAACTTCTGTTCGGTGTATGCAGGCCGACCGCAATGATTTTTCAATATCTTTTTGAAGGATGTTTTTCCTGGGCAACTTGTAGTGCTTGCATTGGTAGGCGAAAACAGTTTTTCCTTCTCGGCGCAGAATATCGATACCCCAATCTGGTGGTCTAAAATGTTGAATCTGGGATCTCGGATGCTCGTGCCGCAACAGTATATACACCAAAAGCTCGAATGCCTCGGGAGATGGCAGGAAATGAGGGATATAAAAAGTCATGATAAATCTATTGAATGTCCGAGATAACTAGCAGGCACAGAAATGGGACCTGACTAGAATGCATTCCGTATAGAACTTTAAGAATCCAATATAGTAATAACTACTCTTTGACCGCAATCCCCAGCGTCTTCATCTTCCTGTATAGATGGCTGCGCTCCAGGCCGAGAACCTCGGCCGTGCGCGTGACATTGCCGTGGTTCTCATCCAGTTTCTTCAGGATGTAATCGCGCTCATAAGCGGCACGGGCCTGGTGCAGGCTGGAAAACCCTGCTGCATTGCGGCCTGCGCTTTCGCGGTGCACCAGCGGCGGCAGGTGCTTGCGCTCGATCTTGTGCACCGTCGGGTTCATGATCACCACGCGTTCCACCACGTTGCGCAGTTCACGCACGTTGCCCGGCCAGGAGTAGCGCATCAGGGTATCGATAGCATCGTCAGTGATTTCCTTGGGACGGCGGCTGTAAGCGGCAGAGAACTCTTTGAGAAAGTGCCGTGCCAGCATGGGAATGTCTTCTCGGCGTTCGCGCAGCGGCGGGACATAAAAAGGAATCACGTTCAGGCGGTAGAAAAGGTCTTCACGGAAATTGCCCCTGGAAATTTCTTCTTCCAAATCTTTATTAGTCGCGGCAATCACCCGCACGTCAACCTGAATGGCCTCGTCATCGCCTACGCGCGTGAACCGCTGCTCATCCAGCGCGTGCAAGACCTTGGACTGCGTCTTCAGGCTCATGTCGCCGACTTCATCCAGAAAAAGGGTACCAGCGTCTGCCTTTTGGAATTTTCCTTCTTTATCGCCTGCCGCGGCGGGCAGCGCTCCCTTGCGATGGCCGAATAGTTCGCTCTCAATCCAGTCTTCAGGAATGGCGGCGCAGTTGATCTCCACAAACAGGTTGTCTTTGCGCAGGCTGTGCGCGTGAATCGCCATGGCGACAAGCTCTTTCCCGGTGCCGGACTCGCCATAGATCAGCACCCGTCCATTGGTGGGCGCCATGATGGAAATCTGCTGGCGCAGGGCCTTGATGGGAATGCTCTCGCCCACGATGACGCTTTTCGACTGAATCTGCTTCTTGAATTCCGCGTTTTCGCGGCGCAGACGATGGGCTTCGAGCGCGTTCTTGATGAGAATGAGCGTCTTTTCCAGCGAGAGCGGTTTTTCCAGGAAATCAAACGCGCCCAGCTTGGTGGCGCGAACGGCAGTCTCAATGGTGCCGTGCCCGGAAATCATGATCACTTCCGGGCCATCTTCCATTTGCTTGATGCGCTCGAGGGTTTCCAGGCCATCCATGCCGGGAAGCCAGATATCGAGCAGGGCGATCTCGCAACTGCGTTTCTTCAGGACTTCGAGGCAGGCTTCGCCGCTTTCGGCCAGCAGCACCTTGTAGCCTTCATCTTCCAGGATTCCCCGAAGCGACTCTCGAATATCGCGCTCATCATCCACCACCAGGATGCTATGCATTCTTCTGCATCTCCGCTGCAGGCGCCTGCTCGGGTTGCGGGGCCAATGGTAACTCCACCACGAAGCGCGTTCCGAGAGGCTGGTTTTCTTCCACGCGGACAGAGCCGCGATGATCTTCCACGATACGCCTCACAATCGCCAGCCCCAGACCGGTGCCGCGTCTCTTGGTAGAGAAGTAAGGAAGAAAAAGCTTCTCTTTCACTTCACGGGTCACGCCATGTCCGGTATCAGCCACGGCGATTTCCACTGCATCTTTGCTTTCCACCAGCATGGTTGAGATATGAATTTCGCGCAGCAGGGAACCCTGCATGGCCTCAGCAGCATTATCGATCAGGTTGGCCAGCGCCCTGCGAATCGCCTCCGGATCAGCCATGGCCAACGGCAGGGCCGGTTCAAGCTGTGTCTCTACGCGGATGCCATCGAGCCTGCCATTGAACATTCCCAGCGTGGTCTCTACGATCTCATTCACGTCAAAAGGACGCGGCTGCGCGGTAGGGAAGCGGGCCAGGGACGAAAACTCATCCACCAACGAGCGCACCGTTTCTACCGCTCCGGCAATGGTTTCAGCACACCCATGGATTACAGCCAGTGAAGCATCATCGGGCGCAGCGCCTTTGTCCAGATGGCGGCGAATTCTCTCCGCCGAAAGCGCAATGGGCGTGAGCGGATTCTTGATCTCATGGGCAACGCGGCGCGCCACCTCACGCCATGCGGCTTCACGCTGGGCCTTCATCAGATCGCTGAAATCTTCAAACACAATAATGTAGCCCAGGCGCTGCTTGCCATGCTGCACTGAAGATACAGTCGCGGCCACATTGAGCTTGTGTTTGGGCGCCGGAATCTCAAGCTGGGCCGAGGTCACAGACATGCGATCAGCCTTGCGCAGCAGATGATCAAGGTCGGTAGCCACATCCGGCGGAAATACCTCGCGCAGGCGGGAACCGATGATCGGCAGCCCTCCATTGGGCCCGAACATGCGTCCAAAGGCCACGTTGCTGTGAGAGACGCGTTTTTCCGGATCAAGCGACAGCACGCCCGTAGGAATATTTTCCAGAATGGTTTCGATGTGCCGCCGCCGCTGCTCCAACTCGGTATTGGTTTCCGAGAGGGCACGCGCCGACTGTTCAATCTTCTTGCGGCTGGATTCCAGATCGGCGGCCATGCGATTGAACGACGATACCAGTTCGCCCAGTTCATCGGCAGCCGAGATATCCACCCGGTGCCCCAGGTGGCCCTGCGCGATTTCGCGTGTGGCCTCGGCCAGCGCCGCCACCGGACGCGTGACCAGCTTCGCCACAAAGAGCGATACCCACGTGGCAATGAACAGAATGAGCACCGTGAGCAGCGTGAGCTGCAACATGTACAGCCCGCGGATGCGCTTATTCTGCCGGCTCAGCGCCAGAAAGCTGGTCTGATTCTTCTGCATCTGCTCCAGAGTGGGGGCAAAGTTTTTTGGAAGGGGCATTCCCACCAGGATTCCGTCTTTGCCCTGTACCGCTGCTGCGCCCAGCAGGTACTCCACATTGCCGAGTGTCCATTTTTGCGGATGCGCTTCAATCTGTTGCAGTGGTGGGAAGCGCCTTTGCAACTCGCCCCAGGCTCCCGGCAGATGCCAGCTTGTCGCCTGGTCACCATCGATCAGAGCGATGGCGAACCCCCCTTGCAGCGTCGGCTCATGTTGCCGGAATTCCTGCAGCACTCCGGTGAAATTTCGCGTCTGGAAGGCGCGCTGCGTCTCGGGCGAGCGCGCGATCTCAACGGCCTCCTGCTGGGCATTTTCTCCCGCATAGTCGGAAAGGATTTTGGCGATTGATCCGGAGTCCTGCTGAATCTGCTCTACCGGCCCTGAGAACCATTTGTCAATGGAGCGGTTCATCAGTCCATAGGCATACATAAACATGAGCAGGCAGGGAGCAAACGAGAGCAGCAGTGCGCCGATGACCATGCGCGTACGGAAGCGCGAACCCAGCACTCCAAGCTGCCGCTCTGCATAAAGCTTGAGCAGGTTGCGCAGCAGGACGAAAGTCAGCGTCACCAGCACCAGGAACACCAGTGCTGAGAGCGTGACCAGGAAGAGAGTTTGTTCCACTCCGCCGGGCCGCAGAGCCTTGAGGTTGAATGCAGTCTGCGAGAAAACCAGGCCAAACAGGATAAGAACAGCTACCGCCAGCAGAATAAGCATGGCGCGCCGTTGCGTCAAAGGCACCGGGGCTTCGCGTTGTTCCTGATTAGATGTAGCCACAACAATAGCTGAGTGCTGCAAGTATTATAGCGTCAGGGGGTCAGGACGAAAGGGAGGAATGCCTTTGTCGCCGCTGATCAGATGGTAAGAAGTGTTAAGGACGGTTCTACACGGTCCAGACATGTGCTGGAACTGAAAGGCCTTCATTCAGACTTTGGATTCGAGTTGCTGTATCCAATACGCGAAATGAGGGCAGTGTGCTCGAATCTGGCCTAATCCAATCTCAAGCGCGGCCAGCGTGCCAAGCAGGGGCTTCTCGTATCCAGGCACCAAATTTTCAATACGTCTGGAGGCACAGTTTATCGGCGAATCATTGATGTCTTCTGGAGTTTCGAAGGAGTTTCGGATTTGCTGGAAATCAGATTCTAAATCGCTTCGGGCTATACCTCTTGCGAATGCTGCACAATCGCTGAACAATAATCCTTCGAATTCATGCATAACAACGAATGGAATGAAGCGTCTGGAGTCGACCTCATGGCCAAATGAATGAATTAGATCGTCCAGCAACGCGCGTTCCACATGTAAAGCTTTTCCCGCTTGAACCAGGGCTGCGCTTGCACGCCCTGGCCACTGGCCCACGCCTTCTTGAGGAAGCCCGTAGTAATCCACCATTGTTGTTGATATGCAGCCGGGATCCTGGCGAAGGTGGTTCATTATGTCTTTTTTAACTGAGGGCCATGGGCGAATGCCGCCGCGGCGTCGTCGCAATCGGGCATTCCCTATAATTCTCGCGCTTACCGATTCGTATCCCACGCTGATCAAGTAATCTCGAAGGAGTTCGTTGACAAAAGCTTCTTCTGTTTGCCCTTCAACGTGAACCAATAAACGTGCCATGTTTATTCAGGAACCGGTCGTCCTTCTAATTCATTCTTTTCCCAAAGCTGTCCTAAGCTGTAGTCCCTTAACCACTCAGTCAATTGGGAAGCGTCCAAACGTTCGATCTGTGTCCCACCGCTCTTGCGATTGGCAACCAGCACATCCACAGGATCGAAGTGATCAAGAAGAAGAGATGACTGAGTCGATACAAGCACTTGAGCGTTTTGCGACGCATGACGTATAAGGCCTGCCAGGATCCCGATTGCTACGGGATGCAGGCCTAACTCAGGCTCGTCTACCAGAATGACGGATGGAAGATAATTCTTCGGCTGTAAAAAAAGCGTCGCTAGTGCAATAAATCTGAGAGTCCCATCTGAGAGAGACGATGCATCAAAATATTGATCGGAGCTTTTGTGTATCCATTCGAGTTTGATATCGTCGGGGTTCAGGTTGAGGGGCCTCAATCTGAAATCCTCGAAAAAAGGCGCGACTTGCTGAACCGTTCTCCGAATCAGATTATAGGAAGTCGGTTCCCGCTCCTGAAGCAAGTACAAGAATGAGGCAAGATTGGAGCCGTCTGGCCGCAGGAAATCATTATCCGCAACCTTGTTTGTTTTGCGCATTGGAGAAGATTTGCTTGTGTCGTGCACGTGGTAGACCCGCCAACCGCCGAGACGAAACTTCACCCATCCAGGAATTCCCTTCAGTTCAGGGTCGCTAATGCCGCCTTCGCGCCCTTGTTGGCGCGATGATAACGGATACTCATACGGGGTTTTATAACGATCTTTATCGCCCCAAAAGAAGGCTTGCTCAGATGATGGATACAAGCCATCATCCTGAGTGGGGGCAAGTGTCAGTTCATATTGGTTCACTTCACTTCCAAAGGAGAGGTGGATAAAAATCTCTTTAGTTGCTTTTGAGCCGAAGTGCAAAATTTTTTCTGCACCGCCCGCTTCAATCACATAATCGCGCAACCTTCCTTCTCGAACAGCGTGAAGAAACGAGAAAACACCAATGAAATTGGATTTTCCTGAACCATTCGGCCCAATAAAAATATTAACGGGATTCAGGCGGAGCTTTTCGATGGCAGTTATGCTCTTGAAGCCTTGAACCGTAATGTAATCAAGCGCATTAGAATCCATGGATTTACGAGCGACGCGCTCTCCTCATGATAGTGCTCAACACCAACATCTTAGAATAAATCATTCTGCACTGATCGGAATGCTGCTTTGGGTTACATTGTGATTGCTACAACAGCGTGGTCACTTCCTTGACCGGGCGATTCTGCGATTCGGCGACCGCCGGATAGGTCACGTGTCCCTTGAACGTATTCACACCTTCGCGAATCCCGTTGTCTCCCTGGATGGCGGCTGCAGGTCCCATTTGGGCCAGCTTCATCACATAGGGCAAGGTCGCATTCGTGAGCGCCAGCGTTGAAGTGTGGGGCACAGCGGCAGGCATGTTAGTGACGCAATAATGGACCACTCCCTGTTCTACATAAGAAGGATTGCTGTGCGTGGTGGGCCGGGCAGTCTCGATGCATCCACCCTGGTCGATGGCTACATCCACGATGACCGCGCCTTTTTTCATGCGTGAAACCATCTGCCGGGTAACCAGTTTGGGAGCAGAGGCGCCGGGAATCAACACCCCACCGATGAGAAGATCAGCCGTAGAAGTCGAGTGTGCAATCGAATAGGAATTGGAAGCCAGTGTGTAAATGCGGCCATTGAAGATGTCATCAATCTCGCGCAGGCGGTTCAGGTTGAGATCGATCAGGGTGACGATTGCACCCATGCCCAGGGCCATCTTGGCAGCATTGGTGCCCACGATTCCGCCGCCGATTATGGTGACCTGCGCCGGGGGAACTCCCGGTACGCCGCCGAGCAGAACACCTCGTCCGCCGTGCTCTTTCTCAAGATAAGCGGCGCCTACTTGTACGGACATGCGTCCCGCAACTTCGGACATGGGAGTGAGCAGCGGCAGGGTATGGCTGCGGTCGCGAATCGTTTCGTAAGCGATGCCGGTCACCTTCTTTTGCAAGAGCATTTCCGTCAGTTCCGGCAGCGGCGCCAGATGCAGGTAGGTAAACAGGACCAGTCCTTCGCGAAAGTACGGATACTCTTTCTCAATTGGCTCTTTAACTTTTACGACGATATCGGCCCGCTTCCATACTTCAGCGGCTGAGGCGACGATCTCCGCACCGGCTGATTTGTAGTCCTCATCGGGCATGGAAGAGAGTCCGCCAGCGCTGGTTTCTACGATGACTTTGTGCCCTACATCCACAAGGGCTTTTACGCCGGAAGGCACAATACCTACCCGCGACTCGTGATCTTTTACTTCTTTAGGAACGCCAATGAGCATGAGTTTCTTCGCCTTTTACCTGGACCGATTCAAACACCCTATCCCTTTGTCATCCGAAGGGCGCCATTTTTGCGCCCCTCCGGATCTATGCATCTCTTGCGTAAATTCATCATTCGCCGGTATCGATCTGGGCACGCTGCAGTTTGTCAGAAAAATCCACGTAGATCGATTTCCACTGCGTGTAAAAGTCAATGGCTCCCAGGCCACCTTCGCGATGTCCGTTGCCTGTCGCCTTGGTGCCGCCGAAGGGCAGATGCACCTCCGCGCCAATGGTGGGCGCGTTGATGTAAGTGATGCCCGCATAGATGTCGCGCATGGCTTTGAAAGCGTTATTCACGTCGCGCGTGTACACCGATGACGAGAGACCGTAAACCACGTTGTTGGAGATGTGAATCGCTTCATCAAAACTGTCACACGGAATCACGCTGACCACCGGTCCGAAGATTTCTTCCTGGGCAATACGCATCTCCGGGCGGACATCGGCATACACCGTCGGCTCAAAGAACCAGCCATGGGCGTGGTCTGTATCGGAAAGCCGCTGGCCACCGGACTTCAACTGTGCACCCTCGTTCCTGCCGATGTCCACGTACTTCTGCGTGGTTTCCACCTGCTGCTGATTGATCTGCGGACCTACCTGCATACTTTCGTCCAGCCCGCTTCCTACTTTCAGCTCTTTGCTGCGTGAGACAAGGCCATCCACGAACTTTTTGTAGATACCTTTTTGTGCAATCACGCGGCTGGTAGCGGTGCAGCGTTGTCCGGTGGTGCCGAACGCGCCCCACAGAACACCATCAAGCGCCAGATCGAGGTTGGCATCATCCAGAATGATGATGGCATTCTTGCCGCCCATCTCCAGCGAACAGGGCTTGAAGGTGCGGGCCGCCGCCTCGCCTACGATTCTTCCCACTTCGCTCGACCCGGTAAACGATAGCGCGCGCACATCCGGGTGTTCGACAACAGGCGCGCCTGCCTCCGGACCAAATCCGGTTACGATGTTCACCACGCCCTTAGGCAGGCCTGCCTCCATCAATGCCGTTACTAAATTGATGGTAGAGAGCGGGGTGTCCTCCGCAGGTTTAATCACGCAGGTATTGCCGCAAACCAATGCCGGCAGCAGCTTCCATGAAGGAATGGCCATGGGAAAATTCCACGGCGTAATCATGCCGCACACGCCGATCGGCATCCTCACGGCCATAGCAAACTTGTTGGGCAGCTCTGAAGGCACGGTCGCGCCGAACAGGCGGCGTCCTTCACCCGCCATATAGTAGGCGGTATCGATGGCTTCCTGAACGTCGCCGCGTGTTTCCTTGAGCACCTTGCCCATTTCCCGGGTCATATCGCGGGCGTACTGCTCTTTGCGCTCCTGCACAATCTCTGCCGCGCGGAAGATGATCTCTGCCCGTTTTGGCGCGGGCACCAGCCGCCACAGTTCAAAGGCTTTCCTGGCGGCTGCCACCGCGTCATCGACATCGCGCTTGTCGGAACGCTGGAATACACCAACGACGTCGCGGGTATCGGCAGGGTTGAGGTTTTCAAAAGTCTGGCCACTGCGGGAGCTTATCCACTCGCCGCCAATCAGGTTCTTATAAGTTTTTTGAGACACAGTACTGAAGGTCACCTTTCGCAATCCAAAACTCTTCATCGTACAAGATTCAGGGGCATTCGGAAACTGTGACCTTACTTTCAGCGCGGTTTGGCAGGTAATAAGTGTTTATCCAGAAATGTCCCAATGACCGGGCACGCGATCTCCGGCATCAGCCCGCCAGGATGACCTTTGCCGCTGTTGACTTCCGCTGTTTCCCATCCCAATTTCTGAAGCGCCTCGTTGTTTTTGCGTAAGCGCCCGATGAAATCAGTATCCCCGGTGTCGCTGGTATCGATGTAGTTGAGCCTGGGGCATTTGAGCCTGGCCACCTCATCGCGCTCCCGCCAGTTCTGCAGGCTCCTGTAGTAGTTCACATAACGAACTACCTCGGGCCGATCAGGAGATTCCCGATGCAACTTCTCGGTGGTTTGCAGCAGAAGATCGTAAGGGCCATCGAGCACCGGCCATCCTCCAACCGCTAGCGCATTGACTCGTTGCGAACGTGTGGCAAGCTGTAACACGCTGTTCCCGCCCCATGAATAGCCAATGGCCGCAAAGCGATCGATTCCCGCTGCGTCGGCAATTGCCAAGTAGTCTTTGCAGACTTTCTCTACCGTCATCGATTCGTCCTGGTCTTTGCCGTCGCAGCGATGTGCGGATAATCAGACATCAGCAGCTTGTAACGGTCACCCAGCCGCTTGATGTATCCCTCTTTAATTTGTGTTTGAAGAGCAGCATTGGCCGGGTTAGGTGTTTTGGAAAAGACGGGGCCAGTCATAAAGAGAGAGGGCCCTTCAGACTTTCCGTGTACCTCAAAATACGCACTGCCCAGGCTGGTTTTCGCCGAACTCCTGCGCAGTAATGTCGAATCCGGGTTTACCCATAAGGGCGTCGACTCAGAGTTTGCCGCGAGCACGCCGCTGGCAACTAATCCAAACAGAAACTCACGCCTGTGCATAGGAAACTAGGTTTCTCATAACGATCATCGGAAAGTGGCGAATCTATTCCACTGGATATATAATGCCTTGTTTTATTAGGTTAAATGCCTGATATCTTTCAGCTTTGTTAAAAAGATAGAATCTCAAGCCAATCATAGGTAGGGAAGTAGATTGGAATTCAGTTTGTCTGAGTTGTTCCAAAATGGGAATGCATTTCAAAATATTGGAATTTTTTTAAGCAAAACTATCATTATTGGATTTTAATAGGCACTCATGTACTCCACTGATCAGGCGACGGCACCCACGCAAAGGACTACCATGTCAATCCTATTGGCAGACGATGATGTTCATCTGGCTACCTTCCTTTCCAAATCTTTGGAATCGGAAGGGTATTCGGTTCACACGGCGCTCGACGAAGAAAGTGTTCTGGCTGAACTCCGGCGGCAAAACTACAAATTGATTATCCTTGATCTAAACTTCGGCCAGACAGATGGTCTGAAACTACTGGAGAAACTAAGATCAGAGGGGCTGGCTACACCCGTAATGGTGCTCAGCGCCCGCAATAAAGTTTCTGACCGCATTCAATCGCTGAACCTGGGCGCCGATGACTACGTCACCAAGCCTTTCTCCTTTCAGGAACTGGCGGCGCGCGCCAATGCCCTGCTGCGCCGTAAATCCGATCCGGCGCTCAACGTATTGCGCGTGGAAGACCTGGAACTCGACCCGGCCTTGCGCAAAATCAGCCGCAACGACCGGGACATCAAGCTGAGTCCGAAAGAATTCGACCTGTTGCACCTGCTGATGCGCCGTTCTGGACACACCGTGACGCGCCACGAACTACTGCAGCAGGCCTGGGGACTGCAGCCGGAATCCGACAGCAACCTGGTCGATGTCTACGTCAACTATCTGCGCAAAAAAGTGGATGCGTCGAACGAAGAGAAGTTGATTCATACAGTCCGCGGATCTGGATATCGAATCGGGCGTCCTGCGCCAACGGCCCATTCGGCAGAGATGGGGGCAATGACTTTTGAGCCTTCCCATAGCAAGCTGTCGGGCCAGTCGCCGCAGATTTATGCTGCGGAACCGGCCATGGTTCAGCAGACGCCCTGGCGTGCCCTGGTAAACTCTGTTGCTCACGACCTGGCCCAGCCACTCACCAGCGTGCGCTGCTTCCTTGAAGTGGCTGCCATGCGCAACAGTACTGTTTCCATAGCCAACAGCGACCTCAAAAATATTGAACAGCAGGCTGACCGGGCCATCGCTCTGGCCAAAACTATTTCTTCATTGGTGCGCGAAATCTCTGTGCCTACCGGCCCGTGGGTTTTGCTCGACTCGCTGATGGACGAGGTCTTCAATGACTTCGTGGTGCTGCTGCACTCCGGCATGCTCACGCTGGAGCGCCAGTGGGACCTTTCCATTCAGATCACCAGCAGTCCGGTGCTGCGCCAGTTACTGGTGCTGCTGATCGGCAAGCTGATAGGAAAGAACACCCGGCCGCTGATCCTGACGGTTACCTCAAGCATGAAGAGCGGGCGTTGCAACCTCGGTCTGCGCTGGGCAGCCACAGATCAAGGTCCCGTACAGGATCCCAAAACTGTCCTGGGCAAAGAACTCATGCACATCCAGGAGATGGTCTACTCCATTGGCGGCGAACTGCATCCCGAAGGCGAAAACGAGTTCATCCTGAGGCTGCCGGCCGCGCCCCAGCCCAACATGGGCGGCCCAGGCAAAGAATTGCTGCAGTAGATATAAACTATGTCGTCTTCCCGAGGGTTCTCCAGGTAGTGGAGAATCGGAGGGCTGTGTTGAATTCACCCTGCTGCCTTCCTACTCCCCCATCACATAAACCAAAACACGTTTCGACCGCTGTCCGTCGAATTCCGCGTAAAAAACCCGCTGCCATGTGCCCAGCACCAGCTTGCCGCTGGTGAATGGCAGAATCACCTGATGATGCACCAGGATAGCCTTCAGGTGTGAGTCGCCGTTGTCTTCCCCAGTCTGATGGTGCTGGTACTCTTTTCGGAAGGGCGCCAGCTTCTCCAGCCACGCGTCAATATCTTCAATCAATCCATCTTCATTGTCGTTCACATAAACTCCGGCAGTAATGTGCATGGCCGAAACCAGCACCATGCCGTTTTTCATGCCGCTGTTGTGAAGAATACGCTCCACCTGCGGCGTGATATGCACATACTCGCGGTGGTTTCTGGTGTTAAACGTGAGATATTCAGTATGGAATTTCATGCGTGGCCTCTCTCTTCAACATGTATCACAGAATCCAGCTTTTAGATTCAGCAACAAACCAGAGAGCCGGGCAATCACATGAAAGATGTTCAACCTAAAACGATACTGCCTCCCATCTGTCATCCATTCTTCTGCGCGGACAAGGGCGGCCACGCTCCCTAATAAGTTTCGTTTGTAGTTCAACGGGTTTTGGACGACCAGCATCCAAACTCTTATGCCCAAGCTCATCCAAGCGACTGCCGCACCATTGATTCCGCCTTCACCCACTCTCAAAACCCTGCATGAAGCCGCCGTTCAATGCAGAGCCTGCGACCTGTGGAAGCTGGGCACGCAAACGGTTTTTGGCGAGGGAAGCCGGCACTCGCGTGTGATGATGGTAGGTGAGCAGCCGGGCGATAAAGAAGATCTTGCCGGAAGACCCTTTGTCGGTCCTGCAGGAGCAGTATTGGATAAAGCCCTGGCTGCAGCCGGCATTGATCGTAAAGATGTCTACGTCACCAACATTGTGAAGCACTTCAAATGGGAGCCACGCGGCAAGCGCCGCATCCATAAGAAGCCCAATGCAGCGCAAATTACAGCGTGTCGTCCCTGGCTGGATGCCGAAATCAGAGTCGTACAGCCTGAAGTTGTCATCCTGCTGGGAGCAACGGCAGCCCAGGGTGTTTTAGGACGCGATTTCCGCGTCACGCAGCATCGCGGCGAGTGGGTCCAATCATCCATTGCGACCTACGTGATGGCGACGGTGCATCCATCGTCGATCCTGCGCGCCCCTGACGACGAGAGTCGCCACGAAGAGATGCGCAAATTCATCGACGATCTGAAGAAGGTAGCAGCACAGATACGGAGCAACCGGAAAGCAGCGTAGAAGCAGCTATTAGCTGCTAGCTTCTAGCTTATGCTTCGAGTGGATTAACTTGAAAACAGAGTTTTTCGGCTTTCACCCTGTATGGGTTCCTCTTGGAAAAAGAACTAGCAGCTACAAGCTAGTGGCCAGGAACTGCTGTTCTCGATTTCACCCATCCGGCCCTGAATTCTCGTCATCTATATTAAACGGAGGACTGCCATGGCGAACCGCAAACCGAATCCAAACAGAAAAGAGGAAGATCCGCACGTTCAGGGACAGGGTGGACGCATGACGGAATCAAGCCCTAATCCACATGGACAGGCCAAGGTCATTCAAATGCCGAATCCCGAACAGCGGCAGCAAACCAGAAAGAACATTCCTCAGAGCACCAGCACAGCAGAGAACATCATGAATCCCTCTGTCACCAGCCCGCTGAAAGAAGGCCATGAAGGCCTCGATGATGACAGCATATTCAACAGTGCTGATCCGCAGGTCACAGGCAAAAACCCAACCGTAGATCGTCCGGGAACCGAAGGCGCAGGCGACCTCCGCCGCAAAGACAAAAAGAAAAAGCTCGGATAACAGCTTTACCGCAGGGACGCAGAGGAGAGAAGTAGTACTTAGTACTTGGTATTTAGTATTTAGGAAAAACCAAATTACCGAGCAGCCGCCGATTCACATGACCGTTGATAAGTGTGATGACGTTAAGTTGAGCAGTAGAGCTGGCAGAATTAAAGTCTTTGGCTAAGTACTCAATACTAAGTACTTGTTTTCACCTTCTTCTCTCTTCTCGCCTTCACCCATCCCTCTTTCACCGCCTGCCGTGCGCGTCCTACGGCCAGTGAATCGGCAGGCACATCGTCGGTAATGGTAGAGCCTGCGGCGGTGTAGGCTCCTTTACCGATGCGTACCGGCGCAACCAGCGTGGAATCGCTGCCGATGAATGCGCCGTCTTCTATGGTAGTAACGTGCTTGTGCGCGCCATCATAGTTGCAGGTGATGGTTCCCGCGCCCACATTCACTCCTGCTCCAATTTCAGCATCGCCAAGGTAGGTAAGATGATTGGCCTTCGATCCTTTGCCCATTCGAACTTTCTTGGTCTCGACAAAGTTTCCAATGTGTGCGCCCTCACCGATCTCACTGCCGGGACGAAGATGTGAATATGGCCCAAGAATGGCCTGGGCAGAAATGCGCGCCTGGTCGATCACGCAGCCCGGCTTGATAGTGACCCCGTTTTCGATATGCGAGTCGCTGATCACAGAATAAGAGCGAATGCGGCAGTCGGAGCCGATGTGCGTATTGCCCAGCACCTGCACGAATGGCTCAATGATGGTGTCCGCGCCTATCTCTACCTGCGAATCGATCACGCACGTTTCCGGCTTGTAAATGCTCACGCCATTGGCCATCAGCTCCCGGCACTTGCGCATGCGCATGGCGGCATCGAGTTCTGATAACTCGACCAGTGTGTTTGCCCCCAGAATCTCAGCAGAGTCTTCTGCTTTGAGGGCCACCACTCTGGCTTTCTCGCCAACCAGCAGCGCCGCCATATCGGTCAGGTAAAACTCTTTCTGCGCATTGTTCGAGGTAAGGCGGTCAATGTTCGCGAACAGTACCTTGCTTGAGAATGCATAGATGCCGGAATTAATCTCGCCTACCTTCTCTTGCTTCGGCTTCAGGTCTTTCTGCTCCACAATGGCTGTTACTTCGTCACTCGTAGAAGAGGCCCTGAGCACGCGTCCATAACCAAAGGGGTCAGCAGGTTCGGCCGTGAGGATGGTCATGGCTGCCTTCTGGGCCAGATGAAAATCGCGCAGCTTACGAATTGTTTCTTCGCGAATCAGCGGCACATCGCCTGACAATACCAGCAGGTGGTCATGATGCTGCACCTGTTCGCGCGCGCACTGCAGGGCGTGGCCGGTGCCGTTTTGCGGCGACTGCAGCACAAAATTCACCCCAGTGTGCTTCACCGCCTCACGCACGCTCTCTGCCTGGTGGCCAATGATCACGTAGATGTTTGCTGCAGGAACGATTTTGCCGGCTGCAGAGATGACATGGGCCACAAGCGGTTTGCCGCCAATCTCGTGCAGCACTTTAGGGCGTTTGGATTTCAGCCGCGTGCCTTTGCCGGCGGCCATGATCACAATGGCAAAGGCATGATCAGGAGTCATTGTTCTGGAATGCATTGAATCATCATCTTAACGCTTGCTCTGAAAAAATAGCATTTGCATGATCAGCGTAGACCAATGATTTTGGCAATGGATTTAGTGCTTGCCCCCAAATCCCGGCTCTCCCGGCTCCGGATAGAGCAACTCGGTGAACCGCGGATCGTCCGCCATGTTCTGGAAATCTGAATCATTGCGGGCCTGAAAGCGGTTCTGCGGGTTCAGCCGGATGGCCTCATTCAGGTTCTTCAACGCGCTTTCCACCTGGGTGGTCAGGCAATCAAGCACCGCCAGACCATAGAACGCGAAATCAGCCTTGGGATTCTGCTTGAGGATCTTTTCCATATGGCTGCGCGACTGCTCATACTGGCCGAAATTCATCAGCGAGACGGCGTAGTCAAAGTGCTCATCCTGGCTTTTGAAGGTGGTGGAGCTACTGGCCAGTTGCTGATTGCAATTGTTGAGATACAGGCGCGCACGGTCTGCCAGTTCCTTGGGGCCGCTGGCAATAATCTTCTCCATGAGCGGCCTGGCTTTTTCGAATTTGTGCTCCTGCATGAACTTGAGTCCAGCCTCATAGTTTTGCACAGCTTGTGCAAAAGCCGGATCTTGCGAGAGTTGGGGTTTCGAGGGAGGGGCCGCTGGTTTCTTTTGAGGCATGGTTTTTGTACTTCTAAGTGTCTGTCTTTTGTTTGGTTTAGAGCTTGAACGTTTAACGCTTTCTGCCACTTTTCTTTTCATTGCGTTGCATCCTCGCGGCGAATCCCGGGAATAGCGTCAAACCAAGGCTGTGGAAAACATCGAAACAGCTATCCCAAAGCAATCAGGCTGCTTAAGGCAAGTAGCCCTTTATACGGCAGAAACTTTGGATGCGTCAACTGCACTGGGGGTGGTGCAGTTTTATTTCACCGGCTCGGGATTCTGCAGGTCTATCTGCTGGAATTCGTGGCGAATAATGCCATCGCGAATCTGGCTGGCAGTCCAGCCCTTCTTTGACATCTTGTACGTATACAGAGCTTCCTGAACACAAGTGCCGCAGTTGGCACCATGCATACCTTCAAAGCAAGAATGCAGGCTCTTATGGCCGTGCTGACGGTCGCAGTAGCAGTAACAGGGTTGCTGGTTCATCACACTGGGAATTCTATCCGCCGCCTTGTAGGCCGCCAGCGCCGCCGGATGATCCACGCCATTAGCTGCAAGCTGTTGCGCAGTCAGGGCCTTGGGCAGCATCTGTCCCTTGGCCAGCGGGGTCTTGCTATAGGCCGGAATATCGCTTTGCGGCGCCATGAACTCTGCCTGGGTCAAAGCGACGAGGCAAACAATGGCCAGCGGAAGAATTACTTTTTTCATAACGGCTCTATTTTACTCCAGAATGGCCGTAAATCATCCCGCCTAAAGAAGGTAAATTCCTTCGTATAATTAAAGAGGCAGGAGAGAAGCCGCTTATGGCGGAAGAGACCAGAGTCGTCCCGGCGCAGGAAGGCGCGGCGGCCTCACCCAAAAACGACCAGCAACTGCGGGTGCTGCACTCATGGGTGCGCGATCTCTGTATCTCTGTCCTGATCTCATTGTTCATTATTCTCTTCGTCTACCAGCCGGTGAAAGTGGAAGGCGGCAGCATGGAACCTGGGTTGGAAGACCAGGAGCGCATCTTCATCAACAAGCTGGCCTACCGCCTGGAAAACATCGAGCGCGGCGACGTGATTGTCTTCCGCTACCCGCGCGACACACGCAAAAATTTCATTAAAAGGGTCATTGGGCTTCCCGGCGACCGCGTGCGGGTGACCGATGGCCATGTGTATCTCAACGCACGCCTTGTGCCTGAGCCTTACGTTCCTGAGGAATATCTGGATTCACGCTCTTATCCCGAAGTGCGGGTCCCCTCCGATTGCTATTACGTGCTGGGCGATCATCGCTCTATGTCAGACGACAGCCGCGACTTCGGTCCAGTGCCGCGCAGCCTGATCTACGGCAAAGCCGTGTTTGGCTACTGGCCTATGGAAAAAATGGGCGTCGTGCATTAACAGTTAGACCCTTACCGCTGATGCGCTGAAAGAGCAAAAGCTTTACCACAGATCACACAGATAAACACTGATTAGATAGGGAGCAAAAGATCTGCAATCACGAAAAACATTTTATGGATCACAACGTATCTTACATAAAATTATATGGACCGTAGCCGCCCTCGGCTGCGCGCAAGGACCTGTACAAGCGCACCAGGCGAGCAACACTGTTCAGAATATTCACGGGACCGGAATCTAGCGCATTTTTAGAGTTAATGTAGACCCGTCCAGGAGCGAGACGAGTAACAGGGTATGACTTCAGTCGTACCGAAAGAGCAAAAAAGATTTATGGGCTTTAGCCCCTGCTGCTGTTTCCTCCTGATGAATGCCGGTTTACACCAACTCTGAAATTGCTTTAGCGCCAGAGGCGCGGCATTATTGAGCCCACGTCGGAAGACGTGGGTATAAGGCGCAACGGGAATCAGAGCCCCGGCAAGGGCGACACAGCTCTTAGTGAGGAACAGAAAACAAATGTTCGATCGTTTCATGGTCAATATGGTCCGCCGCATGGCCCGCAAACGCCTTGGTAAAGACATTGCTCCGCTGGAAACCATTGCCACCCATCCGGGAGTGATGGTTCCTTATGCAAAATTCAGCCAGGCCCTCGACAAGACCAGCCTGGTTCCCGCACAGTTGAAGGTGCTGGCGCAGGTGCGCGCGGCCAAGCTGGTTGAGTGTCCTTTTTGAATTGACATCAATTCTGCCGGGGGCAGACACGCAGGCATCAGCGACGAGAAGCTTCTTAACCTGAACTGGTGGCGGGAAAGCAATCTTTACACCACGGACGAAACACTGGTGCTGGAACTCGCAGACGCCATGACTGCAACTCCGGCCAGCGTAACGCCGGAACTTCGGGAGCGCCTCAAGCAGAGGTTTTCAACTGCCCAACTGGTGGAACTTGGGGCCGCCATTGCCTGGGAAAATTACCGCGCCCGCTCCAACCGCGTCTTCGGCTTTGAGAGCGAAGGCTTCTACAAACCCACGGCCGCTGCGGGACCTACTGTCAAAGAATAGGCGAGTTTAATCAGCATTGATCAGTTATGTCAGCGTAATCAGCGGTAAGGTTTTCTCTGCGTTCTCTGCGCCCTCTGCGGTTCCACCCCTCGAATTACCGGCGAACATGCTGAAGCTAAATGACGCTCTCAAATCCAGAATACACAGACCCTTATTTGCAACCTTCGCGTCCTTAGCGCCCTTTGCGGTTAACCACCGGTTTGCTCTGTATTCGAAAGTTATCCACAGAAGATCATTGTTCCCCCACAGCAGGCAGGTGATAAAATCGATAAAATCCACTCCCCGGAGATGCAATGCAAGCAATCCTTGCGCTCGAAGATGGCAGGATCTTCAGTGGTAAAGGTCACGGAGCCAAAGGCGAATGTTACGGGGAAGTCGTATTTAACACTTCCATCACCGGTTACCAGGAAATTTTCACCGATCCATCGTATGCAGGACAGATTGTCGTCCTCACCAACCCTGAAATAGGCAATTACGGCACCAACCCCGAGGACAACGAGGCCACGCATCCCTATATCGAGGGTCTGGCGGTGCGCGAGTTCTCGCCTATCAGTTCCAACTGGCGTTCGCAGCAGGTCACAGACGAGTACCTGGAGAAGTTCAAGATCCCGGTAATCTCCGATATCGATACGCGGGCTCTCGTCCGCCATCTGCGCACCAAAGGTGTGATGCGCGGCGTGATCTCCTCCATCGAAACCGATGCTGAAAAGCTGGTGGCCAAGGCGCGTTCGATTCCCAGGATGGATGGCAGCGACCTGGCGCGGGTGGTGACCACCAAGCAGCGCTACCAGTGGCAGACCGGCACGCGCTCTCACGAGCCCACGGAAATTGTGGGCGTGAAAGACCTGCCGCCGTCCAGGCATGTAGTGGCTTATGATTACGGCATTAAGCAGAACATCCTGCGTATGCTGGTGGACCAGGGATGCCGGGTGACCGTGGTTCCGGCCATGACCAGCGCCGAAGACGTGCTCTCCCTGAATCCTGATGGTGTGTTTCTCTCCAACGGCCCTGGCGATCCCGAGCCCTGTACGTATGCCCACGAAAATATTCGCGGGCTTATGGGTAAGACTCCGATCTTTGGTATATGCCTGGGACACCAACTCATCGGGTTGGCTCTTCAGGGCAAGACCTACAAACTGAAATTTGGGCACCATGGGGGAAATCATCCGGTGAAGCAGCTTGAGACCGGCAAAATCGAGATCACCGCCCATAACCACAATTTTGCCGTCGATCCTGATTCGCTCAGGGAATCAGAGATCACCAAGACTCATATCGATCTCAACGACAACACGCTGGAAGGCCTGCGCCACCGCAGCCTGCCGCTCTTCAGCGTGCAATATCATCCGGAAGCATCGCCCGGCCCCCACGACTCTCATTATCTCTTCGGTGACTTTATGAAGCTGATGGAGGAGTGGAAGAAATGAAGCTGCTCAGCGTTGTTTCGGCTCTGTTAGCTCTTACTATGGCCGCCAGCGCTTGTACTGTTGTACTTCCAGCGTATAAAGTGCAGCCGAGTTTTGATGTCCTGATCAGCTATGGAAAAAAGCCCATGCCAGGAATCAAAGTTGTTTTGTACCAATCCCAAGTCTTGGATCATTCCTTCATTACATCTGTTTCGAATGAAAATGGGATTGTTAATATTAAGAATCTTGCTCCCGGAAAGTATTTAATAGATGTTGAAGATTTAGGTGGTGGAAGCAGCGCTGAGTTAGAGGTGCAAAAAGTTCAAACCTGGGAATCACGCCAGCAGATATCTTTATCCTGGCCCGCAGGGAACTCGGTGCAGACCCGGAATCTGAGAGGTCGTCTGGTTCCCGAAGATGGAGATCGATCCTATGCCGGCATGGATTTGAAGCTGTGGAAGCCGGGGGCATCGGGTCCTCTTGCTGTCACGAAGATTGGAAAAGATGGCTCCTTCGCGTTCGACACAACCGAGCCTGCAACCTATGTTCTTGAGCTGGTGGATCCCCGGAAATCTGCTTCTAAAAACAAAAATGATATAGCAACGATCGGCTTCATACCTGTGGACGTAATTTCCTCTGGCGGAGAAGCGCCGGATAAGTTGGAACTTGCTTTGGGTGAATCCAGTTGTGGACTCACCTACAGCCACTGTTTGCCTGGAGCGCCAATCGCCATAAGTTCACGCGCATTTCATGTAGTAGATTCCATGGGCGCAGTCATACGGAGTTCCTACCGCCTCGTAGGATCGAATCATCGGCCACTGTCATTAGAGACGAATACGTCTGGTGAGGGCGCGATTCCATCTGATATTACAGGGCCTGGCGAACTGGTCATTCAAGCTCTTGGCTTTGTGTCCTTGCATCAGAACATCAATCTTCTCGCTGCTGATCCGCGTGCCCCTGCATTAAAAGTTATGATGGCTGTGCAGGGACCTGGTGCAGAGTGCAGCAAAGCTTTTTTGGAGACTAATGCCCCGCAGAAATGACATCTCGAAGGTCCTGATCATCGGCTCCGGGCCGATTGTGATTGGCCAGTCGGCTGAGTTCGATTACTCCGGCGCGCAGGCCTGCAAGGCACTCAAGAGCGAAGGCTATGAGGTGGTGCTGTGCAATTCCAATCCGGCCACCATCATGACCGACCCAGAGATGGCCGACCGCACCTACATCGAGCCGCTCACCAAGGCCTATCTCGAAGAGATCATCCGCCAGGAAGCGGAGATGATGGAGGGCCAGGAGGGCAAATTCACCCTGCTGCCCACGGTGGGCGGACAGACTGCGCTCAACCTGGCAGTGGAACTCGCCGATAGCGGCGTTCTCGAAAAATACAACGTCGAATTGATTGGCGCGCAGCTCAAGGCCATCAAGATGGCGGAAGACCGGCTGCTGTTCAAAGACGCCATGATCAAGATCGGCCTCGATGTCCCGCGCTCTGCCCTGGTCAACAATTTGAAAGACGGCCTGGATTTTTCCGGCAAGATCGGCTTCCCGGTCATCATCCGGCCATCATTCACCTTGGGCGGCACCGGCGGGGGCATCGCCTATAACCGCGAAGAACTGCTGGAGATTCTGGCCCGCGGCCTCGATCTTTCGCCTGTGCATGAGGTGCTGATTGAGGAATCGGTGCTGGGATGGAAGGAGTACGAACTGGAGGTGATGCGTGATCTCGCCGATAACGTGATCATCATCTGCTCCATCGAGAATTTCGATCCCATGGGCGTGCATACCGGCGATTCAATTACGGTCGCTCCTGCGCAGACCCTGACGGACCGCGAATACCAGTACATGCGCGATGCCGCTATCCGCGTGATCCGTGAAGTGGGAGTAGAAACCGGAGGATCGAACATCCAATTTGGCGTGAATCCCAATACCGGGCGCATGGTCATCATCGAGATGAATCCGCGCGTCTCGCGCTCTTCAGCGCTGGCCTCGAAAGCCACCGGATTCCCGATTGCCAAAATTGCTGCCAAACTCGCTGTGGGCTACCGGCTCGATGAAATTCCCAACGACATTACCCGCAAGACGCCGGCCTGCTTCGAGCCCACGATTGATTACGTGGTGGTGAAGATTCCCAAATGGCAGTTTGAGAAATTTCCCGGCACCGATGAGAGCCTTGGGCCGCAGATGAAATCGGTGGGCGAGGCCATGGCTATCGGGCGCACCTTCAAAGAAGCGTTGATGAAGGGCATTCGCTCGCTGGAGAGCGGGAAGCGCCTGAGCGCCGAAAAAATCGAGCCACGCATTCTCACCCAGCGGCTGGTTACGCCTCATCCGGAGCGTCTGACCTACCTGCGCTATGCGCTGGTGCAGGGAATGACGCCCAAAGACCTCAACAAGATCACCGGCATCGATCCCTGGTTCCTGTACCAGTTGAAGGAAATCACGAACCTGTCTTCGGAAATCGGCAAATACAAGACCGAGACCATCCCCACGGAGCTGTTGCGTGAGGCCAAGCGCATGGGGCTCTCTGATGAACGTATCGGCCTGATCCTGCATACCAGCGGAGAAGACATTTTCCGGCTGCGGCAGCATCGCGGCCTGTATCCGGTCTACAAACTGGTGGATACCTGCGCGGGAGAGTTTGAAAGCTACACGCCTTATTTCTATTCCACCTACGAAGAGGAAGACGAGGCCCCGCCTACAAACAAAAAAAAGGTGCTTATCCTGGGCAGCGGACCGAACCGTATCGGGCAGGGAATCGAGTTCGATTACTGCTGCTGCCATGCGGCCTTTGCGTTGCGCGACGATGGCTATGAAGCCATCATGATCAACTGCAATCCTGAGACGGTCTCCACTGACTATGACACCAGCGACCGCCTCTTCTTCGAGCCGCTTACTTTTGAAGACGTGCTGGCCGTCTACCAGCATGAGGCGCAGTCGGGCGCGCCCATCGGCGTAATCGTGCAGTTCGGCGGACAGACCCCTCTGAACCTGGCCTTGCCTCTCAAGGCCGCCGGTGTGCCCATCATCGGCACCTCGCCTGAATCGATTGACCTGGCGGAAGACCGCAAACGCTTCGGCAAGCTCCTCGACGAACTCAACATCCCGCAGCCGCCTGGCGCCATCGCCACCAGCCTGGAAGAGGCTGTAGCTGGAGCGCGGCAGGTACAGTATCCGGTATTGGTACGACCTTCCTACGTGCTGGGTGGACGCGCCATGGTCATCGCCTACGACGATGAAAGCGTCATCCGCTACATGAAAGCCGCCGTGGAATATTCGCAGGAACGCCCGGTGCTGATCGACCACTTCCTCGAAGGCGCGATTGAGGTGGATGTGGATGCGCTTTCCGATGGCGAAGACGTGGTCATCGGCGGCATCATGCAGCACATCGAGGAGGCGGGCATTCACTCCGGTGACTCCTCCTGCGTGCTCCCGGCCGTTGATCTGCCGGAACATGTGCTCAACACCATCCGCGATTACACCTTCAAACTGGCGCGCGCCCTGAAAGTCATCGGGCTGATGAATGTGCAGTTTGCGGTGCAGAACCAGAAGGTGTTTGTCATCGAAGTAAATCCGCGCGCTTCGCGCACTGTTCCTTATGTCTCCAAGGCCACGGGTGTTCCTCTGGCCAAGATCGCGGCCCGGCTGATGACCGGGCGCAAGCTGCGCGAGTTCCTGCCGGAAAATGCCGAACGGGCCACCGATCTGGCCACCGGAGCAGGGTACTTCGTGAAATCGCCTGTATTCCCATGGTCAAAGTTTCCTGGCGTCGATACCGTGCTTGGGCCAGAGATGAAGTCTACGGGCGAAGTGATGGGATCTGCAGAAACTTTTGGCGAAGCCTTTGCCAAAGCCCAGATTGCCGCCGGACAGACGTTACCGACAACCGGAACGGTCTTCATCAGCGTGAATGATCGCGATAAGCGGGACGTGGTCGAGCTTTCTCGTCGCTTTGTAGAACTGGGATTCAAGATCGTTGCCACCCACGGCACTGCGGATTGCCTGGAGAAGGCCGGGTTGCAGGTAGACCGCGTCTATAAGGTAAAAGAAGGCCGCCCGCACGTGGTCGATCTCATCAAAGGCGACCGCGTGCAACTTGTGATCAATACTCCTCAGGGACTGGAGCCATGGTTTGACGAAAAGGCCATTCGCCGCGCCACTGTCACTCACCGCATTCCCAGCATTACGACAATGGCCGCGGCCTGGGCCGCCGCCGACGGCATTGCCGCCCTGCAGCGCAACGAAATCAACATCCGCTCCCTGCAGCAATGGCACGGGAAGAGCAGCCGGCACTCAGCAATCCACGGCAAGCCGGGACAGGTCAGCACTCAGCCAGTGCGCTCCTGATCAAATTCGTTTAACCGCAAAGGACGCGAAGATCGCAAAGGTAGCCAGGCCGTGTTAGCCACATCTTTACAAAAGTACATCTCTGGGCGTGAACATCTCGGATTATGATATTTATCCGGCGAAGGTATGTCTCTATGTGAGGAGGAAAGATGTTCTCCCGTCTTCTGCTTGCCTCGATCTCTTTATTGCTCTCATCCGCTGCTTTCACTCAGGAACAACAAGTTGCTCCGTTGCCATCCAGTTCCTTTGAATTGGCAACCAATGGGGTCCAGACTGCTGATACTCCGGAAAAACGCGCTGCAGCGCTCAACCTTCTGGAGCGCGCGCGCCAGAACACTGATCTACATGGCCAGAGCAGCGCTCCTTACATCCTCAAGGTTTCCTTTGATTCTACTGGCGCAGTGCAGCATACCGGTTCCGGCAAACTGGAAGAGATCTGGCTTTCCGGCCGTACCTACCGCTGGACGGCCAGCATGGGCGACTACTGGCAGGTACGGCTCTCTTATCAGGGCAGAATCTACGATCAACGCCGCGGTGATCTGATCCCGCTGCGCGTGCGCATGCTGCGCACCGTGGTTTTCTGGCCCATTCATAATCCGGCGATACGAGCCTCGCTCAGAACCGTGAATGCCACCTGGAAAGGCGCGGCTGTGACCTGCGTGCTGGTTGCCGGACCGGGCTTGGCCCCTGCTCCGGGCCGCCGCTGGGAAGAGACGGAATATTGCATCGATCAGAAGACCGGCTTGCTGCAGATTTATTCTGAAGCACCCGGGATTTACACCATCTATGACTATGCTGGCGGTACGCAATTCCACGGGCATGTATTGCCCAGCCAAATCACTATTTTTGAAGGCAGTAATCCGGTGCTAACCGCCCATATTGAAGCGATGGCGGACGGCTCCAAAACCGATCCCGACTTCCTGAAACCGACCGAACAGATGCAGGCGGCAGGTCCGGAACCTGTGCTGACCTCGCCTATGCGGTTTCCGCAGATCGTGAAGAGCGCCGCAGCCGGTTCAGGCGCGATCGTGCAGCCGGTGATTATTCATGCCATTATCGGTGAAGACGGCAAAGTGCTGGATGCAGAGATCCTGCCGGGCGGGAATCCGGCCCTGGAGCAATCCGCGCTTGAGATCGTGAAGAACACAGCCTATTCTCCGGTGCGGGCCGAACACGCTCAGCGCGAAGCTTTCATCAACGTAAAATTCATGCCTGAAGGATCGACTCAGGCCCGAGCCAACACCAATAAGTGAAGATCAGCCAGGTACGCGCAATCAGACTTCCTCAGGGAGGTTGTATCTGCTCGGATTGGCCTTACAGTAGAGAAGAATGTGTAGGGCTGAGTGCTGAATGCCGAGTGCTGAATGCCGAGTGCTGAATGCCGAGTGCTGAATGCCGAGTGCCGAGTGCCGAGTGCTGAGTACTCCTTGTGATTTGGCCATAGCGTCCCTTTGGGTCAATTCGGGCGACACATTGGAAACTCTTGGGGGTTTGGAGTATAAAAGAAGGTTGCGCTCACAGCCTTTCCCCCGCCTGTGAGGAGATCAACTCCCGAGAAAAACATGTCCACAACAGCTACACCACCGAAGGGCTTAGAAGGCATAGTCGCGGCTAATTCCGGCGTTTGTTACATTGACGGCGATGCGGGCGTGCTTGCCTATCGCGGCATTGACATTCATGAGCTTGCCGACAAATCCACGTTTGAAGAAACCTGTTACCTGCTGTGGTTTGGCAAGCTGCCCATGCGCTCTGATGGCCGGGTATGACCGCATGCGCAAGGGCAAGAACATTGTGGAGCCGGATCGCTCCCTTTCTCATGCGGGCAACTTCCTGCTGATGCTCAACGGAGAAAAGCCGAGCGCGACGGCGGAAAAAGCCCTGGATGTGGCGCTGATCCTCCATGCCGATCATGAGTTGAATGCCTCTACCTTCGCCGCCCGCGTGACTGCGGCCACTCTTTCTGACATGCACTCGGCCATTACCAGCGCGATTGGCGCTCTCAAAGGCCCGCTGCACGGCGGCGCCAATGAAGCCGTGATGCGCATGCTCTTCGAAATCGACAAGAAGGGTGAAGATCCGGTCGAGTATGTGAGCAACCTGCTCAACAACAAGAAGAAGATTTCAGGGTTCGGGCATCGCGTCTATCACACCGAAGATCCGCGTGCCACCCACCTGCGCCAGATGTCCCGCGATCTTGGACGCTCTGCCAATCCCAAGTGGTACGAGATGTCCGCCAAGATTGAGCAGTACATGAAGAACGAGAAACACCTCAATGCCAACGTGGATTTCTACTCTGCCTCCACCTACACCACCTTGGGCATTGATGTGGACCTCTTTACGCCGATCTTTGCCGTCTCCCGCATCAGCGGATGGACTGCGCATGTAATCGAACAACTCGACGACAATCGGTTGATCCGCCCGCGCGCCGAATACATTGGCCCGCCATATCCCAACCGCTACGTGCCGATCGACCAGAGATAGCGGCCGGCAATCAGCATTCAGCCCCTGAACTTAATGGCAAGTTCAGGGACTTTTGCTTTTGCCGTATGGCACAGAGCAGCGGAGCCGCAAACCAGGACAAACCTTTTCAACTAAGAGGAACCGAGTGAGCATCTTCCTCTGCGTTCTCCGCGTTCTCTGCGGTTAAAGATTTTTTAAAAGCCACCTTTGCGTCCGTGGCGTCCTTGGCGGTAAATAATCCAGAGAATGCATACAATAGAAGTATGCGCCGCGTGTACCTTGACAACAACGCTTCCACCCCGCTTCTACCGGAAGTGTTCGAAGCCATGCGGCCCTACTACCTGGAAAAGTTCGGCAATGCCTCCTCTATCCATCATTTCGGACAGCACGCCCGCGCAGCCGTAGAAAGAGCACGGGCAGCAGTTGCCGCGCTTCTGAATGCGCGACCGGCGGAGATCGTCTTCACCAGCGGAGGCACGGAAGCCGACAATCTCGGCATCTTCGGCATAGTGCGGCACGGCGATCATGTGATTACTTCCAGCATTGAGCACAGTGCCGTCATGAATACCTGCAAACGCCTGGAGCAGATGGGGCACGAGGTGACCTACCTTCCTGTCAATGGCCGCGGAGAGGTCGAACCCGATGAACTGCGTAAGGCAATTCAGCCTAATACCCGGCTGATCAGCATCATGATGGCCAATAATGAAACCGGGGTCATCCAGCCGGTGGACGATATAGGGAAAATTGCGCGTGAGGCCGATATCTTCTTTCACACTGACGCTGTACAGGCCGCAGGCAAGGTTCCGATTGATATTCACAAGATCGACTGTGATGCGCTCTCCATCTCCGGGCACAAGATCCATGCGCCCCAGGGGACCGGCGCTCTCTTTATAAAAAAGGGAACACTGATTCAGCCGCTGCTGTACGGCGGCAACCACGAACGCCAGCGCCGCGCAGGCACGGAAAATCTTCCCGGCATTGTGGGATTAGGCAAGGCCGCTGAGATTGCGAAGAACTGGCTGGCGCAGAATGGCCCGGCGGAGATGGCAGCCGTGCGCGACCGTCTGGAAAACGGCATTCTGCGCTGCGTGGAAGACACAGGCGTGAATGGAGACGGAGCGCCACGGGTGCCTAACACCACCAGCATTTATTTCGATCATGTAGAAGGCGAGGCTTTGGTGATCGCGCTCGACCTGAAAGGGCTTTCCGTTTCCAGCGGCGCTGCCTGTTCTTCCGGCGCGATTGAGCCCTCACATGTTCTGCTGGCGATGGGTCTTTCGCATGATCGTGCCCGCGGCAGTCTGCGCATCAGCCTGGGCAAACAGACCACCAGCGACGAAATCGATTTTGCCCTCGAAGTCATTCCCCAGACCGTCGCCCGCCTCCGCGAACTCTCCCCCATGTATCAAAAAGCCACCAGTTAACGCCGATTTACCCAATCTCCTCTGCGGCCTCTGCGGTTAAAGCTGATACGGGTCATACGAAAGCCACAAACCAAAGCTGCCGGTACGCGATAGTTTCGTTTTGCACCTGGCAAGAGTCCCGAAGGGACGCAATGAAAGTAGCCCGGCATGAAGCGTAGCGGAATGCCGGGTATATAGAACCAGCGAGATTGAGTCCGGCTTTAGCCGGACGCTGGAGTTTCTACATAATTTTATAAAGTTGATTCTCCCCCTGAGTAAACTCTTGATCCAGTTAACTGTTTGTTGTTTCATTGCTTAGAATGAAGCGCAAGAATG
>QHVI01000164.1 GCA_003223515.1 Candidatus Angelobacter sp. Gp1-AA117
GATATCAGGATCAGTCTGCCCTGCGTGCTTCCTGAGAGGAGCAACAGTTTCGGGTACGATGCGATGTCCAAGCCAGACTGCGGTGCGGGCTCTTGCAGGCGCCACAGAGATTCGGCTTTCGCCCACGCAGTCGCTCATACCTATTTTCATCTTTTCTGGGTGGGACTCAAGTCCCATGTCCGACTGCGGTTAAGAGGTTTTTGGTTGTATTTCCGCTACGCTGTGTCCTTTGGGTTTTGTTGGATCAGGGAATGATCTCTTCCCCGTCCTCCTCATCATTTTCTGCCGGAGTGGCGCGGCCACGGCCCCCGCCGGGGATTACGATGTGCGGCATGTTGGCATCATTCATCATCTTGTTGAGCGCCTGCAAGTCCTGCTGCGCCAGCTTGCGCGCGGAGTTGGAAGCATCGTTCAACATGCCCTGCAGCAGCTTGACTTGATCGAGCTGCCAGGCGGTGGGCGGGGCAGTGTAGCTCTCGATGCCGCCCAGCAGTTGTCCAATGCGCTGCGTAAGCGTGGGCGGAGTGTAGATCAGGGGCGGACCGGCTGCGCCGCGAGCCATGCGGTCACCGCATTGTGCAGGCGCGGCAAACTTCCTGCACGTGACCTCCACGTTCTTGAGCAGGTCTTCGGTTGCCTTCTGTACATTTTCCGGCAGGCGCGTTCCGCCCGAACGTTGGGAGTTCTCCAGCAGGTTGCTCAGCGAGGTATGCAGGCCGGTCATCGAACGTTGCGCGGCGTTGGCGGTGGCCGTCATCTGCGAGAGCTGCGTCAGCGCCTGCCAGCGTGCCGCACGCTCCTGTGCGGAGATGACCACGCGCGGGTCTTCTTCCACGGTGAGTTTCTTTGTTTGCTCGGTGCTGCCCAGGCTGACCTTTACGGTGTATTCACCTGGTTCAACGCGCAGGGCGCCGCCTCCACCGAAGCCGCCAAAACCGCCGCCGGCGGGCTGCTCGCCGCCGCCTTCGGCAACTTCAGCCGTTTCGGTTTCGCCGCCGCCTGCTGCTCCACCTGCGGGGGCAGTTGCTGGCCGGGTACGCAGGTCCCAGGTGATACGGTTCATCCCGGCATTGCGTGCGCCGTTCAGTTCACGAAGCACCTTGCCGTCTTTGTCGCTGATGGTGATGCGGATTCTGTCTTTCTCGTCCGGCTTGGACTTGAGGTAATACTGAATAATCGCGCCGCGGGGAGGATTCGGCCCCATGAAGATCTCATGGCCGTAGAAGCCGCCGCCCCGGTTGGCGATGCGCCAGTCGGTGGTCACACGGGGATCGAAGAGATGGAGATTTTCGCCCGGCGCGGCATCGGTCATCTGCTCGAGCGGCGTGATGTCGTCGAGAATCCAGATGGAGCGCCCATGCGTGGCAATCACCAGATCGTTGTCGCGAGGATGAATGGCAATATCATCTACCGGCACCGTGGGCAGATTCAATTTGAGCCGTGACCAGCGCGCACCCTGGTCGAAGGAGACAAACAATCCATGCTCGCTGCCGAGGAACAGCAGCTTGGGATTGCGATGATGTTCGCGAATCACATGTACGGTTCCACCATCGTCAGGCAACCCGTTTTTGATGGGTTTCCACGTCTCGCCGTAATCGGTGGTCATGTAGACGTAGACGTTGAAGTCGTTGCTGCGATGTCCATCAAAAGTCGCGTAAGCAGTGCCTTCGGCAAAACGTGAGGCGATCACGCGCGTCACGTATGTGCCTTTAGGAACGCCTTTCACTTTTTCAGCGACGTTCTTCCACGTCTGGCCGCCATCGCGGCTCACCTGCAGGTTGCCGTCATCGGTGCCCACCCACAGCAGGTTGGCATTCATGGAAGATTCGTCCACAGTAGTGATTGCGGGCCACGCCTGCACGCCGTCATGGCGTGAAAGCGTGATCTTATCGGGAACCTTGCCCATGATGGGAAGCTTGTCGCGCTCCTGGCCGGTGGTGAGGTCGGGGCCGAGACGTGTCCAGCCATCACCACGGTCGGTGGATTTGAAAAGATAGTTGCCGCCGTAATAAATGATCTTTGGATCATGCGCTGAAACCATGATGGGCGAGTTCCACTGGAAGCGATAACGCTCGCCTCCAGGCGCGGGCGGACGTATGGAGCGCGACTCGTGCGTCTTGAGGTCACGGCGGAGGACATTGCCATCCTGCGACTCGGCGTAGACGATGCTGGGATCGTTGGGATCGACGCGCGCGTAGAAGCCGTCGCCGCCGCCCACGGTGAACCACTCGGCATTGGTGATGCCGCGATTGTCCATGGTGGCGCTGGGGCCGCACCACGCGTTGTTGTCCTGCAGGCCGCCGCAGATGTGGTAAGGCTTGGCCATATCCAGGCCGATCTCATAGAACTGGCCGAGCGGGATGGTGTTCATGAAATTCCAGTTATGCCCGCGGTCGCGGCTCATGTACACGCCGCCATCGCAACCAACAAGGATGTGGCTGGAATCGCGGGGATCGACCCAGATGGCATGAATATCGCTGTGGACACGCTGCACCAGGTTATTGCGGAAGGTGCGGCCGCCATCGTCGGAGTAACCCATTTCCACGCCGCCGATCCAGATTCGCTGGTCGTTATTGGGATCGATGCGTACCTGGCTGAAATACATCCCGCGCGGATTGGTGTCAGACATGCGAGTCCAGGTTTCGCCCTTGTCATCGCTGCGGAAAATACCTCCGGCAGCATGTTCGATCAGCGCGTAGACAACGCGAGTGTCTCTGCGGTAGAAAGCCACGCCGATGCGTCCGATTTCTTTGATCTGCTCAGGAGTCAGAGGCGTGGCCGGTCTTGGTGCCTGCGCCTGTGCCTGGGCCAATGCTGCTGCACCTCCGCCGCCAAAGCCACCGCCGCCCTGGCCGCTGCCACCGCCGAATCCGCCTGCGGGCTGCGCAGCCGGACGCGGGTTGGGATCCCAAGGCAAGCCCTTTTCCAGCTTCTTCCAGGTCATGCCACCATCAGTGGTTTTGTAGAGGCCGCTGCCGGGGCCGCCGCCGTTGAAGCCGAAGGCGGTGCGCCGCCGCTGATAGGCTGCCGCAATCAATGTGCCGGGGCTCTCGTAGTCAAGGGTTATATCGGTAATGCCGGTGTCTTCATTGATAAAGAGAACGTTGCTCCAGGTCTTGCCGCCATCGGTGGTTTTATAGACGCCGCGCTCTTTGGATGGTCCCCACAAACGGCCCACAGCGGCGACGTAGGCAGTATTTGGATCAGTGGGATGGACGACGATGCGGCCGATGTGGTGTGTCTCTGCCAGGCCGGCATGTTGCCATGTCTTGCCGGCGTCGGTGGATTTGTACACGCCGTTGCCCCAGGAAGAGCTTTGCCGGTTGTTAGCCTCCCCGGTGCCCGCCCAGATGATGGAGGGATCGGAAGGTGCAATGGCGAGCGCACCAATGCTGGAGGTAGCCTCGTTTTCGAAGATGGGCTCCCAGGTCACGCCGCCATTCACGGTCTTGAAGATGCCACCCGTGGCCGAGCCTACATAGATGATGTCGGGATTGCTCTCGACCACTGCGAAATCATCGATGCGGCCACCCATGGCTGCGGGGCCGATCTCGCGAAAAGTGAGGGCCTTCATCATCTCGTTGTAATCAGGCGCTGCCGCAGGCGTGGGCGCAGGTGCAGGAGCGGAAGCAGCACCCTTGCTTTTGGCCGATTGTTTGGCCTTTTGCATGGCAAATGCATTGCCGATAAACAGGCAGGTAATGAGGAAAACGGCGGCAGACGTTCTGAGGCAGTTCATGTTGGACCTCGCCGATGAAATGGAAAAGCTGGTAAGAGTAGCAGTGTTGCCGGGATAGGGCAAGAATGTTGTGTCATCCGCGGCGGCTTAACATTTCTCAACAGAGTTGAATTCAGGGCTTTCTAAACCAATGATTCCCCGGCGTTATTCATTCTTGAAATTCTCGATGAGGTAGAGGAGAATCCTTTCCCCCACAATTCCGGCCCTGTGTTTCGCCCCAGAAAACGATTCACAAAGGAGAAAAGATGAAAAAGCTGCTTGCAGTCGCAGTAATTGTTTTGCCCATGGTATTAACAGCCCAGACACAACACTTCAAACAAACCAATGATGGAGCTTTCGCCGCGGTCAGCTCCAACACCGATCCATTTTCAAGTTTCAACATCCAGGTGTCGCGCAACTCGTCCAACGGCACCAATATTTCGCTTGTTTCGCTTTCGTTTGCGCCCGATTTCTCCACCGGCACCGTCACTGTTATTATTGGAGCAATTCCCAACAGCGCGTTCGCAGGCGACAATACCCGCAATCTCACCCTGGATCTCGATACCAGCACGCTTGATCCCACTACCTCCACCAGCGAAACCTGCACCTTGGATTTCACGCAGGTTGATCCGACCTTTACTTGCAGTCCCATCACCCCCGGAACCATTCATCTGGCATTCAATGAAAATGGGATTCAGCGCGAACGTTTGCTGGCGCTGGAGGCGTTTTCTACCGTCGGTCCGGTCACCATTCACACTCACCAGAGGTCAGATTCAGGTTCAGCCAACGTGCAGGGAACCATTCTGGGAGCTGCGGTTTCGAGCTCGAATGCAACCGTGGGAGTCAATCACATGTCGACTCTGGAATTCATCCAGAACTGACGTCTGCTCATTCGCTTCGCTCACCCAGGACTAAGTCCTGGGTCTGGAGTTTCTACATAATTTTATAAAGTTGATTCTCCCCCTGAGTAAACTCTTGATCCAGTTAACTGTTTGTTGTTTCATTGCTTAGAATGAAGCGCAAGAATGTTCTTCGCTCGCGGGAAAA
>QHVI01000137.1 GCA_003223515.1 Candidatus Angelobacter sp. Gp1-AA117
GGCCTCCTTATCTTAGCGTATATAAACGCTAAGATAAAGGCTACAAAAAAAGAAACGAACCACTTCTGACTTCTATGTCGCGCACCCCTCCGCTGTGCATTGAACTGCCCCTGCTCTGAATATTCGCTATACTGCTTGATTTAAATCGATTTGATTTGCTGATCCACAATCCGGAGGCCAGATGTTTACTCTCGCACAGAATTTTCGGTTCGCGCTTCGCCGGTTGAAAAACAATCCGGGATTTACCCTGGTGGCTGTGCTCACGCTGGCGCTGGGCATCGGAGCGAATACCGCGATGTTCAGCATCGTCAATGCTGTCCTGCTTCGGCCTCTTCCATATCGTGATCCGCAAAGACTTGTGTTGCTTGCCGAGCATTGGCCGCAATTCCCTAGGCTGTCGCTCTCTTATCTCAATTACAAAGACTGGCGCGATCAGAGCCATTCATTTGAAGCGGTAGGAGCGGTACGGAATAATCTCATGACCATGACGGGGCGCGGCGAAGCCGAACGGCTGCCCTCGCAAAACATTACTGCCAATCTTTTTGATCTGTTAGGAGTCAAGCCGGAATTGGGGCGCGGCTTCTCTGACGCGGAAGATAAGCCCGGAGCCCCGCCGGTGGCGCTCATCAGTCATAGTCTCTGGGAACGGCGGTTTTCGTCTTCTCAAGGTGCGCTTAGCCAGACCATCACGCTGGATAATCAGAGTTATTCCATTATCGGTGTGATGCCGCCCCGGTTCGAGATTCTTCAGCAGGCCGCAGATGTCTTCCTGCCGTTCGAGCCCTGGGCCAGAACGTTGCCGGATGATCGTGCGTGGCATCCCGGCATTTTGCCGATCGCCCGTCTGAAACCGGGTGTCTCAATTGAGCAGGCCCGCTCGGAGATAGCCGTGATTGCCAAACGGCTGGAGCAGAAATATCCGGAAACCAATGCCAATGTGTCATCGCTGGTCGATCCTATGCTCGAGCAGATGGTGCAGAACGTTCACACCGCGCTTTGGGTCTTGATCGGCGCAGTGGGCGTTGTGCTCCTGATTGCCTGTGCCAATGTCGCCAATCTTCTGCTCGTCCGCGCCACCGGCCGGCGGCGCGAGATGGCAGTCTGTATCGCTCTGGGAGCCCGGCGCGCTGACATTATTCGCCAGCTATTGACGGAAAGCATCCTGGTGGCTGTTGCTGGTGGTGTCCTCGGGCTTATCCTGGCCTGGGCCGCGGTACCTCTTTTAGTGCGGCTGGCGGGAACCAGCCTTCCCCGCAGTAATGCCATTTCCATTGATCTGTGGGTGCTGGGCTTCACTGCCCTGGTTGCATTTGTTGCCGGTATCCTGTTCGGGCTGGCCCCCGCGCGCCATACATGGAGCATTGACCTCCGTGAAACTCTGAGTGAGACCAATCGCGGCGGTTCTGTGCGCGCCGTTTTGCGTACACGCGCGGTCCTGGTAGTTTCTGAGATTGCTTTGGCCATGTTGCTGCTGGTGGGGGCTGGTCTTCTATTCAAGAGCTTCGCGCGCCTCTCCCAGGTTTCTCCGGGTTTCTCTACCGATCACCTCTTGATTGCGAATATTGTGCGTTCACCTGCCGCGTATAGTGACCGGAATGTACGTTTGAACTTCTTTGACCGTCTCTTTGAACAGGTATCGGCTTTGCCCGGTGTGCGCTCGGTTGGGGCTGTCTCCGTTCTGCCTGTGACCGGTACCGGGTCGGCTCTCCACTTTAATATTCAGGGACGGCCTCCCCGCTCCCCCGCCGAATACACGATTGGCGGCTATCGTGCAGTCAGCGCAGGCTACTTAAAAACGCTGGGAGTGCCGCTGATCACCGGCCGCTGGATCGAAGATCGCGACCGCGAAGGATCCCCTGGCGTAGTCGTGGTCAATTCCAGCTTTGCCCGCACATATTTTTCCAATCGGTCTCCGGTCGGCCAGCATATACAGCTTGGAGCCACGCCTGCTCCTAATATTCCATGGATGGAGATTGTCGGGGTCATTGCTGATGTGAAGCAATCTCTGGCCAGTGAGTCTTCTTCAGAGATGTATGTCCCTTATCGCCAGGCGGACCAGGTGCTTCCGGTCACCACGCTCTCTCTGGTTGTGCGCACCGCCGGGGATCCATTGTCGCAGTCCGATTCGTTGCGCTCCGCGGTGCGTAATATCGATCCGAATCAGCCGGTTACTGCAATCCGAAGCATGGACGAGAACATCGCACAGTCCATTTCTCAGCCGCGTTTTCGCACCGTTCTGTTGGCGGTCTTTGCCGCCATCGCTCTGGTGCTTGCGGCGGTTGGCATTTTCGGCGTCATGGCATATTCGGTGGCCCAGCGCACTCGCGAGCTCGGATTGCGGATGGCGCTGGGGGCGTCGCGTGGCCGGGTCCTGCAATTGGTACTGGCCCATGGTGTGCGTCTGACGCTGGTGGGTGTCGCCATTGGATTGATGGCCACGTTCCTTCTCACTCGCTATGTGTCCAGTTTGTTATTCAATGTCCCTGCTTACGATCTCATGACGTTAGTGTATGTGGTGGCAGCATTGATTGTGATTTCACTCTGTGCTTGTTACCTTCCCGCCCGGCGCGCCACTTTGGTTGATCCGATTGTGGCCCTGAGAGAAGAGTAACAAGGACGAGGCGGAACAACTTTCATGAACGCAACCATCCTGATCGTTGGCAGCGGATCTTTGGCGCGTGAGTTGATGGGATTCGATTTTGAACAGAACGGATCGCCAGTGGAGACGGTGTTGCGTGCCGTCTCCCAGTTCCATCAGTGCATTGGGCGTATTGTTTCCACTGACGATGCTTTCGCTGGAATTCGCACGGCCGTAACCGTCGGCGCCCCGAGAATAACATCAACGTTCACGCCGCCCACGGTGAGCTTCGCCGGCAGCGGGTGTTGTGCGTCGGCCTTGACGGCAGAGCTGTAGATCTTGTAGTCGCCCAGGCGATTCGTGAATGTGTGATATGTTTTGCCGCCGTACGCCAGTTGCACAGATTGGTGGGCCACAGGAATTCCCAAGGGATTAGTAACATGGCCCGCGTGAATTACCCGGTGGGCTACATACGGAGCAGGCCAGAACAAGAATGTGCCGAAGATCTTGTCCCAATAGACACTTACATTCTCGAAGAAGTTGGGGTTGCTGTCCCAATTCGCCCCAGCGCACCCCATGGTGACAGTCGCAGATTGACTGGAGTCACGCATATTGGCCTGCGATACCTTTCGCGTAAAAGTGACACTGTCGGTCTGCTTCAGGCCCAGGCTGAAGACTTCCGCCGCTGAAAGGGTTGCTCCCTGTGACGCAGTGGAAGTGATCTCCGCCTCCGACGATGATGTCGTCGAATTCTCGATTTCATTGGCAACAGTTTCTTGAATCACTCCATTACATACGCCGTTTGAGCCGGGAGCGTCGTATGACAGGTTAAAGGTCGTTACTGCGAATTGTCCGGGATATGCAACCGCTGGATCAATATTCAAACTGGGTGGATCCAGAGCGCTTGCGGGAACCGTCGCCGGCCACACCACCGGGTTATACGAGGGTTTGCATTGCGGTGCAAAATGGTCCTGCTTCAACAGAGCGCAATAATCAGACGGCGCGAACTTGGCTGTGGCCAGCCATGCGGGAGTGGGCGGGCAAGTACCCAATATCTGGCAAACCGTCAGTTTTTGGCGCACAATTGCCGGCGGCGTGTGCCCCATGCTCCATGCTGTGGCATTGCCATACTTGGACAGTTGTGCTCCTCGACGATGGCCGGATTGAGCATGAGTTCAAATTCGTCCCAGTCATGGTCAATGCCATCCACTGTTGAAGCATTGGCGGTCAATCTTGTACTCGATTTCTTGGAAACCGTCACCGAAGAGCCGCTGGTCGAGGTAACCGAGAATTCGTCGGATGCGCTCATTGAGATCCCAAGAGTCAAGCCAGTGTTACCCAGGGGAAAGCTTTCGCTAGCGTCGGCGGTGACCTCCTGGCCGCTCTTAAATGAGTGCTCAATCGAGATTGTATTGGACGTTGATGTGCCGTTCTCGTATTCTGCTGTGTTTTGCTGCGTGCACGGATAGGCCGACGTTGAACTGCAACCCGGCACCGCGTAGAGTATCGTCATCAGGTAGTATCTGGGACTAAGCACCACCTTTGAGGGCGTAGGCATGGTGATTGACGAGCCACTCCACGCCCAATCCTTGTTGCCCACGTGGGCAAAGGCTTTCAACGATGTCGATGACTTTGCCGTTTTGAAAGCTTGGCATACTTCAGCCGGGTTGCCGTTGACCCAACTGGCCGCTCTCTTGCCGCACAATTTTTCGCAGTCGTTCTGGTTCGCTGTATTTACAGGATTCCAACCTTTATATGTAAAAAGTTCCTCAAATACCTTGACACCATGATTCCCCGATTTTACTTCACAGGAGCAGGTCGCGGTGCTGGCGCTGGCGATTCCAGGCAGAAGAAACAGCCAGACAGTCATGATCAATATTGTCGGTTTCATTTTTCCTCCCATACCTCCGAAACAAAGCTCGCGGTTTCCAGCCGCAGGTGATGCTGATCTCGGAGCCTGCGATACAGTGCTGTCTCGCAAGCCCCCATCTGCATGGCCACTCATCTGCAGTGAATACACACCCTTATCTACTGCTATCTACTGCTTCCTGCATGAGGCGCGCCTAACAGGATCGCTTCGCTCCAAAGTTATTGTCTGTTAGTAAGAACGCCTGAAGCTGCCTTTTCCCTGAATGGGCAAAATATTTATGAATGGTTTAGGCGGGGGGGATCCGCCCGACTTTATGCAGTAAGTCTCTTCCGCAATAGCTCTTGATTTTGTATTAAGCTGGTAGTCAGCACTTCGAGGGACTTTATGGCCCATAGCCCAAAGATCCTATTCGCAACGGGATTTGAAACTCCTCGAAGTCCTGAGTTCCCTCACATCTGTACTGTTTTCCCCTTGTGGAGAGAAGAGTAAGAGAACGAGGCGGAACAACTTTCATGAACGCAACCATCCTGATCCTTGGCGGCGGATCTTTGGCGCGCGCCATCTCTTATTCTCTGGCTTTATTGTTGGACCAGCCTCATCGCGTGATCGTTTGTGCACGGTCCAGGGAGCAATTGAATGAGATCGTCTATGTCTCACGCGCCAACGCCGCAAGCGTGCAATCGCCGGTCAAATTTGACTCCGTCGAATTTGCAGCCGAATCAGGTGATGCCGGCGGGCTGCTTTCATCGTTACAACCTGACGTAATAGTGAATTGTGCTTCCTATTACTTTCCCTGGGACGGGATTCATCGCCCTTCATCATGGACCTATTTACTTCGCAACGCCGGGTTGGGTTTCACATTACCATTGCAGGCGCCTTTCGCCATCAAATTTGCCCAGGCCGTGGCCGCTCATTCACGGCCGGTGCTGTTTATCAATGGCTGCTATCCAGATGCGGTCAATCCACTCTTGCGTGCCCTGGATCTTCCTGTCTTTTGCGGCATCGGCAATATTGCTGTTGTGGCAGCCAGCCTGCGGTCTGCCCTTGCGCTTACTCCACAACAGCGCCTGCAAGTCATGGCTCATCATCTGCATTTGCGTGCACCGAAACCCGGGGTGGAGGAAGCCCAGGCCTGGGTGGATGGGAAGCGTTGCGAAAACGTAAGCGGCTTGCTGGAAAGCCAGCGGACCAGCAGCGGTTTGGAAGTCAATAAAGCGATTGGGTCGACAGCCGCTGTGTTGCTGCGCGACATCGTTGACGGACGCGCTGTGGAAACCCACGTACCCGGCCCATTTGGATTTCCCGGAGGATATCCGGTGCGAGTAGCGGGTGCACGCATGGAGCTGAACTTACCCTCTGATCTCTCAGAAAATGAAGCGATTGCCTGGAATGAAAGGATCGCACTCGCCGACGGAGTGAAAGTATTCTCCAGTGGAAACGTGGAATTCGGAGAAGAGACCCGGCGTGCCTTACGGCAATATCTGCCCCAGATATCCGGCGGCTTTCACGCCAGCGAGATAGATAAAGTCACACAATCAATGCTGGAACTCCGCGACCGGCTGACCAATGAGAAGGCGCAACCCCTTGAGGCTTGCAATACTTGAGTGCTGTAGGGGTGATACATCATGATGTCTTGAGCGCCGGGAAGGGGTGATACATCATAATATCTTGAGCGCCGGAGGCGCGTAATTATTGAGCCCACGTCGGAAGACGTGGGTAACATTAAAATGTTCGCTCGCATCTTTTCTAGATTTTGGGTGTGGCTCCGATGCGCTGTAGCTAAACGCCCGGCTTATTTGCGTCCGTGCCCTTGACCAACTCTGAAAGTGTGACGCCGAAGAAATCTGCGATCTTGCAAAGCGTGCTGAGCCGGATATCGCGCTCTCCGCGCTCGATTCCCCCGGCAAACGATCGTGCCAGCTTGGCGTCATGGGCGAACGCTTCCTGGGATAGCCCGCGCTTCTCCCGAAGCTTACGGATTTTCTGGCCGAGATTTTTCCTGGATTGAGTTGCGTCTTGCATTCCCCTATAGCATCGGTGTACACTCTCTTTCAGTCCACGCTTAATCAGGCCACGCTCTATCATAGGCTAAACCGATTCAGGCGTAAATGGTAATAAGGAGACCTTCCAAAAACACTAACCCCCGTCGTGAACCGGTTGCACCTCAAGGGCATATTGGGTGCAACTCGTAGCGGCGGGGATTTTTTGTCATTCCCGATCTTTTTGTCATCCTGAATCGCGCGCCGCCGCACTGTTTGTTCAATGAGGTCCATGGCACGAAGCCAAGAACCTATGCATTTGACTTTGCGTCCTTAGCGCCCTTGGCGGTTGCATTTGGGTTTTGCCTGTGACCCCGTCTTTTCCCTCTTTTGTAAATCGCCACCCCCAGCAGATTACTCACCACCACCACCGCGCAGATCTTCGCCGCGTAGAGGCCAGGGTCAGCCACGTCGATGATCGGGTAGACCATGATCACCAGCGAGACCATGCTGGCAATCAATCCGGCCAGTGCCATGATTTTCACCCACCCAGGCAAGGCGTCCCGCAGGGCGCGGCGGCCCAGCAGCGGCAACGCGAACAGCGCCACGTACGCAATCGCGTAAAGAGCAATCGATGCTCCGGCCAGAAGTTGGCTCGCCTCCTGTTCGCGCACACCCAGCATGCTGAAGAAGATGAGTAGCATGACCAGCGCGGCTACAAAGAGAATCGAATTCACCGGCGTCCGCCAGCGCGGATGGAGGCGCGCAAACCAGCCCGGCACCAGGTTGTCCCAGCCGGCAGTCATCGGCAGGCGCGTCAGGCCTGTAAAGATGAGGCTGGCGCTGGCCACTGCGCGCATCATTAATAAAGAGATCGCCAGCGGCGCTGCCCAGCCCACAGCGCCCAAGGCGATCCGCATGGTCTGGGGAATCGGGCCAATTACGTTGATGGGCTGTGATCCCATAAAAGTCAGCACCGAGCTGGTTCCCAGAATGAACATCAGCGCGATGATAGGAGCTGAAATCACCACCGATTGCCCAATGGTGCGCGCCGCGTTGCGGGACTCTCCCGCCAGTATCGCCACGTATTCGAACCCGCTCAGCGCGCCCACGGTCATCTGCCCGAAAATCGCCAGCCCAAACCATGATAGCTTCGGCGGCTGCCACGGGATCGGATCGAAATGTGTGATCGTGCCCCGCATTAGCGCCCACAGCGGCAGGCCCAGCAGAATCACATACGCAGTCATGATTCCGATGCTGCCCACGTTGTGCAGCCATTTCCCGGTATTCAACCCCCGGATGGCAACCAGCGTGATGCCGGCCATTACACCGCCGGTCAGCGCCAGGGTGGCGAGCTTGCTTGCGGGAATCCACGCTCCTGCCCCGCCCAGAATGTAGCCCAGGTCTGTAGGAATTACGAAGATGATGGCGCCGGTCACGATGACCGCATATACCCACAGGTTCCACGCTGTGAGAAATCCGGCCATTTCGCCGAACCCGGATTTTGCCCACTGATAGAGGCCGCCCTCCAGCGGCATCATCCGGTTGAGGTAGATGACCACCACTGCCAGCGGGACATAGTAGAGCAGCATCGCGCCCAGCCAGAAAGCCACGTGGGCACGCCCCAACTTGGCTGCAATGCCCACCCAGGTCGAGCCCACCACACACAGTACCTGCGCCATGACGAGATCGCCAAGTCCAAGCTCTTTGCGCAGGCCTGCCTGTTCATGCGTTGTGGTATCAGACACGGTCAACAATCATGCCACAGAGCGGCACTCCCAGTCTTGTAAAGTCAAAATGTGCATGGCATCTTTGGCGGAGGACGAGGATATCAAGTGAGTAATGTGCAGCTATGCCCAGAGTGCCCATAGAAGGCGTGAATACTTTGAAGGTTTTTTCGAGGGCGACTCCAAACCCGCAGATCAGCCGAACAACCGTGGCACTCTAGGAGATGTACTCGGAGGAGAAGTCGGTGCGAGGACGTATGCTCTCATTGTTTCCAATCATCCCGAATGCCCTCGCCTTCTGGGTTTGCCACTCCTCCCACTCTTGATCTGCCTGTTTCCGTTCCCAGAGACCCGCCAAAGGCATGTCGCCCATATATTCCTTCACTTCCGGAATATGAACAATATTTTTGCCAATGGCCTGTGGAACCCATAAGGCTTCCATCTTTTCTTTGATTTTGGTGATCTTCTTCTTCACATCATTTGCAAGTTCGAGAAACAATTCTATTTCGTCCTGGCTTGCCTTGGCAGAGGGTTTAACCTTCTGCAGTTCGGCGAATTCGGCTTTCGCAAGATCAAACATTTTTGACAACTTGAAGAATTCGCCGGCCTGGCTGGGTGGAATAACCATAATGCGCCCCCCGGAGGCGGCGCGCACAAGACCATCGAAGCCAATGACCGGATTTGTGAATCCTTTCTTGCGCATAGCGCCGGCGAACCGCTCTACGAACGAACTGTCATCATCAAAGACCGGAGTGCCGGAAAAGCAACTAATCAGACGGATCGTGCCTCGATGTTTGTCGGGATCGAGCCCTTGGCTAATAAGAAATTCGGCAAACTCCCCCGGGCCATCCATTCCTTCAACGGTTCCTCCTCCGCCATGCACAATAATGTGTAATGATTCATTTCTTTCCAGGGTGGCAAACGGCGAATTAAGATCGGGTACAGGGTGCAATGAGCGAGTTGGGTCTTCAGAACCTTGCTCAAGCTGCGTCAGATTTCGGTAGGTTCCCTTATTCAGCACATCCTGGCTCAGCAAATACACCAACCTCTGAACAACGTTACCTGGCGGGTTAGCGTGCAGTTGCTGTCCTTTGGTTCCAGAACTCGCGGCTTTCATTTGCATCGCCGGGGACTTACAGGCTACAGGAGTGACGCTGGGGGATTCGACATTGAAGGATGACGGGCACATGGATAGACCGGCGCGATTAGCTGCTCGCGTCAGCTCATTTGCGGTTCTGAGACTGGGCACGCGATTGTCAGGTCGATAGACAGCGGGCGCTCCGGCAATCAGTTTTGCCTGGCCTGCCCGGGCGGCTTGCAAAGGTTGATAAACCGGAGGCGCCGAGGTTCGTGAGATGTTCTGGAGTTGAGGTAATGCGTTACCAGGCCGGTACACCGGAGGCGCTCCATTGGCAGGGCAATCGCATTTGGAATTTCAGAGCCAGTGGAGCCATCCGTCCTGCGCCATAGGCATGGAACGGCCATGGATCAACGGTGCGACAAAGACATTTGGCACGATAGAGATTACTCGATTGGTTCATCCTGACGGCGTTTCGGGAGGATTGGTAATCAAAATCAATTGCATTTAGGTCGAAGAGCGGTTGTCCCCGTCAACTCTGTTTTCAAATGCGATTGCCCTGGCTCCATTGGTGGGTTTGGCCTGGATTGGTCCAGCCTGTCTGGAAGGATTATAGATTGAAGGGGGTAACACTCGTGGTGCGCTCTGCGGTTGTGCTGGCGCATTGCCGGGGCGATACACTGGCGGCGCTCCAGCAGCGAGTTTTGCCTGGGTTACCCCGGCCTGCATGGATGGGTGATAAACGGGAGGGGCTGATACTTGCGCAACTCTCTGGCAATGAGCTGAAATAGGAGCGGGCCGATACACCGGAGGTGCTCCATTGGCACGGCTACTCTGATTTGTTCCAATTTGGCTCGCAATGCCGGAGTCAACAGGCCAGGCGTTCGGGAGCGGTTGCACAGCATGAGAATGTGTTCTCCACGAAGCGTGCAACTGCTGTTTGTGCTGCGGCATTATCTTTCCCGTGTTTTGATTGGCGATCTTCGGCATCCTATGCGCAGTCATGCCACATCCTGACGCATTTAGTTCCGGGGGAATGGCTGCCATTGTAACCTGTTTTTGGAAATTGCTAACGATGAAAGTTGGAGAGCTCCGCAAGCCATGAGATCAGGAGCGCAATGAGATATCAATCAGTTGCATCCTTTTCCGATAATCGGGAACCTGATGCTATTCTGCTCGTACATCGCCAAGGACTTCGCTTGAGCTGCATGAAGACGAGCACCCAAACCGATGATCGCTTCCAGCGCGGCGCACACAAGTACGCCGCTTATCTTGATACTCCGGAAGGCCGGTTGCGTCTCGATCTGGCGTTTGCCACCTTGCAGGAGTTTCTGCCTGTGCGGCAGGCCGGCCACTCCTTGAGTGCCCTCGATCTGGGGGGCGGTACAGGGGCCGCTGCGGTTCGCCTGGCAAAGCTCGATTTTCATGTCACGCTGCTTGATTCCTCGCCGGCAATGCTGGAGATCGCAGAACGCGCGGCACGGGACGCGGGCGTGATTGACAAGATTGTGCTGGAGCATGGAGACGTCTCCCAATCGGCGAGCTTGTTCCAGAGCGGATCGTTCGATCTGATTCTTTGCCACAATCTTCTGGAATATGTGGATGATCCGGGGGCTGTGTTGCGCGGCCTTGGCCGCATGATGCGGGGTTCCCCGGCCATACTTTCCATTCTCGTGCGCAATCAGGCAGGCGAAGTATTCAAAGCTGCCATTCAGGCAGGAGATTTGGCCGCAGCAGAACACAACCTGTCTGCCGGATGGGGACAAGAATCCCTGTACGGGGGCAAGGTACGGTTGTTCACGCCCGAGGCTCTGGAACCGATGCTGCAAGAGGCATCACTCACACCCGTTGCCCGGAGAGGAGTGCGCGTGATTGCTGATTACCTGCCGCCCCAGATTTCTCGTAGCCATGAATACCATCGAATTCTCGAACTGGAGCGCAAGCTGGGCAATCGGATGGAATTCGCAGCGGCCGCTCGCTATATCCAGTTTCTGGCACGCCGCATGTCCTGATATTGCCGTGTCCCTATATTAAAAGATCGCCTATGAGCAACGTCACAGCAGCGCTTTCATCCACCACCACCGGTGCTCTGGAATCTGCTGGCGGCATTGCGCTGGGGCTTGGGCTCACCAACGAGTGCAACCTCAACTGCTCCTTCTGCTACCGTGATCCCGCTCGCACAGACCGCCTCTCTCTCGATCAGGTCAAGTCAGTGATGGAGTGCCTTCCCATCCGCTCCGTCAATCTGGGTACGGGCGAGAACGGAATGCATCCCGACTTCCGGGCAATCCTGGCTTACCTGCGCACTCAATCGGTCAAGCTCACCATCACCTCTAACGGGCACAGTGTTGCTGTTCTGGAAGATCATGAACTTCGTGCCTTCCACGATATCGAGTTTTCTCTGGACTATCCCAATCAAGCGGAGCAGGACGCACAACGCGGCTCTGGCAATTGGGAACTCATCCATCGACAGGCTGAGCGTTGTGTGCGGTTGGGCGTACCCGTAACCATCATCGCGGTGATGATGAAGTCGAACTACTTGCGTCTGGCGGATGTCGCGCGAGTCGCCAAAAAATTTAGCGCTCCCTTGCGCGTGAACGTCTATCAGGCAGTGCGCTCCGATCTCTATGCGCTCACGTACGAAGAATACTGGCAGGGCTTTCAGCGGCTTCTTGAGAGCACCGATGTGATCGCCATCGGGGAGCCATTGGTACGAGCAATGGCAGGCCTCCCGCCATTCGCAGGAGGATGTGGCCTGCGCACCGTGCGTGTTACTCCGCGCGCCACCACGCAGCCCTGTGTCTATTGGCCCGGCTCCGGAGAGCCGCTCGCAGATTTGATTTTGGCAGGCTCCGCAATTCTGAACTCCGCACCCTTTCATCAGGCTCGTACTCTTCCAGAAGCGTGCCATCCTTGCGAGTTTCGGGATACCTGCCACGGCGGATGTGCCGGACGGCGGCGACTGCAAGGGGCGCTACAGCAGCCCGATCTTTATTGTCCGGTAATTCGCGGGGAACGGCCACGGCTGGAGGTCCGCATGGCCGCCAATCGCGATCTGCCAAAATTCGGCAGCTCCTGCACCACCGTCGTGATTGCCCGGGACTCTGATTCCTGAAAGCCCGGAACGCCGCTGCCGGTCTTCAACTCATTGCGCGTTGATCCAGGTATCTGAGCCTGCCAGCTTCACGGCCACATCTGAAAAGAAAATGTGCGCTGGCTTGCCGTCGGCTGTCCCGCGATGCTCCGTTGAGAAGAGCAGAGAACCAGCTTTCTTGTAGCCCGCCCACGTCGCGATAACCAGACTCGGCTTTACGCTTCCGCCGCGGTGGTAAGCCATTTCCTTCACCCGGTAGTCGGGCCCGACAAACAGTTCCCACGTGTCCCCGGGCGTATAACCGCCCCCTGCGTATTTCACCACTACCTGCTTGGCAGACCCCTTGCCTGCCGGCAATTTGTGCATGCCTTTATCTTGCACGTCGGCATTGTCCCAATAGACATGCAATGGGAAGAGCAGCCAGTATTGATCGTTCACGAAACCCGGATCGACTTCGTTCTTCACGTTATCGGGCTGGCTGCTGAGTTGAGAGCGTACATATGTGACCTTCACGGGATTGTCTGCCTTGTCTTTTCCCTCAAAGGTGACTCGGTCAGCTTTAAGCTCCCAAGTCCACGTCCTGGCGAGTTTTTTTCCGGGAATATCTATGTTGAAGGTGTAGCGGATCGCATCAACTTGCCCGAATGAATCAAGACCATAGGTCTTGGCAATCTTTTCGGCAATGGGCGGCTTTTGCTGTGCCCAGGAGGTTACCGCGAGGAGTAGCATCGCGATGGCTGGAAGACCGGTGTTTCTAAGACAGTTCGAACTTGTCATGGAGGAGTCCTCTTATTTCTTGCTCACCGTTGCAATCAGGCCAGAAGCGCGGATACAAATCTATCAGACAATGGTATCAGCCTGGCGATTACCTAACCGTTCAGAATCCTTACGAGCTTTCTCCGTGGTCTCAGTGTCTCCGTGCCTCTGTATTCCTAACGTTCGACTTCTTCTCCGCTTGCGAAGAATTCTTCCGCGCAGCCAAGGGCGGGTAATGTCACTTACTTTAGGGACACCATGCTGTATCCCAATGAGAGATGTCATTCCGAACGCCCGTTAAGCTCACGCGCGTTTTCTTCAGCGCGTGAGTAGGGCGGAGGAATCTGCCCCGCTGCTGCCCGCCCATGCGAAAATTCTGTTAAATTCATGCTCGAATGTGCAAAGTAAGTGACATTAGCCAAGGGCGGCTGCGGTCCAAAGGGAGCAACACACCGCAAATTCAATACACATCAACTACTTTTGTTACCTCTGCGTCCTTTGCGTCCTCTGCGGTAAAAGGTTTTGGTTGTGGCTCCGCTGCGGTGTGCCACCCGATCATGGCGCCCGCCATTGCCACGGCCCCGTATTCCACGAGCATGATCCATCCTGGAACCAGCCACAGTCCTCCAACTGTGCGCAGATGCCAAACGTAGTAAACAGGAATAATGCTTACCGTCCAGATGAGAATCGGAACGGTCGAAGCGGACCGCAGGAACGGCAGCATCCACAGCAGGTACCATGGATATACAACCGGTGCACACAAAAGCGATGCGGCCATCGGCCAGGCAAAGCCCTCCGGAGAACATTCCGCGGACCTTCTCCTCATCCAGATCGCGATAAGAAAACCGGCGAGCACTGCCAGCCCGGCTGCAACCTGTGGAGTCGTTACTCGTTCAAGCATCGCAAACCCAGGACCGTTAAAGCGGAAACTCTGCACGTAGACCCCGAGCGAGCCGAAGGGAATGCGGCCGTGGTTGAGAAACGGTACATAAAGGAGTCCGAAAACTACTGCTGCCAGTGCGCCATCGCGCAGGCGGACCCGTTTCCAGTAGAGCGGCAGCAATACCATCGGGAGCAATTTCACCGCAACCGCTAGTCCAAAAGCCACCGCTGCAAGTGCACGCCAGCGTCTTAAGAGCGCCGCCACCGAAGCCAGCAGCAGCAGCGCGCCAACAATATCGATGTGGCCGCTGCCCGCTACTTCTATAGCCAGCAACGGATTCCAGGCATAAGCCAGAACCCAGTGTGCCGGCTGCTGGCTGCTGCGCAGAACATCGAGCAACACCAACACCATTGCCAGATCGCAGAGCACAAAGGCGACTTTCAGTGCCAAGACAGACTCATGAATCGCGGTTACGGCACGAAAGAAAAGTTGAGCACCCGCTGGATAGGGGCTCGCCACGCCGGGGTTGTTCAACATACGGGTCTCGGATGTGTGCAGTCCAGCGAGTGCAAGGTCGCTGGGAATCAGGTTGTAAGGGCTATAGCCAAGACGCTGCACCCGCCCATCCCAGACATAACGATGGATATCGTCATCCGTCCCCGGCGGCTGCAGCAGGAAGAAAAGATGCCACATGGCCGCCAATATCACCCCCACCACAATGACCCGCTTCGGAAACTTGGGCGTGGAGAAGAATTCGCGCATGGCCAGCAGGTAGGCGAATCCCGCCACACCCAGAAAGAGCAGGAAAGAGGGCTCACCCACGCTGCCGAACTTGCGCGAGCAGATCGCCAGCGCCGGCAACAGGACTGCGCCGAGCCCGTAGAGCCTCCGCTCTGGTGTAAGCTTCACAGCTCTTCCATTGGATCACGCAGTTGCGCCACCGCCGGAATCCACTCGGCCAACCATGATGCCGTTCGCGGAGCCCTTGCCGGTGCGAGCCGTAGTTCCCGGGCGAGCCGGATCAGGTCGTCAGCCACGTCTATGTCATAGAAAGACTCCGTCAGCCCCGTGGAGAGTTCAAGATCCTGGGCACGGGCCAGCAATTTTTCCAGCGCGCTCCTTGTTCCCATTCCATCTCCTTCGAAGAGCGACGGGTGAGCCGCCTTGGCCCCCACAAGATAGTAGCCGCCGTCATGTGTCGGCCCGATCACCACGTCATGCGTAGCAAGTATTTCGAAAGCGTTGTCCAGAACCGACGGCGCGAGATGGGGACTATCGCTGTTGAAGGCAATCACATGCTGCCGCCCGGTTGCGGTGAAATGTGCAAAAACCGAGGTGAGTCCTGCCGCCAGGCCTTTACCCTGCTGCGTTACCACCCGGACTGAATCACCCAGAAAATGCGCCAGTTCGTCCTTATCCGATTCAGGGCACATGGCCGCCACCTCCACGCCGTGCAGTGATTTTGCCAGCGCTACTGTGTCCTGCAAAAGGCAGCAATACAATGCCGTGATCGCGGAAGAAGAAAGGCTCTGATTGAGCCGGGTCTTGACCATTCCCGGCCTCGGCGCTTTCGCCATAATGACCAGCGTGCGGCCTCGGTCAGCGCCATGCGCAGAGTTCTGGTGGCAGGATTCCATAGGAAGTTGGTCTATCAGGCCTTTACGCCGGTCGTGCCGCTTCCGCCCTTCGACGCTGAAAATAATAGCGCACGATGCGGCTGAGAATGAACCACCCGGCTCCCAGTGTGCCCTTCAGCGTGCCGCTGATCTTCGATTTCCCGATGCGCGGATGATAGCTCACTGGAACTTCCACGATGCGGAATCCCGCGAGGGCGCCTTTCAGGATCATCTCCACTGCCCATCCGTAAGTGGCCTCTTGGAGCGCGAGCGCGCGAAGCACATCGGCGCGCCCCGCCCGAAACGGTCCAAGGTCGCTGATCTTTAGACCGTACAGAAGACCGATCAGGCTGGCCGCAAGACGGTTGCCGAAGGCTGCATGCCAGGGCAGCGCTCGGGAGTTGCGGTTGATCCCCAGGCGTGAACCAATGGTGATATCGGCGCGCCCCTCGAGGATCGGAGCCAAAAGAATGGGCAGCTCCGAGGGCCGGTCGCTGTAGTCTCCATCGAGAAAAACGACGATGTCGGGACTATTGGCATTCGCAAGTCCCGTCAGACAGGCGCGCCCGTACCCGCGGCAGGGTTCTTTCACTACGCGCGCCCCCATTTGCGCGGCGATCTCTGGTGTGCCGTCCTGCGAATTGCTGTCCACAACAATGACTTCTGTAGCCGGATCGGAAGGCAGATCGGCAAGCACGCGGCCAATGGCCTGCGCTTCATTGTGGGTGGGAATGATGACTGAGACTCTCACGCGATTGAGTTCAATCACCACCAGGGGGAAGAGGAGTTTCGCTGCGCTAACCGCGCATCCAAGCCCCATGCCCGGCCTGCTCGTCCCACTGCCAGCCCGAGCGATGCCAGCACCGGAACCAGCAGCTCCCATATCCATGCCGTGCCCCATTCCGAAATCCAGAGGCTGCCGAGAAACAGGAACGCGACAAACGCCGCCGGACGTGTAAGCAAGCCAATTACCAGCAGGATTCCCAGGGATATCTCCGTCAATCCTTGCGCGGGAGCTGCCAGCGCTGCATGGTTTGCAGCCAATCCCATCACTGCCTTCCACGCGGCGGGCGAGTGGCTGCTTTTGATGTAGTAATTGATCAGGTTTGAGTAGCCTCCCGCCGTGTAGAGGCCTTTACCCAGATTTTCGAAGAAGACCCACACGAACATCGCCCCAAGAGTCAGCCGAACCAGCGCCAGACCATTGGCCGCGTACGGGTTGCCGGCGGAGCTGACTGGACTTACTTTTACCGTCATCGTGAACCTCTCTCCCAGCAGATTCGACTCGTGGACCAAAGACCAAAACTAAAGACTCAATATTAAACGCTCGTTCCCGGTCTATGCCAGATGGTCTGACAGGGGGAGATGATAAGACTCCTCTGAGGAGCTTCTGAATTCGGTACAAACTGCTGGCTTGGGCGCAGTGGGCCGGGGCTGCTCGCTTGAGCAGAAACCGCTTTCAACTACTGCTCCGATCGTGTGATTTTTGAAACATAGCAGCGAAGCTGGCGGCATTCTTCTAGCCTACAGCGCAAGCTGTGGGTATAGAAATAGATAAGGAACAGAGCTGGCGAAGCCGGCGCATAGCTGTAATGCACCCTCATTCCATCGGAATGCCTCGATTCCTATTTCCATGCGGTCAGAGAACTAGCTGGAATTTCACTCCCTAAGCCCGGCTGTAATCTTTCTTGCAGCGGATAAAAGCGGGTCATTGCTATAGAGCCATTTGAAGTCGGTAAAACGATCACCGGTGGGGAACTCTCGCGGGAATATAGCTGCAGCTTTCGGGATCATCAAGCAATTTCCCGATAAGTTTGCGGGCAGAGCTATGACATCTTCCCGACCTGTGGCTAAGGTGTCGCGGCGTCGCTATGATTCCATCTCTATTGGTTTGCAGCTTTTGTTGCGTTGCCATTGCTTGCCTGCTTCTCTTGCGCCGCGGTCTGCTCCTCAATGTAGCGGATGATATAGCCGGCATCCAGGTCACTCACGTAGATGTTGGGCATCCGCACGTTGTATTTTTTCAGGAGCGCCGTTGCCGTCGGGTCCTTTTCTTCGAGCAACTGGTCGGGGTGCTGAATGATTTGCGTCAGCCATTGCCGGCTGCGGACGTGGATTACGCCCATCAGATCTGGCCCGACCTTGTCTCCATGGCCGATGGTATGGCACGCGATACAATCCCTTCCGAACAAATATTTGCCTTTATCGAAGTTTTGCATCGGGCTTCCGTCAGCCGAACTCACCTGCTCGGCGGGATTATCGTGCTTGAAATTATCGAGAAAATCACCAATCATCCTGGCTTGAAAACTGGGATTGTCCAGGGCGGAACTACGTATCCATTGGCCAATTGCCTCATTGCCGATCAACAGATGGGGAATATGGCCATCTGCGTTAACGGAAGGGTCGGTATAAAGTCCCAGCCTTCTGCCCAGAAAAATAATGTCCTCTTTTTTGCCCGTCAGAAAGGTCCAGCCCGGCCTCACATGAAACTTTTCCATGTAGGCCCTCAATACTTCTGGCGTGTCGTGGTCCGGATCAATGCTGATGGAATAAAAGAAGACATCTTTGCCGACGCGGTCGCCCAGCTTCCTCTGCACCTGCGCTAGGCGCGCCGTTTCCAGAGGACATGCGTAGTGGCACGTGGTGTAAATGAGATCGATGGCGACGATCTTGCCTTTGACCAGATCGTCATAGAAATGGACCTTTTTCCCGTCCTGGGTGATGAGCTCAATGTTGGGGAAGTGGCTTGAATCGGCCCCATTGGCGGCCACAGGCTTGGCCGCGATCACAAATGCAAAGATTGCAATAGGAATGAGCGAAATGAAGGCTGCGTTCTTCCAATTTTTTGACGACATGCTGTGCTCCTTTGCCCCGTATTCCAATCGAAATTTCGGTCCCGGCGCGCGCCATTTCTGGCGCGCGCCGGGAGTTGTGTCATGCGTCGGGAAGAATTTCGTCTGGCGCCTGGAAAGTGACGCCGGTCGGTTTTGAAATAGGTGTCGGCAGCGGGCTCAGGAACGGAGTTCCACTGTCCAGGTCCCACCGCAAGAGCATGGCGTTGTCTTCATGCATGGTGTTGTGGCAGTGCTCCATGAACATGCCGCCCCAATCCCGGAATTGCATTTTGAGAGTTACCGAGCCATCGTTACGCAGACGATATACGTCCTTGCGGCCACTTTCTGCCGGTGATGGCGCCACCCCGTTGCGGTTGAGGATCTGACCTTCTTCAAAGTGGATGTGAATGGGATGGTCCCATCCGGATCCGCCTTGCAAAGTCCAGACTTCGGCTGTGGCAAATCCCGGTTGGGAGCTGATTCGGCCGAAGTCCGCCTGGAGTGTTTCGCCGGTGGACCCACCGGTATTGCTGGTGGCGATGCCCCAGGGACCGACGCCCTGACCGTTCCCGAGGTAGGTGGTGACGGGATCATTCTGGTTCTGACTGCCGTTGTCATCAAATTGGAACGTGCGATGACGCGCTGTCGCCGGCAAGGTGGGATTCGGAATCAGCGCGGTTTGTGGATTGGCGGTTAAATTGACGCTCTGGTCCGGATGCGGCGGCGGGCCTATGACCTTGAAGCGCAGGAATGCGCCCACGGCCGGATCGCTCGTACCGGCCAGAGCCTGGGCCACGCTTACGATATCCGCAGGTCCACGGCCGTCCTGGTGCACCTGCAAATTGACCATGTCCACGGTTTGCCCGGCACTATAGCGGGAGAAATCAATGACGATGTCATACCGCTCTGCGATGCCAAGCTGGTCCGTCTGGGTCAGGGGAACGGTGACAGGCAGCAGGTTGCCGTCATTCGCTATCTGAACGAACCGGGAGCTATCGCTCAATGCCAGAACAAAGAAGCGCGACACGCTGGCGTTCAGGATACGGAAGCGATACCTGCGCGCATACACGTTGAAGAATGGTTTCCAGGCGAAGTTGACAGTCATCTGGTCCCCCAGAAAACCGTCAAAAGCGATATTGTCCATGTTGAGCTGTCCGTTGGCGTCCCAGGCTTTGTCCGCGAGCATGAGGTTGACGTCAAAGTCCAGGTTGCCCCAGCCCTTCCCATTGGAGGAGCCGCTGGGCAGGCGCAGGTTCACGCCATCGTTCACACTTTCGTCGCCGCGATCCAGCGAGCTGTAAATGTTGTTCATGCCGGCGTTGCACTTGTAGACGTTCTGGTCCGTGAAGGTGAACATGTGATCGTGGAACCAGTGCGTACTCATGGTCTCGTGCCAGTCGCCTGGGACTTTGTTGATGCCGCCACTGTCGCTGGGAGCGCCGGCCCGTGGATCGGTAGCGCCGGTATTAATGCTGGTAAACCCCGCCAGCACCCAGGGCCAGTGGTAGTCATAGAACTGATTAGGCCAGAAATAGGCCCCGGTGAAGCCATCGTTCTCCGCGCCGTGGTGAGCATTGTGTTCATGCGTGGTGAGCGTGAATCGTCCAAAGCCGCCGTTATTGGTGATGTCAGTAGGCAAGCCATTGTGATGGCGGAACAGGACCGGTTCGCCATAGCGGACCTGGGTCAGTTTGGGAGGAAAGGTGCCTTGGAACGTCCATACCCGGTTTGCATTCTGAGTTGGGAAGCTGGGATGAAATTTTGCCGGGATGGGTGTGGCCGGATTGATTCCCGAATTCAAGTCTGAGGTCACAGCCGGATTGTAGGTAGCATTCGTGGTCACCGGCTTGGTGGTGACCTCAATCGCTACCTGAGGAGAGAATTGTGTAAACCGCTGGTGCGCCCAGTTCGCTCCCGGGGGACGGCCCTCGATGGGTCCGGTGAGTCCGGTTCGCCCACCGACTAAGGCGGGATCAACCGGCTGCTGCGTCTGGTTGGACATCGCCTGCGGCGCAGGATTTAAGGTTGACACCGCATGGCGCGGCAGGACGTCGAAGCGCGGCATCGGCTGGCTAAATCGCTGGACACCAAACGTTGGACTTGCCGGTAGTCCCGTAGGGATTCCCTGATTGTCAGAGTTGGTCGCAAGAATCGCGCTCCTCGATGGCGCAGTTGTTGCAGTCTGGCCCTGCGCAGGTCTGACAAATGGATTTAGACCGCCGATCGGCATCAAAATGCCGGCGCCTGTGAACAGGCCCCATTTGACCAGCTCACGTCGTGAGATCTGGCCGTGGGAGAGTGCCTTAGTGATTTCCGCGCGGTTTCGTCGTGCATTTTCCGCGTCCCGGATTCGTCTTTTATCTGAATGTTCTGATAACCAAATACTGTCATCTCGATCTTTTCTGGCCATGCTGATTCTCCTGTCTAGGGAATCGGTTGTTGTCCGGAGTTGATTCAAGACGCGGTCTGGCAGGGCGACTGAAAAATCTAGTCCGGCAGTGCCAATTGAAATATTTGATTCCCTGGGTTGCAAATGCTGGTGATGATTTGGACTGTGGGTCACCCTCGCGGTGATGATGAAAGCGCGTGAGGGTAACTTCCACGGGCTGACACTCGACTGCTGTTGCCCTCCATCAGGTGGCGTGCGGTGCGCTAGAGGAACGAAGTCTTACCGCTCGTAAGACGGGGCGGAATTTTACTACCGGCAGACTTTGAAATGCAAACTCGACCCTGCCAGATATTTCCTGAAAAGAAGCCTCACGCGATAAAGCCAACCTAGGAGTTGATTGGGGTTAGCGAGAACACAATTACATCGGATTAAGCAATGCTGTAGGGCAAATTGGTGGAAGCCCCGGACTTCCAGTCCGGGGAGTGGGCTTTCAAGCCCACGTAAACGCGATAGTAAATCAAGCGGCGCTTTAGCGCTGGTGGCGCCGCAGCTTCCCTACACAAATTGTTAAACTGCCATAGCCCAAGCTTGATATTCATGCATTGACGATGTTGGATAGCCTTATTGAGCAGTGAAGACCGCTGCAAGGATCGTTTCACGAAAAAGTCAGTGGAGCCTTTGCTGTAACTGCAGCGTGAGCGGGATGCCGTCTAACCAGGTGTAGATCTTTGAGGCTTTCGCAGCCTCAAAATCGCCCTCACCGCTGAGGCGGCAGACCAGAAGTCCATTGTAAGCAATTGAAAGAATGGTCGGCCCTACCGGACGATTTTAGAACTTTTGATTTAATGGCGATTTAGCGCGTCAGCAGAATTTCTCGCTGTTACGCTTGTCCACTGGCCTGCTTGTGCCTTTGCGCCGCTGTGCGCCCCCGCCTCTCGTAACTTTACCGCGCCATCTGCCCACTGGTCATCCTCGTCCTATCCTGACCACCCGCCAAATGGCAAAAAAATTTCCCAGAGGGGGCACTAAGGCCCGTCCCCCTCTGGACTCCCCCGGCCTGATTCTCCCCTCACCAATGCCGGAATTTGGCCCAGAACACACTTGGTCAAAAAATTGACGGGCCTCGCCGCCTTAAAGTCGATCTAATTTCGAACCCACGCAAGAGGACCGCTTTGATCGGCAGATCAATGAAGTCTGGGGGTATAGATCATTGCCATTAAAAGGATGGCACAGAGAATTTTGTCACTATCTCGATTTTTGTTTGGCTTTATCTCCTACTGCCGAACGGTGATGGCCAACATCGTAATTGCTTTTGTTTTGCGGTGAATTTTGGTGTGGCTTTCGTTTGTCGATGATCGGTGCGGGGTGAGGTTTGATATAGCTATAGCAACCATAGACCGTGCCACAAAGAATCAATATTGCAAGCCACAGCTTTTTGACGTGCCACACCAATACTGAAACGATTCCGACTAGAGTAAGTAAAACAAATGCACAATAAAGCAAAAACATGCACCATTGAGGAAGCCAACGTGGCTGTATCAAACTGATTGCTAATATTGCCACCCAGGCAAGCGCTAAACGCACTGCCCATGGATTATCTGGTTGATAGCTATCTTTTTCAGTTTCGAGCAGAGCTGCCCGAGATGCGTCAAGCGCCTTCTGCTTTTCGCGCTCATCTTGCCGTTCTTGGGCAATTTGTCTTTGTTTCCGAAAGTATTCTCCAAGATTGGTTGAATCATTTTCATCAAAGAAACTCATAACGCAGGCAATATTATCAGAAGAAAAAGATCCTAAATGTCTCCCGAAAAGGCAGCGGATCAAAGATCTGAAGACTCACATATCGGCCAAGTGCTCCGGAGCCTGCATTACGGTTGCATGGTGGACACCGTATCAATTAATTATTTTCCGACGAATACTCGAATAACCAACGTCGCGTTGTTGCCATCATCGGTCCAGCCATACCAAGTCGCCCTCCGAAATTTTCCGTTCACCAACTGATTTGGATCTGGTTCACTTCTATTCACATGCAGATCGCAGATACCGCCGCCGGGGCACTCCGCTGTATGACGACATGCGTCAGAATTGGCTGGGCTGCAACTACCATGCATGTCTAAAATCCGGCCGGGCGCACTAACGGAATCCAAATCAATTGGGCATGCAAGAGTATTGCCTCCATTCATCTTTTCCTGAATCATGCATGATTTCGGAGCGCCGAATTTCTTATTGAAGTGAAATTCGAGTATCTGTTCGACCGGCCCTGCTGCCTTCAAGGTTGTGGAGTTGAATACTGCTGTCGATTGGGGTAGTTTTGCTTTACTCTTTTTAGAGGTTTTATTCTGAGCAGCGAACACCGCCACCACCAACGTCAAAACTACTAACAGCAAGCCTATTTTTCGCCACATAACCCTCGAATTCCTCCTCAAGAAAGTGCACACATAATACGAGACTTAGTTGTAATGTCAACAAGTTTTGCTATGAAACAAGAATAGTCCGTCAAAATCAAATTAGAATTATCTAAGGAAACATTGAACATGTTCGGTGAAAACAGCAGCAAACAGCTCCTACCCGCAATTTGGTTGGCAAGCGCAACGCTAATTGGCAGTAAATACAATTTGGGGCATCGTGACGACCAGCGATTTTCTTCAAAAATTGGGCTGCCCTTGAAATGCTTGCACTCCTATTTGGCTTGCATTTCGCCGACCTATCTGTTATGGTCTATCTGAATGAAGACGCTTTCCACTACCCAGGCAGCTAAGAAACTTGGTATCACTGCCATGACTTTAAGCCGCTACATCAAAGCAGGGAAAGTCCCCAAACCCAAGACAGCCACGAGCGGAGGCATCACCATACACTTCTGGACTGAAGCAGAAATAGAACACGTTCGCCAACTCCTGCCGAAGATCGCCAACGGCAGGAAGACACGTTACCAGAAACAAAGGCAAAAGAAGGAACGTAGAAAGAAGTCCAAACAGTAATCAGCGGGCCGCGCCCGGTGCTGAAACACCGAGCGAAGCCCTAACCGCATCCCGCCTGCATAGGACAGGCAAGACATGGCTACTCTTGACCTTAAACGGTCTTCTCTCGCGCCGCAAGCCTACGCCCTTCCGGGGGTGCGCGACATAGAAGTCAGAAGTGGTTCGTTTCTTTTTTTGTAGCCTTTATCTTAGCGTTTATATACGCTAAGATAAGGAGGCCGACTACCATGCCTGACTCTTTGGCCCAGATGGAGCAGCAAAGATCAGAACTCTTTCGCCAGATCGCCCAACTCGGGGATTTCCGCCGTGGTTCC
>QHVI01000138.1 GCA_003223515.1 Candidatus Angelobacter sp. Gp1-AA117
TGGCAACCAGTCGTGCAGTGAGGGTGGCAGCAGCAGATTTTGATCCAAATCGTCTGGACGGAAGCACTTTCCCATGCCCCATCCTAACCCCACTTCTGCTCTTCAACACATGTCTTATGAGATTCCCCAAGATCTATTCCCGACACACTCCTAGCTTCTAGCTCTTGGCTCTTGGCTCTTGGCTCTTGGCTCTTGGCTCTTGGCTCTTGGCTCTTGGCTTTTGGCTTTTGGCTTTTGGCTTTTAAGCTTGATTATGAACTGTAATCATAATAGACGGATGTTTTTCTCCTTATCTTCCTCTGCGTCCTCTGCGTTCTCTGCGGTTAAAGCCGTTTGGTTGTGGCTCGCCACGCTGCGGTAAATGACAAAGCATCCGCTCGCATCGCACTTGCGGTAGACGAGGATGTTCAGGGCTGAGTGCTAGACTATTGCTTCCCGCCAATGGATTTCGATCAGCTAGAGACCTTTCTTGAAGTCGCCCGCCACAGCAGCTTTTCGCGGGCGGCGGAGAAACGCTTCCGTACCCAGCCCGCTATCTCATCGCAGATACGCGCCCTGGAGGAGGAGGTTCGCGCGCGCCTCTTTGACCGCAGCGGCGGCAAGGTGGCGCTTACGGTCGCGGGCAAGGCCTTCCAGAAATATGCTGAAGCTGCCCTGGAGGCCCGCAAAAACATCATTACCACCCTGGGCGAGATGGACCGCATACCCAGGGGAGAAATCGTGGTAGGCGCCAACGAGGCCACCTGTCTGCATATCCTGCCGGAGGTCTTTGCCGAGTTCAAAAGGCTGTACCCCAGCGTGGGCGTGAATATCAGCCGCCTGGAGCGTGCCAAGATTCTGGAATCGGTGATCGATAACAGCGTGGACTTTGGCGTGGTCTCCACTCCAGTGAATGACAAGCGCCTGAAGACGGTGAATATTCACAGTGATGAGTTGGTGGTGATCGCTCCACCGGGGCATCTGCTCAGCCGCCACGACCGGGCCACAATTGCCGAAGTGGTGCGCTTCCCGCTGCTGCTGCCCCACATGGGACGCACCCGTGAAGCCATTGAAAACCTCTTCGAGGAACGCCAACTCACGCCTCGCATCTCCATGGAACTCGACTCCAGTGAGCTGCTCAAGCGCTTTGTGGCCGCCGACGTGGGGGTCGGCTTTATCGCGCGCTTCAACGTGGCGGCGGACGTGAAAGCCGGCACGCTGGTGGCTCTTCCCATGGCCGATGCCATGATCCGGCGCGATCTGGCGCTGGTCTTCCGCAAAGACAAGGCCCTGAGCCGGGCGGCGCTGGCGTTCATTGAGATTGCCGAAAAGCTTAAGCCCTTATCGTGACAGACACAAAAACCTTACCGCTGATTTTGCTGATTGAACTGATTTGGCAGAAGAAATGGGTAATTGGGTAATTTTGTAAATGGGTAAACATCTGTGGTAACAATCAATGACCCACTTACAAATTACCCATTTACCCATTTTTGTTTAGGCCGCGTAGTCGATGGCTTCATCTTCGCGTTCACCGGCGTCCCAGTCGGTCATGGCGACCACGCCTACCTCGTTGGCTGCCTGGCCGTAGAAGAAGAGGGCTTCGCGCTCGCCGGCAAATCCCATCAGCAGGGGTGCGGTCGCTGCCGTGGCCGCCTGGACGACATCCAGCGTGCCATGCATCTTGAAGCTGATCGGCTTCTCACCGGTTCCGTAGTAATCCGTCATCAGGGAAACCCCGGCGACCATTCCGGCGTTCAGGAAGGCCGCGCTGGCAGCTCTCTTGTTGCCGCGTGCCCAGAAGAACGCGCCGGCAGCGGCGAAATATGAGGTTACGGCAACATCAAGCCACGCATGCACTCGGGGGCTGATCGGTTTCGGGGCCTTCTCAAAAAGATTGGGGACGGTTGCGGGATTCAGTTTCACGATTTTCAACTCCTTCGGGTGAAAAGATGCCCCGGCGGGTGCCGAGGTTGGCAGTCGCGCTCCAGGATGCGCCAATCAAGGGCCAGCACTTTGGAGAGCAGAAGCGCGCAAAAATTCATGAAATTTTCCACATGCCGCCGCCTGCGTGTGTTATTTTTTTATTCACACTAAAAACCCACACACGCCCGGAGGAAGATAAATTGGGACTAAATATGGTGCCCAAGCGTATTTTTTTGACAAAAGGAGTAGGCAAGCACAAGGAACGCCTTACCTCATTTGAGCTGGCATTGCGTGACGCCGGAATCGCCGCCCAGAACCTGGTGCGGGTTTCTTCCATCTTCCCGCCGCATTGCAAGCTGATTTCCCGCAAAGAAGGACTGAAATATCTCAGCCCCGGCGAGGTGGTCTTTGCCGTGGTGGCTGAGAACTCCACTCGTGAGCCGCACCGGCTGGTGGCTTCCAGCATCGGCCTGGCGATGCCCGGTGACCGTAGCACATATGGCTACCTGAGCGAGCATCACTCCTTCGGCGAGCCGGACAACATTGCCGGAGAGTACGCCGAGGAACTCGCCGCTGAAATGCTGGCTACCACGCTGAACCTGGAGTTCGATCCCGACAAGTCCTGGGATGAAAAGAAGGAGATTTACAGGATCTCCAACAAGATCGTGCGCACCACCAACATCACGCAGACCGCAGTAGGAGACAAGCGGGGACGCTGGACAACGGTGATCGCCTCGGCCATTCTGATTTTCGAATAAGTGGCTCGGGTGGTCGGGTGATCTGAAACCAAACTGTTGGGGCAATCACCGGCACAAGCCAATCCACAGCTTCTTGCCGATGATGAACGCTGATTGACGCTGAAAAACGAGTCAACCATCTTAATTCTTCAGCGGCGAGAGGATTTTGCTTTCGGGGCTGGTCTGCTGCCTTGTGCGGCTTTCGTGTAACTCTTGCCCAGCCGCTCAAACATTGCCGCGATCATGATGGGCAGGCCCACGGTGGCATCTACAAAGACCTCGCCGAATTTTCCGCCCTCGTGTGGAGGAACAAACTTGCCCCAGGAAATCGCCTCGCTATAGGGCGAGCCGGAGAGTCCTCCCCAGTGCACCGGCTCCGGACAGACCCTTACTCCATAGTGATAACGCTTGAGCGGAACATCCTCTCCTGCACGCCTCACCCGCAATTCGCAATATGGTCCAAACTGCTGCGCCCAGTTGCGCGGCACGCCTCCGCCAATCGTAAGGATTCCCAGGCGGGTCTGCTGCAGCAGGGTCTCGGCAAAGTGATTCAGGTCCAGAAACGGATTGAAGTTGATCTGCGGCTTGCCTTCACGCATGCGCATGCGATTGTTGAGCGCCACATCCAGCCCCAGTTCGGAGTCGGTGAAGGCCGGAACGAATACCGGAACATTTTGCTCAAAAGCCGACTTGAGAATTCCCCGCCCTTTGCTGTGCTTTTTGAGATGGCGTCCGATTTCCTGGTTGAGCCGCCAGGAGCACATGGTCTCGCTGGGGTCCCACTTGGCCAGCACCTCTTCCATCACCAGTTCTACTTGATCGAGGTTCTGCTCGGGCTCCAGCGTGTCATACACGCGGTTGTATCCAGCCTCGTAGAGCTGAACGTCATTCATTTTAGGATCGTAGCGGTAATGCTTGCAGCCGGTAGCTTCCACCAGGCCGTGAGCCATCAAGGCTCCGGTGGAGATCACGGCATTCACCAGGCCACGGTCGATCAGATCGCAGATGATCAGCCCCTGCTTGGCTACGGTCATGGCCCCCGAGAGGGTCATCACCACGAAGCAGTCTTTGTCCCTGGCCATCGCTTCCAGCACGTCCACGGCCTCGCCAAGCTGGCGGCCGGTGAAGGCAGTGTCAGCCATGCCGCGCACCAGTGCATCGATACTTTTTGCTTTCGAAAGATCGAGAGGGAATACCGGCGAGAGCTTATCCGATACCGGGTCGTGCAGCTTGCGGTCGATTCCTGTGCCTGCCTGCTTGTGCTTCAATCTTTCACCTCAGAACTTTTTGTGGGATGGGGTTAACTCTGAAAGTTACAGGTTTGGAACACTGTGCGTCAATGCTGACAAGTGGAAAAAGGAGCCGCGAGTTACGCACGCTTGAGAAATGGGTGTAATTTGGACAAGCACAGGTTTTCATTTACTCAATTACCAAATTACCCATTTACCAATTCCCCTCATTCTGTCACGAAGTAGAACGCCACCGCCACAATCGCATACACCGCCAGCAATTGTGCGCCTTCAAACCAGTTGGTCTCGCCGTCGGCAGAGATCATCTCCACGATCACCACTGACAGGATGATGGCCGCAATTTCAAACCCATTGAACACCAGGGTCATGGGATGTCCCATCCACACGGAGAGAAACACCAGCACCGGAGCGATCAGCAGCGCAATTTGGGTGCTGGAGCTGGTGGCAATGGTCATCGCCAGGTCGATCTTCTGCCGTTTTGCCATGATGATGGCAGTGGAGTTCTCGGCGGCGTTGCCAATAATGGCGATCACGATCACGCCCACGAAAAGCTCGCTCATGCCAACCATCCGGGTCACCGGCTCAATCTGCGATACCAGAATCTCGCTCAGCAGAGCAATGATGGCGGTGGAGAGCGCCAGTGAAATGAGCGCCTGCCTGCGGGAGAGTTCAGGCACACAACATTCCTGCTTGATCGACTGGAAAAGCTCGCGATGAGTCCAGAAGACAAAGATCAGGTTTACGCAATAGAGGGCAATCAGGATGGCGCTGGTCCAGAGGCTCAAATGTTCAATCGTGGCATTTTCATGCCGCAGTTCGCCGTAAACCGTCAGGTTGAACACCGCAGGCATGACCAGCGCGGCCACCGCGATCATCAGCATGGTGCTGTGCATGGAGGTGGTGGTCCGGGAGAAGCGCAGGAAGTCCTTCTTCGCGCCGCCCACCACAATGCTGAGCCCCAGCACCAGCAGGAGATTGCCGATAATGCTGCCGGAGAGCGATGCCTTGACCACCCGGATGTGTCCTTCATGCAATGCGAAAAGCGCGATGATGAACTCCGTAGCATTGCCCATGCTGGCATTCAGCAGGCCGCCGGCGGTGGGGCCTGCATAGGCAGCCAGAGAGCTGGTGGATTCGCCCAGCACCCCGGCCATGGGCGCAATCGCCAGAGCGGTGGAGACAAAGATGAGCAAGGGAGAAAGATGCAGCACAGAAAAAGCAACACTGAGAGGAACAAATACCAGCAGGCAATTCAGCCAGCGATGACCGGTTTTCAGCGGAAACTTCTCCCATAACCCGCCCAGGACATTTTCCATTTGCGACATTGTAATGCAGGGGATTCACCGCACAGGACGCAAAGGTAACAAGATTGGATAAATTGGTAATTGGTAATGGTAATTGGGCAAATTGAGTCACAAGTCACAGGTTTTCATTTACCCACTTACCAAATTACTCATTTACCCAGTTCCCAGATGATCCTGGGAACCGGACCCGAAGCCTGGTGGGCAGGAATGCAAAATAAAAAATGGGAGGCCGCAGCCTCCCGTCTGGTTCCCTTTTTTTTTGTTATGAGGCAACGGCGCGCGCCAGCCTCTTTACTTTGGGCATGACTTTGACTCCGCCATCGCAGATGAGGGTCATCTCCGTTGAACATGGCCCACACAGCCAAAAGTGCTCTACGTGATGCAGGGATTGAGGTTTCACCAGAACGGGGCCTTCTGGACGGACTCGGGGCTGCTGGCTATGCTCCATCATGAAGATCTTGCCTTCACGCAGGTAAACCAGCGGAGTCGAGCAGGATGGATTTGCGCATTTTGAGAGCATATGTCCTCCTTCTCAGGGCAACACATCAATTCGGGACACTCTGACCCGCGAAAGTAGATGCAGAGTTCAGAAGCAGGGTTGGATGCGTGCCACCCTGTTTCCGTGTGGCAGGAGTTTTCATATTGTACCGCATTTCGACCGGATGCAGCACACACTATTTACCAAGGCGCTGCATCAGAGATTGTGCGAAATGGATGCAAGTTGCGCGGTCACAATGGCGCTTGACTCATCTCCTGATTCAAGCTTGATATCTTCCCGCCAGAGAATTCCAGCGCACCTTGAGCGCCTCGACACCCATGCGCATGCCGTCCTTGAGAGGCGATAGCCGGGAGCGGTCATCATGTCCCCATGCGACCGGAACTTCTGTCACTCGCAGCCCCTTTTTGCGCGCAATGTAGAGGATCTCGGCGTCAAAACCCCAGCGATCGATGCGCTGCAAGGGGAAGATCAGCGTAGAGGCGCGGCGGGTAAAAGCCTTGAACCCGCATTGCGTGTCGCGAAAGTTGAGCCCCAGCAGCACGCGCAGAAACAGGTTGAAGATGCGCGAAAAGATCTGGCGCTTCAGCGGCTGCCGCTCGAATTGCAGGGAAGGGTCGAGCCAGCGTGAGCCAATGGCCACCTCGGCCCCCCTTGCGATTGCGCTAAAGAGTTTGGGAGCTTCGGAAATCGGCGAAGAAAGATCGGCGTCAGTAAACAGCAGGATTTCGCCGCGGGCATTCAGCATGCCATTGCGCACAGCGTATCCCTTGCCCCGGTTGCCAGGATTGCGAACCAGGCGGATTTCCGGATACTGCGCGGCCAGGCCATTGATGATTTCTGCTGTTTCGTCGCTGGAACCGTCATCCACAGCGACGATTTCGGCGCTCCAGCCCTGCTGACGGGCGTAATCCACAATGGTTTGCAGACTGCGCCCTAGCCGCTCACGTTCGTTGTAAGCAGGCACAATAATGCTGTATTTGGGCTGTTCCGGGTTCAGAGTTTCCAGTATAGCGTTGCTTTAGAGCAAAGGCATAAAACCTTTTACCGCAGCGCGGCAGAGCCGCAACCAAAACGAAGATCTTTATGGAGCGCAGCCGCCCTCGGCTAATATCACTTACTTTAGGGACACCATGCTGTATCCAATGAGAGATGTCATTCCGAACGCCCGTTAAGCTCACGCGCGTTTTCTTCAGCGCGTGAGTAGGGCGGAGGAATCTGCCCCGCTGCTGCCCGCCCGTGCGAAAATTCTTTTAAATTCATGCTCGAATGTGCAATGTAAGTGACATTAGCCGCCCTCGGCTGCGCGGATAGATCTTTCGCGATCGAGAAGAATTTGACGAATAGCAATGCAGAGCGCGGAAGGAAGTGAGTAAATGAGTAAATGAGTAAATGAGTAAATGAGTAATTTGGTAATTGAGTAAATGAAACCCCACGTCTCACATCTCAAATTACCCATTTACCCATTTCTCGGATCGCGGCTTCTTTGCCTCTCGCCGGTAAATCTACAGTGTCCCAACCAGCCCCTTGACGGAATCGATCAGTTTTTTGGAGTCGTAGCCTACGCCATCTTTGAAGACCAATTCCACATTTTCAATGTCACTGATATTTTTTGAGGGCTCGCCTTTTACCAGCACGATATCAGCCTGTTTGCCCTGAGCCAGTGAACCGATGTGATCCTGCTCTCCCAGGAATTTCGCGCCATTCAAGCTGGCAATTTGAATCGCTTCCAGGGGGGTGAAACCTGCGTCCACCAGCAACTCGAGTTCCCTCCAGTCACCAAATCCGGCGATAATGCCGCCTATTCCAGTAGGGTCGAGTCCGGCAAGCAATACTCCACCGGCTTTCACGAAGGACCGTTCAAACTCCATTTCCCTGGAAAACATGACCGGCCAAGGGCTCTCTTTACTTTGAGCGATACGGGCGCGATTAGCCTGGTAAGCCTTGCGGGCATCTTCAGAAAGTATCTCAAGCACACGTGCCGGTATATCCGGACGGGACGGGACAAACTGCTCAAATACCGGCAAGGTCGAAGTGACAGCCACGTGATGATCGACCAGCGTACGGATTGTGGTCTGGATCGGCTCGCTGTTGATATCCAGTTTATTGGCGGCAATCACTGCTTGAGTGGGATTGGGACAGGTATCAGGCTGCTTGCCGGGAAAGAATTCCGTATCCACGGTAAGCCCGTGCTCAAGATCATCAATGCCCAACTCGGCCGCTTCCTTAAAACCGATCGAGCACAGGTGCCCGGTGACCGTAAGATGGTGCCGGTGGGCCGCATCAATGGCTGCCTTCAACTCGGCGCGAGTGATGAAGTTGTAGGCCTTAAATGATCCTGCACCTTCGCTGATCCAGTACTCCACGGTGCGCGTGGCATCCTCCGGGCCATCCAGCGCATGTACCTGCACTAGGGGCAGCCCCTTGCCTTCTAAATAAGGCCCGGTGGCATTCATCTTCGGCCCTGCCATTTTTCCAGCCTCAATGGCTTTCTTGATCTCCAGGTCGGTATAAGGCTCCATGCTGCCTGTAGTTCGAATTGTCGTGACTCCCGCAGCCAGATAAAGGCGGGGAAAGCTGACAGGCATATCGTGGTACAGCCCGCCGGGCGCAGGATAGAAAAGATGATCATGCATGCCTACCAGTCCCGGCAGCGCGGAGTAGCCGGTAAGATCCATGCGGTTGGCCCCGGCCGGAATCTGCACCGAGCCGCTGTTGCCGATGGCCGCGATCTTGCCGCCGGAAATCACAATGGTCTGATCGGGCTTGGCGGCAGCACCGGTGCCGTCGATCAGAAGCACATGCTCCAGCACCGTAACCGGCGAATCTACCTTCACAAATCCTTTGACTGCGGGAGCGAGCTGCGTCTGGGTGGCAGAAATAATGGAACAGCAGAAGACAAACGTAACAATCAGAATCCGGCGCATAGTCTCACCTTTTCGAAGACAACGAAGAATAATTGCAGAGCGGGTAATGATGCAAATGGAAATGCAACTTGAAAAGCCGAAAAGGATTTGAGACACTCTGCGAATGCTGGTTGAACCTGAACTCGAACTCTACAAATCATTGCTTGACGAGTCGAAGCTTTATCGGGAAAAGCTGGCAGTCATCTGGCTTCAAAAGCTCACGATATTGGGTGGAATCATCGCCTTCGCCTTAACACGGGAGGCTACATCATTCCCGAATGAACTACATCAATCCTTGACAGTAGGCGCAATCCTTTCCTTGCCAGTTATTGCAATGTTGTTAGACGCGAAGGCGACTGAATTTGGTATACATGCAAGAGTAATTGACGATTTTATTATTCATAATTACCGTGAACCTTCTCTTTTGAGTGATTGGGAGCGAACGAAGTGGGGAGATCAGGATACTCCTGCCCGGAAGTTGGTTTTGCTTCGCTCACTGGCAACTGTAATAAGCATCGTTTCCCCAACCCTCATTGTTGCGGTTTTGTCATTCTTACTTTCAAGGGCAATACTTCATAAATCGAATGTGTGTCTCGACTTATGTCTTGTTGGGTTTTTCCTGATTTACGCAATGGGCTCTATAATTATGCTGCCAAGACTCTTGTTGCGTAAGATACCATCCAAAGACTCACCTAAACAGAATACTCTCTGACCTGCATTGTTGGGCATGGTCCGATTCCCGCTCACAGATGCTAAAATGAAGGACTAGCCCACTCTGCATGGACCGCGCACATATCCGCAATTTCGCGATCATCGCCCATATCGATCATGGGAAATCCACGCTCTCAGACCGCCTGCTGGAGCTGACAGGGGCTCTTTCCCAGCGCGAGATGCAGGAGCAGGTGCTGGATGCCATGGACCTGGAGCGGGAGCGCGGCATCACCATCAAGGCCCACGCCGTGCGCATGAAATACATGGCGCAGGATGGCCAGGAATACCAGCTCAACCTCATCGATACCCCCGGCCACGTCGATTTTTCTTACGAAGTCTCGCGCTCCCTGGCCTCCTGCGAAGGCGCGCTGCTGATAGTGGACGCCTCCCAGGGCGTGGAAGCGCAGACCCTCGCCAATGCCTATCTGGCCATCAACAACGGCCTGGAGATCATTCCCGTCATCAACAAGATCGACCTGCCCAGCGCCGACATTCCCCGGGTAAAAGAGATGATCGAGCAGACGGTGGGCCTGGACACCAAGGGCGCAATCCTAGTCAGCGCCAAGACCGGCCTGGGCGTGCCCGACGTGCTGGAAGCGATTGTGAAGCGCCTGCCGCCCCCCAAAGGCAGCCCGGATTCACATTTACAGGCGCTGATCTTTGATTCGTGGTTTGATCCTTATCGCGGCGTGATCGTGCTGACCAGGCTTTTTCACGGCACCTTGCGCAAAGGCACTCGCATCCGCCTGTGGTCCAATGGCAAAACATTTGATGTGGAGGCGCTGGGAGTCCTCACACCCAAGCCGGTGGAAATTGACGAACTGGTTGCCGGTGAAGTGGGATTCATGGTCGCCAATCTTAAGAACGTGGCCGACACCAAGATCGGCGACACCATCACGGACGATGCGCGTCCGGCCATTGAACCGCTGCCCGGATTTGAAGAACTCAAGTCCATGGTATTTGCCGGCCTGTACACGGTGGACGCGCATGAGCACACCGCATTGCGCGAAGCGCTGGAAAAACTGCGGCTGAACGATTCTTCTTTCTTCTTTGAGCCTGAAAGTTCGGCGGCGCTGGGCTTCGGCTTCCGCTGCGGCTTTCTCGGCCTGCTGCACATGGAGATCATCCAGGAACGCCTGGAACGCGAGTTTAACCTGGACCTGATCACCACCGCTCCCGGTGTGCGTTACAGCGTGACTAAAACCGATGGTGAGCGCATTGAAGTAGATAATCCTTCACGGTGGCCTTCACAAAGCGAAATCGCCAGGATAGAGGAACCGGTGATCCTGGCTATGATCCTCACCAACGAAGAATATGTCGGCGGCATCCTGAAACTGGTGGAAGAGAAGCGCGGCAAGCAGAAGAATTTTGAGTATGTAACCGCCAACCGCGTGATGCTGTCTTACGAATTGCCCTTGAACGAAATCGTGCTCGATTTTTACGACCGGCTGAAATCCATCTCGCGCGGCTACGCTTCGCTCGATTATCATCTCGCCGGACAGTGGGAATCGCCCATGGTGAAGCTCGACATCCTGGTGGCCGGCGAACCGGTAGATGCCCTCTCCATTATCGTGCACCGGGATTTTGCTTATGACCGGGGACGCGCACTGGTGTCCAAGATGAGAGAGTTGATCCCCCGGCAGATGTTCGAGGTGGCCATTCAGGCCTCCATTGGCGCCAAGATCATTGCGCGTGAAACCGTCCACGCCATCCGCAAGAACGTGCTGGCCAAGTGCTACGGCGGCGATATTAGCCGCAAGCGCAAGCTGCTGGAAAAGCAGAAAGCAGGCAAAAAGCGCATGAAAAGGATTGGCAAAGTGGACATTCCCCAGGAGGCCTTTCTGGCCGTACTTAAGGTCGGCGAGAACGCATGATGCAGCACTCGGGCAAAAGATGCCTGTTGTCAAATGTGCAAATCCTCATGACGAACAAGTAACTTGCTCCCTACTGCTGCCGTATCTGTGGTGCAATTCCGCCTTTTCTCTAATAGTAATAGAATCAACTGGTTAGAAGCTGCCGCAAGACTGGGGCAAGATGCCCTAAATGCCTGGAAATCAGCCGGCAGCGCCGTATATCCTCTTCAAAATGCACAGACTTTTCCACAATTCTCTGGAAATTGTGGAGCTCTAATGTGGGGAACCCAAGGTCTTCAACTTACCCAATTACCAACTTACCCATTGACTCATTGTTGCTCACCGCTGGCGCGTAAAGCTGACCGTGATGTAGGTTTCCACTTCCACTGGATCATCATTCAGCAGATATGGACGATACTTCCACTGGCTCACGGCTTCCAGGGCAGCATTGGTGAGCAACGGAGGACCGCTGATCACGTTCAGGCTTTGAATGCTGCCGTCCCTGGCGATGATCGCGTGCAGCTTCACATCACCCTGTACCCCTGTAGCAAGAACAAACCTCGGATAAACAGGAATCACTTTGTGTACCAGCATCCCTTCAGAAAGATGAGAAATTTTTATGCGCTGCTTCTTCTCCTCAGGTTCCGGCAGGGGAAGAACATGACCACCTCCAGGGGCGATTGCCGGTCCAGTGCAGTTGCCGGTGCAAGGTAAATTGGGAACCTGGGGGTTTGGATCACCCGGCCCGGACGTTCGTTTGCCGTAAGGATTAATCACGCTGTTCGCGGTATATACCGGCACCACGGTCGAGTGCGGAACACTCACCGCGGTAGAACTCCCGCCGCTATTCGTTGGTGGCGTGCTCGCAACCGGCGTGTATATGGGCGTATAGTCCGGCACGCGCGCCGATAGCGGAATGATTCCGGTGGAGAGCAATGGCACAATCACCAGCAGGCCGGCGACCAGCATCTGCACTGTGAATGCTGTGGCCATGGGCCAGTGGTTGCGTTTCTGCGTGCCCGATGAAGACTCCAGCAAAGTTCCCTGAAACATGATTTCCTCCGTGTGAAGAAACAGACACCGGAGGCATTCAAGAATGTTCCACGCTGCAAAGAAAAATGGCCGCCGAAATTCGGCGGCCATTCAGAATTTTGTGGAACTATTGCGGCTTTTTCGGTGTCGTGGCGCCGCCGGCAGCGGGACGAGTAGCAGGGGCTGTCCCGGTTCCGGCAGGACGCGTGGCAGCCGGCTTGGTTGCAGGAGCTGCGGGTGCAGTCGTCGGCGACTCGGTATTGTACGCTTCCACCAGTTCCTTGGTGATGTCTGCGCTCTGGCAGCATAGCACCGGGGTTTGGGGATTGGAGGCATCCAGAACTACTGCATAGCCATTGGTCTTGGCATATTTTTCCAGAACGGCCATCATCTTCTGGCCAATACGGTTGACGATCTCCTGGTTGGCCTGCTGGAATTCATTCTGGGCATCTTCCAGGCTGCGCTGGAAGCTCTTCTGCTTGGTTTCGAGCGTTCTTACCTGAGTGCTGCGGGCCTCTTCATTGAGTTTGTCGCCATTCGCCTGAAGTTGCTTTTTCATATTTTCAACTTCATCGCTCAAGGTTTTCAGTTCTGCCTGCTTGGGCTCAAAGCGCTTCTGTATGGCATCGAAATCTTTCTTGCCCTCATTGGTGGCCATAATCGCGTCTTGAATGTTGACAATGGCTATTCTGGGCCCGGTGGTTGGATTGGGTGCGGGTGCATCTGACGCCGGGGTCGCGGCCTGGGCCAAAGCAGCGGTGGAAAGCAAACTGCTCAGCACGAAGCTGAGGGCGAAATTGTGGATCTTGCCTGACATGGAAATTGTGAACTCCTTAGTACGGTTGCAAACTCATTCGTCGCGTGCTAGTCGAGCCGCTCATTTAAGAGTCTGCGGGAAAAGTTAGCAGAGGGGACGAATTATTACATTATAGGTTGTAAGCTCCGGCACGGTCAAACGACAAAGCCCCTCTTAAAATGTCGTGCTGATCGTAAACCGGAAGGTTTTCTTCGGCTCCTTGAGCTGAAAATTCGGGCCAAAAGTGGCCAGTGCGCTCTGGAACGTGAAGTCACCCGCCCCGCCGGCCGGGAACATGCTGCGGGTAATCAGGTTCTGTGAATTCACGTGGGTATCCAGAATCAACGGGTTATAGGCGTAATAAATACGGAACGGCGCCTGCACGATCGGCAGCATCACCTGCAGTTCCAATCCTGTGGACATACGCGGAACATAATTGGTTCCGGGGATAGTCTTCAGGTCGCCGCTGAATGGGATTGACCCGCCTCCGGCGCACTGAAACGCCACCAGCGCCGGACAACCGAAAGACGTAGTGTTCAACTGGTTCAATGAGTCCGGGGCAATCTGCAATTGCGACTGGCGCAAAGCGAAGTTCATTCCAAAGTCGGCAAAGGGCGCCAGCGTTACCGGACCAAATACGCGAATGCGGTATTCAAGGTTGGTGAAAAAATTGGAATCGCCACCGGGAAAAGTCACGGTAGTGGCGGGTACCGGGACCGTCACGTTGCCGCGTCGCGGATTCGCAGGATCGAGCGGTACCGGGGTTCCGTCAGGGTTCAGGAGTTGGAGGTTCTGCAAACTGCTGACGAAGACGTAAGGTGAAACGGTGCGGACATCGAATCCGCGCAGGTCGTTTTCACCGCCCATGTAGAAGCGCTCGTAAGGCGGCGCCACCTTCCCGGCGTACCCGCTGATGAAGCTGCCCTGAATCCGGATGCCCAAAGTGTTGCCGGGGTGGAACAGCGGCTTCCATTGTGTGTAGGTCATTACCGGACGATAGAAAGCCACATTTCCGCCAATGCCGGCGATATCGCTTTGAATGAAAAAGCTCTTCCCTCTGTAAGGCCGCACCGGGTTGTCAACCGTGCTGAAGCCGAACACCGGCACAACCTTGCTGGTGATGATGCCTTTCAGGGAGTCAGGACCGGAGATGCTGCGGAAGTTGATTGACTGGAAGAACTGCTGAGATGCGGTGCTGAAAGGCGTGACGCTGGAGTTGTCCCAGGCATAGGTAAGGCCCACGCGCTTGAAGGAATGCAGAACGTAACTGAGCGTGCTGGTGAAGCCGGTGCTTGACTGGCTGAAGTTCTGCAGTTGGTCGAGAACGCTTTGCGGCAGGTTCAGCTTCTGTCCTGAAATGATTTCTGATTGCTTGGCCTGGTTGAAATCAAACTTGCGGTTGTAAACCGTGAAGCCAAGCTGTATCGGGCGGTCGAACATATAAGGC
>QHVI01000047.1 GCA_003223515.1 Candidatus Angelobacter sp. Gp1-AA117
GTCCGCTGGGCATTGAGCTTACAGATCGCTCCCTAGCCGCTGCCGCAGCGGCCTAAAAATGTAGAAACTCCAGAGACGGTGCTGAGCACCGTCTCTACGGCAATCATTCCTTTACGCTTTCTGAAAGAAACTCACAGGCCAGGGCGCCTCCACCCCAACATGCGCAACACCGGCGCATGTTGGCGGCTGCGCTCCATAAAGATTCGAATGGTATAAAGTACGTCTTAGCAAGCCATGTCCACTACCTTTGAGAGCGCGATTCGTGAAAAAGAGATACCGGCGGCAGGGCTGCCGCAACGCCTGCAGGCGCTCGATGTTTTTCGCGGCCTGACGATTGCCGGCATGATCTTGGTGAATGATCCGGGCACGTGGAGCGCGATGTACTGGCCCCTGGCGCATGCCGATGAACTGATGAGCGACCACCCAGCGGGCTGGTATCCGGGCAAGCACTGGGTCGATATGAACGGCTGGACACCCACCGACCTGATCTTTCCTTTCTTCCTGTTCATTGTAGGCATATCGATGGTGCTCTCGTTCGAGGCCCGGCTGGCACGCGGAGACTCGCGCCGCGACCTGCTCAGGCACACCGTGCGACGGAGCGCGCTGATCCTGCTGATTGGCTGGTTCATTCATCTGCAGCCTTATTTCGATTTTGCGCACATGCGGTTTCCTGGTGTGCTCTCGCGCATTGCCGTGGTGTATCTGTTTGCTGCGTTCATTACTCTATTTACTAAGACGCGCGGGCGCATTGCATGGATCATCAGCCTGCTGGCTGGCTATTACGCGGTATCGCGCTTTGTTCCCGTCCCCGGATGCGACCCTTCTTTATGGATGACCCAGCATTGCAGCGTAGCCGGATGGCTGGACCGGTTGCTGATGCCGGGCCATCTCTACCGCAAAGATTTCGATCCTGAAGGACTGCTCAGCACCTTTCCGGCAATCGCCACCTCGCTGCTGGGAACACTCGTCGGGCAGTTCCTGCGCAGCAGCGGCCCGCTGAATCGCAAGCTGCGTGTGCTGGCATTCGCGGGTATTGCAGGCGTTGTCGCGGGGTATCTGTGGCATCCGTTCTTCCCGATCTACAAACCGCTGTGGACGAGTTCTTACGTGCTGTTCACCGCCGGGGCAGGCTGTCTTCTGCTGGCAGTGTGCATGTGGCTGATCGATGTCCGTGGCTGGCGGGCGTGGGGAGCGCCTTTCCTGTGGCTTGGGTCGAACGCCATCCTGGTTTATTCACTCTCAACATTTTTCGCCAAGGAAGGCTTTATCTTCAAAGTAGCAGATCGCGGACGGATGATCGGCATACAGGGATGGATTTATAACCACTGGTTCGCGCCGTTCGCCGAACCGAAGAATGCGTCGCTGGCATTCGCGCTCTGGTATGTGGCGGTGTGGATGCTGCTGGCGTGGGTGCTGTACAGGAAGAAGATATTCGTGAAGGTCTAAAAGGCTGAGTACTATCCTTCCCACACAAACGCATCAAATCGGCGTTTGATCTCGAATCCCAGGCGATGGTAAAGCGAGACGGCTTTGGTGTTGGATTCCGTTACCGTCAGGCTCAGGGCGTTGAAGTTGCGGCTGCGGAGTTCGTGGGTGGCCAGGGCGATGAGGGATTCGCCGATGTGGCGTCCGCGATATTCGGGCAGGATACAGACCTGGGTTACGTGGCCAACATCTTCTCTTACACGCGAACACAACAGCACGCCAATCACGGCGCGGGTGAGGCGGTGGACGGCCACGAACGAAGCATTGTTGTCGAACACGCCGCATCCGGGGAAGCGGACGATGTTGTTCAGAAAGCGCAGTGAGCCATGCAGGCTGCGGTACTGATCATTGATGTCAGAATCGATGTGCCCGCGGTAGGCGGCGGTGATGACGCTGGCTGCGGGCTGGAAGTCCTGCTCGCCCCAGCGGCGGAACTCGATTTCCGGAGTAGAAGAAATCTGAATCTGCGGGCGCGTCTTCAGGGGCAGCACCATGAAAAGGCGCGGATACTGCCTGAATCCTTCCTGAACGAAAGGCTCCTGCACCGCTCCTGACTCATGCGGCAGAAGCTGGGCCTCAATGCGATGAATGCCGGGAGATTGCTGCAGGGTCTCAACCACATGGGTGGCCAGCAGGCGCTCGACGCTGCTGCCGGGGATGCGGATGCTCTGGTCGGCATAGAGATCGCCCACCACGCCTTTGCTCGATTCATAGACGAAGAAGGCGTAGCCGCAGACGCGTCCGTTTTCAACCGCCGCATACCCGGGAAGAATCTTGGAATCGATATAGCGCAGGATCATCTCGGCGGAGGAGCGGTAGTCCCAGGACATGAGGTTGGCCCATGTGCGGGTCTCGTGCTCCAGCAACGGCCGCAGGTGATGCGAGCTGAAATGCCGCAAATCGAGGATTTCCACGCCTGAAGGCTGGGGAGTCCTTTGCGGTTCTATGTGGGTATGCAGGCCCATGAAGATCTCTAACGTCCGCTATGCAGGGGGAGACAGCGGGGCGAGGTAAAAGTCTATTATTCTCCAGGGGATTTGGCAAAGATTCTCTGCCCCGGAACCAAGGCAGTAGGAACCCATCCCGTAACCGCCCCTATCTGGTTTTGGATACCAGAAAGTACTCAAGATGTTGTGGGGGAAGACCGCCAATCCGGCGCACGGTGCGGTCGCCTACCAGGGCTTTCACCGCATCTTCGCTGCCTTCCTTGGCGATGACCACGTGATTTCTGGGCGGCACACCATCCCTTTCGTAACGGTTGATGGGATGGTTGCGGTAAAAGTTCAATCCGTATTCGACCTCGCGTTTCACATTGAAGACCGCCAGTGATGGAGCAGGAATTCCGAAGCTTTCCAGTTGGGCATTCACGACGCGGGCCGATGTGACCTGATCGAGAATGCCAGCCGAAGGACGCAATAGAAACCCTATCGCCAGAACTACCGGCACGAGCGTGACGAAATGCAGGGCGCGCAACCCTTTCTGAAACACCAGCAGAAGCACAATCAGAGTCACAGTAATGGCGGTGACCACCGCCCACAGTTCAACCTTGAGCGGCGGATGCTGCCGCAGCATGCGCCAGGGTGCGAACAGTGCGCCTCCAATGATGGCCCCGCAGAGGATGGCATGCACGATGATGCGCCAGCGGGAGAGAGCCTTGGCGCTGCGATGAAGATAGCTGGCGGTCAGCACGGCGGCAGGTGGAACCGCGGGCAGGATGTATCCGGGCAGCTTGGAGCGCGAGATGCTGAAAAAGATGATGGGAATGAGAATCCAGAGCAGGAGAAAGATTTCCAGCCAGTCTGGCGCTTCGTTTTCAGCGACGCGGTTGCGGAACACCTGAATGCTCTCACGGATGCTTTTCACCAGCGCGGAGAGGCTGAACACCGTCCAGGGCAGCACGCCCAGGGCGAATACGGGAATGTAAAACCAGAAAGGCTGCTTATGCTGGTAGAGATTGGTGCCGAAGCGTTCAAGATTGTGCTCGATAAAGAAGACGCGGAAGAACTCCGGGACTTTGATCTGCACTGCGATATACCACGGCAGCGCAATCACCAGGAAGATCACTATTCCCAGCCACCAGATGGAGCGCCAGAATATTTTTCCATCACGGCGCACTAAGGCATACACGCCCACGATCAGCACAGCCAGCGCCGGGGCAACCGGACCTTTGGCCAGCGTGCCGACGGCGAGCAGCGCATAAAACGCCGCCAGCCACAGCTTTCTGCCGGTTTCATGCCAGGCCCACCAAGCCAGCATGGCCATGCAGAAAGGCGCGGCGAGCAGCATGTCAGTCGATGCGCCGCGGGCAAAGCCAATCACGCCGAAACAGGAGACGGTGACCAACGCGGTATCCAGCTCGGCGCCGGGACGAAAACGACGCATGAAAAAAAATACCGCAAGCACCAGCACGGTGGCGTGCATGGCCGAAGGAACGCGCGCCGCCCAGTCGGTGACGCCAAAGATGGAATAGCTGACCATGTCCTTCCAATAGAGCAGGACGGGCTTTTCCAGCCAGGGCTGGCCATTCAGCGTAGGAACGATCCAGTCATGGCGGTGGAGCATCTCGCGGGCGATCTGAGCGTAGCGAGGCTCGTCGGCCCCGACGAGACCAAAGGCTCCAAGGCCAAAGAAAAACATGAAGGCGCAAACAGCGAGAATCAGCGCAAGCTGCAGGAGAAGTCTGGTGCGTGGGTTCATGTGGGAAGTATTTTAGCAGTCGGCAATCAGCCCCTGAACATCCTTCCATACCGAAAGTTCTACACCCAGGACAGATAAAGCTTTACCGCAGAGATCGCAGAGAAGAATAAGGAAAAGAAGCATGAAGAGAATTTATCAATAGAATATTTTTCAGCTCCTCTGCGCTCTCTGCGGTTGATTAAGACTTGTCTTACATATTGAACATGCGGTGCTAAAAATATTTAAGATTGAGTGTTGAATCCTTCAGGCTACCTTGGCCCGGAGTTCGACGACGACGCGATCGATGGCTGCGGAGACTGGCCCTTCCACGGAGAAGCCGCTGGCGCATTCGTGTCCGCCGCCGCCGAAGGCTTCAGCCACTGTTGCAACATTGATTGCGCCCTTGCTGCGGATGCTCACACGCACGCGATGATCGGCAATTTCGCGGAAGAACATCGCCACCTCTACCCCGGCGATGCCCAGCGCGTAGTTGACCAGGCCTTCGCAATCCTCTTCGAGCGCACCGCAGCGGTCCATGTCTTCGCGGGTGACGGTCATCCAGGTAATGGGCCCTTCGCGGTGCAGCGTGGAAAGAGCCGCTCCCAGAAGACGCATCTTCGAGGTCGGATTGGAGAAGTAGACGTTCTGGGCGACACGCGCAGGATCGGCGCCATGCTCCACCAGGCGGCGCGCCAAGTCAAAGGTGTGTGCATTGGTGGGTGCATAGCAGAAAGATCCGGTATCGGTAAGCACGGCCGTATAGAGACAGGTGGCAATCTCAGGCGTGATTTGCACTCCGGCAGCGATAGCGAGGCGGAAGATCATCTCAGCGGTGGCGCAGGCGCTGGTGTCGATCCAGTTCACATTGGCAAAAGGCTTGGAGCTGTGATGGTGATCGATGTTGATGAGGAAGTGCTGTTCCAGTCCCTGGATGCGGGTGCGCTGCACGCTGTCACACTCCAGGATGATGGCAGCCTCGTATTTACCGTTGACCTGCAAAGCATGCACGATGGTGTCAGAAAACGGGAGCGGCTTATAGATCACAGGAACGTAATCGCTCATCACGATCTCAGCCGATTTGCCCATCTTCTGCAAAATGCCGGAAAGAGCCAGCAGCGAGCCAATGGCGTCGCCATCAGGACGGGCGTGGGAGGTGAGCACAAATTTTCTGCGCTGCTCAACGTGATGTAAGACCTGCTCCAGTTGGTCCATAGCCCTATTTCCTGGTCCGTCTTCTAATTCGCCCCAGCAGCTCGTCAATCCTCGCTCCGTACTCCTCGGAGCGGTCCAGCAGAAACGTTAATTCCGGCACATGCCTCACGCCCAGGCGCTTCAGCAATTCGCGACGAATGTAACCTTTGGCGGCTTCGATAGCTTTAATTGTCTGCTTCGCTTCCTGCTCGTCTCCCTGTACATTGATGAAGACCCGTGCGCTTTTCCCGTCAGGAGACAGTAAGACTTCTGTGACGTGGCACAGGGCAATGCGGGGATCGCCGAGTTCGCCCTCTATAATCGCGCCGATCTCGTCTTTCAGGGCTTCCCCGACGCGCTCGCGATGATATTGTCTTCCACGTTGCTCAGGCATAGAAAAGCAGGTAGACGAAAACCTATAAGGATATCAGAGATGATGCGGGAAGCGGCGTACCTGTTGCGCAACAGTTATAGACGGTTGACTATTCAGGATTTCACCACACCGGACGCTAAGTAACAAAGTAGCTTTCAGGTTTCCAGGTAGTCCAAAAATGAGTCCACTACTTCAGCTCCAACATTATTGGCCAGCTTCACGGCTGTGCGCTCTACATTCTGCATCAGGCCTTGAAGGTAATCACGGGAACCGGAAATGCTCACGATGCCAATCGTGGCACGCTGCCATAAGTCAGTCACTTCGATTTCGGCTACCGAGATGTTGAAGGTGTTGCGCAGGCGGTCTTTGACGCTGCGGACGACCTGGCGCTTGTCTTTCAGGGAATGGGCTGACTCGATCCGCAGTTCCAGTGTGAGATATGCAATCGGCATGATCGCAAAGAAAAGATTTGATTGGGTAAATGGGTAATTTGGTAAATGGGTAAATGAAAACCGGGTAACGATTGGCTATTCATGGAACCCACAAATTAGCTCAATTTACCCAATTACCAAATTACCCATTTACTCATTTCTTTAGGCGACTCCGATTTCGGCGGCGACCTTCACGATCACAAACGCTTCGATTACATCGCCTTTCTTTATATCATTGAAGTTGGCAATGGCGATGCCGCACTCCATGCCGTTGCGGACTTCGCTGGCGTCATCCTTAAAGCGTTTGAGTGAGCTGATCTTGCCTTTGTACACCTGCACGTTATCGCGCACTAGGCGCACGTCGGAATCACGTTTGATCTGGCCATCAAGCACGTAGCAACCGGCAACCGTGCCCACCTTGGGAACTTTGAAGGTGTCGCGGACTTCAGCGCGTCCCAGGTAAGTTTCCTTGATGATCGGCTCAAGCAGTCCGGCCATGGCTTTCTTGATCTCATCCTGTAGCTCATAAATGATCGAGTGCAGGCGGATATCAACTTTTTCCTGCTCGGCCAGTTCCTGGGCTTTGCGCTCGGGCCGCACATTGAATCCGATGATCACCGCGTTGGAAGCCGAAGCCAGCAGCACATCGTTTTCGTTAATAGCGCCCACACCGGTATGCAGGATTTTGATCTTGACTTTGGCCGTGGAGAGCTTGGCCAGGGTATCTGCCAATACTTCGGCGGAGCCCTGCACATCAGTCTTGAGAATGATGGGCAGCTCTTTCACGCCGGCAGCCTTGATCTGTTCCGCAAAACCTTCCAGCGAAAGTTTTGTGCTCTTGGCCAGGGTGGCTTCGCGGGCCTTCTGCTCGCGGAATTCCGAGACCTGGCGGGCCTTTTCGCGTTCGGCCACAACCAGCAACTGGTCTCCGGCCTGCGGCAGTCCTTCCAGTCCCAGCACTTCAACCGGGGTGGATGGCGGAGCTTCTTCCACCACCTGCCCGCGATCGTCAAACATGGCGCGAACTTTGCCGAAGGTGTTGCCCAGGATGAAGTTATCGCCAATGTGCAGCGTGCCGTTTTGCACGAGAACAGTGGCTACCGAGCCGCGTCCGCGGTCAATCTTGGCTTCCACCACAGTGCCACTGGCTGGACGGTCAGGATTGGCCTTAAGTTCACCCAGATCAGCCACCAGGCAGATCATCTCCATCAGCAGGTTGAGGTTGGTGCGCTCCTTGGCCGAGACATCCACGAAAACCGTAGTGCCGCCCCAGTCTTCCGGCATGAGACCCCGGTCGGCGAGTTGCTTCTTCACGCGGTCCGGCAGAGCGTCAGGCTTATCGATCTTGTTGACAGCCACAATAATCGGCACCTTGGCTGCCTTGGCGTGGTCCATTGCTTCCAGGGTTTGCGGCATCACGCCGTCATCAGCGGCGACAACCAGGACGACGATATCCGTGACCTTGGCTCCACGCGCACGCATGCGGGTAAAAGCTTCGTGACCAGGGGTGTCGAGGAAAACGATCTGGCGGCCGTAGGCAGGTGAATCTTCCTTAGTGATCTTCACCTTATACGCGCCAATGTGCTGAGTGATGCCACCGGCCTCGCCTCCGGCAACATTGGTTTCACGAATCGCGTCCAGCAATGATGTCTTTCCGTGATCAACGTGGCCCATGATCGTGACTACCGGTGGACGCGTTACGGCTAACGTCGTGACAGCTTCCTGCGAAGCGCCCGTCATTTGCGCCATTTCCTTGGCGGCCTGATCTTCAAAGCTGATGACTTCCACGTCAGCGCCGAAATGCCGGGCCATGTCTTTGGCCAGTTCAAAGTCCAGGGTCTGGTTCACAGTGGCCATTGCACCCTTCATCAGCAGGCGGGCAATCAGATCTTTGGCGCGAATGCCGAGCTTTTCTGCCAAGTCTTTTACGCTTATGCCTTCCGTGATCGTAAGGGTGCGTGTAATCGGCAGCGGCTCGTTCGACAGCGACATGCGTGGCGGTGGAACAAAGCCCTTCATGGGGCCTTCTTTAGGCCCTTGTGCGTAACGCTGCCCTGGACGCCGTGAAGGTGCGCCTGCACGGCCTGTAGGCTTGCTCGGCCCCTGGGGCGGTCCGCCCGGCCCTACGCCCATTCCGGGGCGTGGCGGGTATCCCATACGGTTGGTGCTGGTGGGGTGCGGACCACGGCGCTGCTCGCCGGGGCGACCACCGAACTGCGGACGACTACTGGGGCCACCGCCGCCCGGACCACCCTGGCTGGGGCGCGGGCGCTGGAAGATTGGCTGCCCGCGAACCACGCCACCTTGCGGACGTCCGCCGGGACCACCCTGCATGGGGCGGCCACCCATAGGACGGCCACCCTGGCCCTGCATGGGGCGGGTGTGCTGCTGTCCCTGCGGTGGCATTGGTGGACGCTGCGGCTGTACCGGAGCCTGATAAACAGGACGCGGACCAGTTTGCGGCGTAATCATACGGCGCTGCGGAACGATAGGCTGTTGCGAAGGTGGCTTGACCACTACCACAGGCGGCTGCTCTGCCGGAGAAGCTGTATTGGCGGCAGGCGGCGGAGTTGCAGGCGCTTTTGGCGGCGCAACTGAAGGCATTGAGGAAGGAGCAGTATTCACTGGAACCTGAGGTTGTTGCTGTGGCGGTGTAACCACCACGGCTGGAGGATTCGCGGGTTTCTCGGCAGCCGCCGGCGGCTGGGCCGGAGCTGCGGGTTTTTCCGCAGGTGGAGTTACCACGGCAATCTTTTCAACCGGAGGCGTAACTCTGGCCACAGGCATCTGCGGTTTGATGAACCGGGGCTGGTACTCCTGCTGTGCAGGAGGAGGAACCGTGGGTGGAGCCGGCGGTTGCTGCGGTGGCTTGGGAGCAGCGCTGGGCGGAGCAGTCGCGACCGGCGCGGTCGGGCGCGGCTGCACGGGCGGATGCTGCTGTTGCTCTTTTTCCTTGAGCAGTCTCAGCACGTCACCGGGCTTGGAGATTTTGGAGAGATCGATCTTAGGCTTGATCTCGCCGGACGCGGACCTCTCCCTTTGAGCCGCAGAGCCGGATTTCATTGCAAAATGCTTCCTGACTTTTTCCGCTTCATCAGACTCGATAGAACTTGAATGAGTTTTCTTTTCGGTAATGCCGCATTCCTGCAAGACATCGAGAATGGCTTTGCTCTTTACCTCAAGCTCTCTGGCCAGATCATTAATTCGAATTTTCATCCGCTCTGCGTTTCCTCCAAGTACCCGTTACACGATCATGATGACCTCACGGTTTAAACTCACTTGTCCGTAAAAATTATTTTTCTTCGGCCTGCTTTTCCTCTGCCGGCTCTTCCGGCTCGGGAACTTCAGGCGCTGCAGTTTCTTCAGTTTGCCCTTGAGTATGGACTGCGGCTGCCTCGTCCGCTTCAGCGGCGAACTCTGCCTCGGCAGTTTGGCCAGTCTCCTGAACTTCTGAACTCAGGCTCTCATCCTGCTGCGCATCAGCATTAGCACTTGCACCAGCTTCTTCCGCCGCAGGGGCCTGACCGGCATCCAGACTGGAGAAGTAATTATTCACTGCAATGCTGATTTTTTCTACTGTTTTCGGGCCGACGCCGGGCAATTCTTCCAACTGCTCTGGAGTCATGTCTGCCAGGGCCTCAACCGTAGTGATACCAGCCTCATTCAGCTTCTGAATGAGCTGCTCGCCCAGATCAGGAACGCTCTCCAGCGGGGTGGCCTGCTGGGTGACCAGGCTGGCCATCTGCTGCTCGACTTCCTGGCGCTTCTCTTCTTCGCTCTTGATATCGATCTTCCAGCCCAGCAGCTTGGCCGCCAAGCGGACGTTCTGGCCCTTTTTGCCAATAGCCAGCGAGAGCTGGCTGTCATCTACCACGACTTCCAGATGCTTCTGGCCAGGATCAACCACCGTAACGCGGCTCACCTTGGCGGGTTGCAGGGCTTTCTCGGCGAAGACCACCGAGTCTTCGTGGTATTCGATGATGTCGATCTTCTCGCCGCGCAGTTCACGAATGATGGACTGCACACGCATGCCTTTCATGCCCACACAGGCGCCCACGGCGTCCACGTCTTTGTCTTTGGACATGACTGCGATCTTGGTGCGCTCGCCCGCCTCGCGGGCGATAGCGCGAATCTGCACCGTGCCGTCGTAAATTTCAGGCACTTCTGTCTGGAAGAGGTTCTGCACCAGCTCCGGCGCAGCCCGTGAAACGATCACGGCCGGGCCTTTGGAATTCTTATCCACACGCGACAGCACCACCCGGACGCGCTCGCCCATGGCAAATGACTCCAGCCGCGATTGCTCTTTCCTGGGCATACGCGCTTCGGCCTTGCCGATGTCGAAGATCACCTCGGGGCCTTCGATGCGTTTCACAGTTGCGTTCAGAATCTCGCCCACGCGGTTGATGTACTCTTTGTAGATGGTCTCGCGCTCGGCCTCGCGCACCTTCTGGAAGATGATCTGCTTGGCGATTTGCGCGGAGATGCGTCCCAAACCCTCGGTTGATTTCAGGAAGCGCACTTCCCCGCCGACCTCGGCGTTCTCGTCGATGGTCTTGGCTTCTTCCAGCGAGATTTCAAGCTGGGGATCTTCAATGTCGTCTTCAGACGGAAGAATGCTCTTCACCGCGTAGACACGGATCATGCCGCTGGTCTTGTCCAACTCGCCAATGAGATTTTCCTGGCTTTTGTCCTTCTTGCGGGTGGCGGCCACAATGGCGTCCTCCACCGCGCTGACGACAATCTGCGGATCAATCCCTTTTTCGCGACTCAGCGCATCAATGACGTTGTAAATCTCGCTTGCCATACGCTTCCTTGAAAAAATCTATAAATGCGTGACCGCACTGATCTGCGGCATATAAATGTCTTCGCTCACGTTTCCGTAACTCTCGCACTCGTCACTCGCATCAATGATCAGGGCTGAGTGCTAACCTGTCCCGGCTTGCTGTGGACTGCTGAGTGCTTAGATTTCCGGCACCAGATTGGCCTTTTCTATGTTGGCCAATTCAACTTCAACTTTCTGTCCCTGGGGAGCATGGCCGGGCTTAGGCTTCTTCTTGCCGCTTACGGTTTCGAGCGACAGCCTGCCGTTTTCAACACTCTCCAGCCGTCCATCAAAATGGCGGTTGCCATTGACCGGCTCGCGCGTCATCACTTTGATGCGGCTGCCGATGAACCGCGGATAATCCTGCGGTCGCAGCGTGCGATCCAGCCCCGGAGAAGAAACCTCCAGCGTGTACGAACCGCCAGGAACGGCATCCTCCACGTCGAGCACCGTAGAAACTTCACGGCTGACGTTGGCGCAATCCTCGTGGGTCACGCCTTCCGGCTTATCAATGGTGATTCGCAGCGTGCGGGCCTTGCCTCCGCCCTTCAGTTCCACTTCAACAAGTTCAACACCGTGAGTGGTGGCTACCCGCTCGGCGATATTACGGATTGTTTCGAACTCTCCGGCCATTGAAACGAAACTGAAGGTGGCATTCTGCAACCCAAAAATAAAGTGGGCCTTTCGCCCACTGGTATGCCCGCCACGGATTTGGGACTACAAACCCACCCCAAGTCGCTCCTACAGACTTGAAGCCGAACCAGTTACAACACTTAATGATACGCCCAAACAGAGGCAATTAGCAATTCAAAGAACTCTGGTTCTGGTGCACTGATGATTAGATGTGGTAGCCGTGGGCGATGATTCAAGCTGTAACCGCAAATGACGCTCAGGGCGCAAACATGACGCAGAAACCACTCCGCTGTAAGTAGATGTCAGGCAAAGAGTTCTCACTCTATCAAAGGCTGCTGTTCTGCTTTATCATTTCCAGCCACCAGGAGGGGTTCGTATGTTCAAAGGATTTCGCCAGTTTGTGATGCGCGGCAACGTGATGGATCTGGCAGTGGCCGTAGTCATCGGCGCTGCTTTTGGCGCGGTGGTCACCTCTTTTGTTACGAGCATTCTTACGCCGCTGATCGCCGCTATTATCGGCAAACCGGATTTTTCCGCTTTTAATGTGACCGTGAATGGCGCAGTGATCTCGTACGGCATTTTTCTGAACGCGCTGATCAGTTTCCTGCTGGTGGCTGCCGCCGTGTACTTCTTTATGGTTGCTCCCATGAATGCCTGGAAAGCACGTGCCGCCCGCAGCGCCGTGCCTGCCGATCCAACCACGAAGAAATGTCCGGAGTGCGCCACCGAAATCCCGATTGCCGCGCGCAAATGTCCCTTCTGCACCTCCGTAATAGGTCAGGTGCAGAACACACCTGCATAGCGCTTCAGGGCTCGATATGCAGCACGTCGCCCTCTGCCGGGAGTTCGCGCGAATGCTTGCCTAAGGGCGAGAGCGTCACATGGTTCTGCCGAGAGCACTGGAGCAGGAACAACAGGCACGCTGAGCCGGGGCTGCAAAGATTGCACTGCTTAAAATATGTTCCGTTGGATACGAATGCGGTGGCCAATTGCATGCCGATATCTGTTTGACCCAACTTTTCCTAAAATGTTATAAAGATTAGTTTTAGCTTGGCTTGGGCCGACTGGCAGAATGCTCGATCCAGTTGAATTCTGTCGGTTCTGGCGCAGGCAAGCAGTTCCGACGCGGCCAAACCTCAACCATCGTTCTTGATGTGGAAGCGCGTTTCCGGAATACGTTGACGCAGTTAAACCAAAGTCCACAATTTTTTAGTTTTTCGGAGGATTTCTATGCACACCTCAACGGGCCGTGTTGTTGCTCCTGTGCGCCGCATGGTTGTGGCGGTGGCAGCAATATTGATGATGATGGCGTGTGTTGCGCCATTGGCCCTGGCTCAACCGCAGGGGCAAAATACCCAGCCACCGCCGACCCAGCAGCAACCCGGCTCCATTACCAATCCCCAGCCGGGAGCCATCACCCAGGAACACGTGGCCAATCCTCCCGGGAACGCTCCCGCCCATGAAGCCGGCGGCGAGGCCAATCTCAAGTTGCCTGACCTGTCTCGCGTCTCATTTCTGGACGGCAGGATTGACGGCTACAAGTTGCTCTCCATCGGCCTGATCTTCTGCGCGCTGGGCGGGCTCTTCGGCCTGATGATCTACATGCAGTTGAAAAACATGGCTGTACACCGCACCATGCTGGAGATCTCTGAACTGATCTATGAGACCTGCAAGACCTATCTGGTCACGCAGGGCAAGTTCATCCTCATCCTCGAGGCATTTATTGCAGTCATTATTGCGTTGTATTTCGGCTTCCTGCTCAAGTTCGAGGCGATGCGCGTCATCATTATTCTGCTGTTCAGCCTGGTAGGCATTGCCGGCAGCTATGGCGTGGCGTGGTTTGGAATCCGGGTGAATACGTTTGCTAACTCGCGCACCGCTTTTGCCGGACTGCGTGGCAAGCCTTATTCCATTTATGCCATTCCCTTGAAGGCGGGCATGAGCATTGGCATGTTGCTGATCAGCGTGGAATTGCTGATTATGCTCTGCATCCTTTTATTCATTCCGCGCGACTATGCCGGCCCGTGTTTCATCGGGTTCGCCATCGGAGAATCGCTGGGCGCGGCGGCACTGCGCATCGCCGGTGGCATCTTCACCAAGATCGCCGATATCGGCTCTGACTTGATGAAGATCGTCTTCAAGATCAAAGAAGATGATGCCCGCAACCCTGGCGTCATCGCCGACTGCACCGGTGACAATGCCGGCGATTCGGTCGGTCCGAGCGCTGATGGCTTTGAAACCTACGGCGTGACCGGCGTGGCGCTGATTACCTTCATCCTGCTGGGAGTAAGAAACCAAACCATCCAGGTGGAACTACTGGTGTGGATCTTCGTGATGCGCATCATGATGCTGGTGGCCAGCGCTGTCTCTTACTTCGTGAACGAAGCCATTGCCAAAGCAAAGTACGCAAACTCTGATGAGATGAATTTCGAAGCGCCATTAACGTCGCTGGTATGGATCACTTCATTCGTCTCCATCATCCTGACCTTCATCGTCTCCAAACTGATCATTCCCGATCTCGGTGGGGACGGGACCCTGTGGTGGAAGCTCTCGACCATCATCTCCTGCGGGACGCTCGCCGGCGCGATCATTCCCGAACTGGTAAAGGTCTTCACTTCTGTAGAATCGCGGCACGTGAAAGAAGTGGTCACTTCGTCAGAAGAAGGCGGGGCCTCGCTGAATATTCTTTCCGGACTGGTTGCCGGTAACTTCTCAGCTTTCTGGCTGGGAATCAGCATTGTCGTCCTCATGGCTACGGCCTATTACGTAAGCACATTGGGCCTGGGAAATCCTGGTCCGCAGCAATGGATGCTGGCGCCCGCGGTCTTTGCTTTCGGCCTGGTGGCCTTCGGCTTCCTGGGCATGGGCCCGGTGACCATTGCCGTGGACTCCTACGGCCCCGTCACCGACAACGCTCAGTCGGTCTACGAACTGTCGCTGATCGAAAACGTTCCCAACGTGCAGCAGGAAATCAAGAGAGACTTCGGCTTTGACGTGAAGTTCGAACGGGCCAAGCACCTGCTGGAAGCCAATGACGGTGCGGGCAACACCTTCAAGGCCACGGCCAAGCCGGTGCTGATCGGCACCGCTGTAGTAGGCGCCACCACCATGATCTTTTCCATCATGATGGCGCTTACCGATGGCTTGACCCGCGATACCGTAAACCTTTCGCTGCTGCACGCGCCCTTTGTGCTGGGGCTGATCAGCGGTGGCGCTATCATCTACTGGTTTACCGGAGCATCTATCCAGGCAGTAACCACCGGAGCCTATCGCGCCGTGGAGTTCATCAAGAAGAACATCCGCCTCGAAGGCGTGGAAAAAGCGTCAGTCGAGGACAGCAAGAAGGTAGTGCAGATATGCACGCAGTACGCTCAGAAAGGCATGTTCAATATCTTCCTGACGGTGTTCTTTGCCACTCTGGCCTTTGCCTTTGCCGAGCCTTACTTCTTCATCGGCTACCTGATCTCCATCGCCGTGTTCGGCCTCTACCAGGCCATCTTTATGGCCAATGCCGGCGGCGCGTGGGACAACGCCAAGAAAGTAGTGGAGGTGGAACTGAAGCAGAAAGGCACGCCCCTTCACGATGCGACTGTCGTAGGCGACACTGTGGGTGATCCGTTCAAGGACACCTCTTCGGTGGCGCTGAACCCGGTCATCAAGTTCACCACGCTGTTTGGCCTGCTGGCGGTGGAACTGGCAGTGAGGCTTACCCGCGAGCAGGGCGTTACCACCAGCCATATCCTTGCCCTGATCTTCTTCGCGATCTCTGTGACGTTCGTGTGGAGGTCCTTCTACTCTATGCGCATCGGCGCACAGAAAGCATAGCTCTGGTTTGCAGTTGAGGAACGCCCGCCGGAAACGGTGGGCGTTCTTGTTCTTAGCGTTGGCTGATAGAAGCAGTCTTGGGGTAAACTGAAGGACATTATGTCAAGCAATTTCGACATTATCGTGCGCAAAGAGGACACAAAAGAAATTCAGTTGATCTGTGAAGTTAAAGTGCTTCGGAACCAGTTGGACGATGCTGAGATTCAGTTGAAGAAATCAATGGCCGGGCTTTCATGCCCTTTGGGGCTTTTGGTCACACCCGATGTTCTCAGGGTCTATATGGATCGTTATACTTCAGATAATCCGGCTCAATCAGTGGAGCGGATAGGTGAGTTCGATGCACGACCACTCTTCCGTCACATGTACACTGCTAAGAAAATCGAATCAGAGCCTGATTTTGAAGCGGTAGTGCAGCATTGGCTTGAGAGTCTGCCACAAACATTTTCATCGGAGCACATGGACGATAAGCGCCTTGCTGCAGTTCTAGGCACTTTCATTCTTCCCGCAATCGCAACCGGTAGCGTGAGTGCAGCGGCCCCTCGATACGTCTAACGTGGCTAAGCATGTCTTTGTAGAAACTAACTGGGTAGTAGATTACTGCGCTCCAGCACACTTTAAGGTGCCTGAAGCTGTGGAACTGCTGGACAAAGCGCAAAACGGCGAGTTCACTTTGCACTTGCCTAGTATCTGTATCACCGAAGCCAGAAATGTAATATCCAGAAGATTTGATCCCGTTAAGCAGATCACGTCTTTTCGTAAATATCTGAAATGGGCTAAAGCAAAAGGCGCAGTGGCTACTGAGGATGAAGAAGCTGTTCGAAGAGTGCTCGATATCTATCAGAAAACCGCCGAAGCGGAATTCGTGAACCTTGAAACTGGTCTTAAAAAGCTTTTTCAAACTCCACAACTTCAGGTTTTTGCATTGAATGAAGCAATGCTGGCCCAAGCCGTACTCCTTGCCGGCGAACAACTGGATTTGCATGCCTTTGATATCTCAGTGCTTGCCGCTGTGCTGGTCAGGTCTGGTGAGCTCAGAATGCAGGACCGGAATGCGGAGCTGTTCTTCTGTGAATTGGACTCCGATCTGCAGCCTTGGGCCAAACGGGGAAGTTATCGTCCGCAGTTGCGAAGTCTTTATGACGCGGCTCGCGTCTGGGTATATGGAGATTACGAGATCCCCCGATCACCGGATCACCCGATCTCCTAGAAGTTTCCCGGCGTCCTCGGAATATTAACTGGCGGCGGTTCGGTGTGTAACGGCTTGCCGGTCCCCTCTCTCATCTTTTCTTTTACTTTTTTGGCCAGCTTCTCCACCTCTTCCGCCTTGCGGACTACATCCAGTGATAGCATGTTCTCGTTGCTTTTATCAACTGCATCTTTGAGTTCACTGGCGAGTTGGTAGAGCTTTTGGGTGTCTTCTTTTATCTCGTCCTGCCGCTTTTTGTTGGCCGCCTTCTGCATGCGGTCTTCCATTTCCTGCTGTTGTTCCGTGGTGCGCGTTCCCGGTATCGCTTGGGAAGAAGCAGAGCGCAGAGCAGGAACACAGGCAAGGATGAGCACCGCGAAGGCCAGAAAAATTCCAGACAGAAAAATGACTTTGCGCACATCGACCTCTTGCATGTAAGTATCCCGATTATAACCAGTCCTGTTGCTCAGATATAATCCGCTTCGAGGACATGGAAGACAAGTTCACCAATCTCTGGCAGGACTGGCACCAGGATCTCATCCGCTTTGCCCGGTATGACGTTCCCAAGCTGCTGGCCATTCTTCTGCTGGCGTTCATCCTGATCCGGCTGCTGAGCATTATCACCCGCAAGCTGGTGGAGATCAGCAAGAGAAGCTCGACCGGAGGCGCAGTCCGGGCGCAGCAGATCAGCACCGTTGTAGGAGTCATACGCAGCTTCGGCGTATTCCTAATCACCCTGGTCGCCATCATGCAGGTGCTGCAGGTCTTCAACATCAATATAGCCCCGCTGCTGGCCAGCGCAGGCATTGCGGGATTGGCAATCGGCTTTGGAGCACAGACGCTGGTCAAAGACGTGATCAATGGTTTCTTTATCCTGGCGGAAAATCAGTTCGAGGTGGGCGAGAGCATACGGGCAGCGGGAGTGCAGGGCACGGTGGAGGAGATCACGATGCGGCGTACCATCCTGCGGGACCTGGATGGCACCATCCATGTGATTCCCAACAGCAAGATTGAGATCGTAAGCAATATGACCCGCGACTGGTCGCAGGTCCGCCTGCATATTTCCACCGACTATAACGAGAACAGTGACAAGGTGATCCAGGTGCTGCACGAAGTGGCTCAGGAGCTTTACAACGATCCGGCATTCCATGATTATCTGGTGGCCGAGCCGGAGGTGCCGGGCATCGAGCGTGTCACCGGCAACGAGGTGGACTATCTCATGCTGGCCAAGGTGCGTCCTGGAAAGCAGTACGAGGTAGCGCGTGAGCTGCGGCGGCGCATCAAGCAGTGCTTCGAAAAGAACAAAATCAAAGCGGGCGCGCCCACGCAGGTGATTGTCGGGCAACTGCCTGCTCCTCAGAAATAACAGGAGGCTTATGGATCTGGGATTGAAAGGCCGGGGTGTGATTGTAGCTGCATCCAGCGAAGGCATTGGGAGAGCGGCGGCAGAAGCGTTCGCGCGTGAAGGCGCTCAGGTGGCGATGTGCGCGCGAACGGAGCAGACCCTGCTTGAGGCCGCAGAGCAGATTCGCAGTGAAACTGGTGCAGAAATCTATGCTCATGCTGTGGATGTGACTGACGCCGGGGCGGTCCAGAAGTTCGTCGAGCAGGCGGCCAAGCAGTTTGGCAGGGTAGACGTATGTGTCGCGAATGCAGGTGGCCCACCGGCCAAGAATTTCCTGTCCATTACGACCGATGAATGGCGCAAAGCCCTCGACCAGAATTTCATGAGCGTCGTCCATCTGGCCAAGGCCGCAATTCCCTATATGCAGCGGCACCGCTGGGGACGCATCATCACCATCACCTCGGTCACGGTAAAACAGCCGCTCGCCGATCTGATCCTGTCCAACGCCGTGCGGGCCGCCGTGGTGGGGCTGATAAAGAGCATTTCCAATGAGTTTGGCAAAGATGGAATTCTGGCCAACAATGTGGCCCCGGGTTTTACCACGACTGAGCGGCTGAAGGAACTGGCCGGTACGCGTGCACTGGCGGCCGGGGTACCGGCGGAAAAAATCTACGAACAATGGGCGGCGGAGACTCCGGTAAAGCGTCTTGCTGAGCCTAAAGAAGTTGCGGACGCGATCCTGTGGCTCGCATCAGAGCGCGCCTCCTATATCACCGGGCAAACGGTTCTGGTGGATGGTGGAATTTATCGCGGGCTGTGAGCCGGGGGGAACATCTAAGGTCCGTGGAAAGGCATCTTAAATTGCGGATGCTTTTTCTGCTTGTCTCTCTCCTGATCGGCGCACTTCTCTCCGGAGTCTGGTATTGGCTTTCCGTACGCCATAACCGTCGTAAGGCTGTGCAGGTATTGCGCTGGATTGAAGCCGCCCTGGCCGGACAAGGTCATGTGGTTGGCATCCGCTGGCTGGCGCCCTCGCGCTTCCGCGTTCCATTACGGCTTACCTCAGGGGTCTTTAACCGGGCCTGGGTCTCAGTCGAGCTCACGCCCTGCGAGATGCCGCTGCGCTGGCTGCTCAGCAAGATCAGAAAACAGCAGGATGTAATTATTTTTCAAGCGGACCTCGACCTGCCGCCCGCATTTAGCCTGGACGTACACAATTTCCGCTGGTTTGCACGCAGCAGCCGGAAGACATCGTCTGACGCGTCGCGCTGGACCTTTGAACAGACCGGGCCGTTCGTCGTGAGTTCCCGCATGAGCTGGCAAAAAGAAATTGCCTGCACCATGACATCTCTTTCCAGCAACACCAATCGTGATTTTTCGAATATCAGCTTTCAGAAAGACTCGCCGCACTTCTCCGTGACTTTTCCAGTAGAGACGATCTCCCCCACCTCGCCCATCCGCAACTACATGTTTGAGAGCGTGCGCGAGCTGGCCTCGAGTTCGTCAGCATCGTTGTACTAAACCTCCTAGAAACATTTGCCGCAGAGCGGCGGAGCCGCAACCAAAAACCCTCTTAACCGCAGAGGCCGCAGAGGAAGAAAAAGTGATTGATGTGTACTTAATTGGTCATGGTCTTGCCCCCTCAGGAATTCTCGGGCGCCAATATTTGGATTTGCGAGGGGCAAGAGCCGCATTAATCTGCACAGGAAAACAAGAATTTCGGATATAGCAATGCAGAGAGCGCAGAGGATTTAATTCTATTCCTCTGCGGACTCTGCGATCTCTGCGGTTAAAGATTTTTATACCCCGATCTTCATGCCGGCCCATGCCTCATAAATCTTCCAGCGGTTGAGCACGTCCTGCTGGGCTTCTTCGAGCAGCTTCTTTGCCTCCTCAGGATGACTTTGCTTCAGCATAGTGTAGCGGCCTTCGTTGTAGAGGTAATTTTCCAGCGGAATGGAAGGCGGTTTGGAATCCATCTGCAGCGGGTTCTTGGCTTTTGCAACCCGCCGGGGATCGAAACGGAATAAGGGCCAGTGACCGGACTGGACCGCCAGTTTCTGCTGGTCGAGTCCGTGCACCATGTCATAGCCATGGGCAATACAGTGAGAATAAGCAATGATGAGCGAGACTCCCTGATAAGCCTCCGCCTCAAGAAATGCCTTCAGTGTCTGCATGTCACCGGCCCCCATTGCTACCCGGGCCACGTATACGTTGCCGTAATTCATGGCCATGAGAGCAAGGTCTTTCTTGGCGGTAGACTTGCCGCCTGCGGAAAACTTCGCCACTGCGCCGCGGGGCGTGGATTTGGAAGTCTGGCCTCCAGTATTGGAGTAGACCTCGCTATCGAGCACCAGGATGTTCACATTGCGCCCCGAGGAAAGGACGTGATCGAGCCCTCCATATCCGATGTCATAGGCCCAGCCGTCGCCGCCGACGATCCACACCTCGCGCTTGACCAGGGAATCGGCAACCATCAGCAGATCGCGGCTGTCGGATGAAGCACTGCCATTCAGGCTTTGGAGCTTCTGCTTCAGCACTGCGACCCGCTCGCGTTGCGCCTGAATTCCGGCTTCGTTGGACTGGTCAGCCGCAAGCAGCGACTGCGCCAGATCTTCTCCCACCCGGCTTGCCACACGGCTGAGCAACTGCCGCGCATACTCTCTCTGTTTTTCCTGCGCCAGGTGGATACCCAGTCCAAACTCGGCATTGTCTTCAAACAATGAATTGGACCAGGCGATGCCCCGGCCGTCTTGGTTGAACGTGTACGGCGTGGTAGGCAGATTGCCGCCATAGATCGAAGAGCAGCCGGTTGCATTGCTCACGATAGTGCGGTCGCCGAAGAGTTGCGAGAGCAGCTTGATATAGGGCGTCTCACCGCAGCCTGAGCACGCTCCGGAGAACTCGAATAAAGGCTGGAGCAGTTGCACGTCTTTCACCTGTCCCATGGAAACCCTGGTGCGGTCGAACTCAGGCAGTGTGAGGAAGAACTCCCAGTTGCGCGACTCACGTTCGCGCACCGGCGGCTGCGGGATCATGTTCACGGCTCTGTGACTGGGATCAGTCTTGCTCTTGGCGGGGCAGACTTCCACGCACAGCTTGCAGCCGGTGCAGTCCTCAGGCGAGACCTGCAGCGTGTACTTCATTTGCCCCATATCTTTCCAGCGGGCCGGAGCGGAAAGGAAACTCTCGGGCGCGCCTTCCAGCTTTTCATCGTCATAAACTTTGGCTCGGATCACCGAATGCGGACACACCAGCACGCATTTGCCGCACTGGATACAAAGTTCCTTGTCCCATTCCGGAATTTCCAGGGCAATGTTGCGCTTCTCCCACCGGGCCGTGCCGCTCGCATAGGTGCCGTCTACAGGCAGCTTGCTGATGGGCAGGAAATCTCCTTCACCGCTGATCATGGGCCCCAGCACATCGCGGACGAAAGCGGGCGCCGCCGCAGGCACCGGCGGACGCAGATCAAACGTGCTGGTCACATGGTCAGGCACGTTGACCTGGAAAAGCCGGTCGAGCGCCTTATCCACAGCATCAAAGTTTTTCTGCACCACGGCTGAGCCGCGCTTGCCATAGATCTTCTGAATCGAACGGTTGATGGCGGCAATGGCCTGCGTGCGCGGGAGCACGTTGCTGATGGCAAAGAAGCAGGTCTGCATGATGGTGTTGATCCTGTTACCCATGCCGGTCTCACGCGCCACGCTGTAGGCATCGATCACATAGAAATTCAGCTTCTTTCGGATGATCTCCTGCTGCGCGGTGCGCGGCAGATGATCCCATACGTCTTCCGGTCCATAAGGGCTGTTCAGCAGGAACGTTGCGCCCTCCTCGGCGTACTTCAGGACGTCCATGCGCTCAAGAAAGGCAAACTGATGGCACGCGACAAAATTCGCCCGTGAGATCAGGTAGCTGGAGCGAATGGGGTTCGGGCCGAAGCGCAGATGCGAAGTAGTCAACGAGCCTGACTTCTTTGAGTCGTAAACGAAATATCCCTGCGCATAGAGATCGGTATCCTCGCCGATGATCTTGATGGAATTCTTGTTTGCTCCCACCGTGCCATCGGCACCCAGACCATAAAACAGAGCCCGCACCGTGGCCGGGTCTTCGGTGGAAAACTCCGGATCGTAATCGATGCTGGTGTGGGTAACATCGTCATGGATACCGACCGTGAAGTGGTTCTTGCTCTCGTCCTTCTGCAGTTCAGCGAAGATACCGGCGACCATCGCTGGAGTGAATTCTTTGGATGACAGGCCGTAGCGTCCGCCGATGATCTTGGGTAGAGGCTGAATCACGTGCTTCGCGCGGGCAATCGCTTCGCTGAAAGCAGTGACCACATCTGTGTAGAGCGGCTCGCCAACGGCTCCCGGCTCCTTGGTACGGTCAAGCACTGCAATCGCTTCTACCGAAGATGGCAGGGCGGCAATGAAATCCTGAACGGAAAAAGGCCGGTAGAGCCTCACCTTGAGCACGCCGAATTTCCCGCCATGCTGGTTGAGATGATCCACCACTTCCTGCACCACCTCGGCGCCTGAACCCATCAGCACGATCACATCTTCCGCATCCGGCGCACCGTAATACTCAAATACGTGATACTGGCGCCCGGTGAGCCGCGCAAACTTATCCATGGTGTTCTGCACGATGGCAGGCAGCGCCAGGTAATACGGATTTGCAGCTTCACGCGCCTGGAAATAGACATCAGGGTTTTGCGCTGTGCCGCGAATAAAAGGATGATCGGGCGAGAGCGCTCGCTCGCGGTGCTTTCTGACCGGATCTTCATCGATCATGGCGCGCATGTCTTCCGCAGTCAGTTGCTCTACTTTGGAAATTTCATGCGAGGTGCGGAAGCCATCGAAGAAGTGAAGGAAGGGCACCCGCGCCTCCAGCGTGGCTGCCTGGGCGATCAGGGCAAAGTCCATAGCCTCCTGCACGGAGTTCGAGGCCAGCATGGCCCAGCCGGTCTGGCGGACAGCCATTACATCCTGGTGATCGCCAAAAATGGAGAGCGCCTGCGCCGCCAGGGCGCGTGCCGCCACGTGGATCACCGCCGGGGAAAGTTCCCCGGCTATCTTGTACATGTTGGGAACCATCAGCAGCAGGCCCTGCGCCGAAGTAAACGTGGTAGCCAATGCCCCGCCCTGGATCGCACCGTGCAATGTCCCGGCGGCGCCCGCTTCGCTTTCCATCTCGATGACCTGCGGAACGGTTCCCCAGATATTCTGGCGGCCTTCTGAAGACCACTGGTCTGACCACTCGCCCATGGCAGATGACGGAGTGATGGGATAAATGGCGATGACTTCATTGGTTTTGTGGGCAACGTAAGCAGCCGCCTCGTTGCCATCGATAGTGACTTTGGGCCGGTTCATAACCCTAATATCATCGGCTCTCAGGTCACAGTTGGATGTGACAAGGGTCACACTGCACCTGGATCACGGAATGACGCCAGCTACCTGGGAATAAGTCATTAGGATTCAGAAGAGTAGCAATAAGGGCTTCATCGCTGGCCTGTCTGGCTCGGCTGTTGGGTAACAGCCAGATTTTGCTTCAGAAATTCCAACACTTTAGGTGTTGCATCGATGGAAGACTGGGCATTGCCTTCCACGCTGCCACCCAGGTTCACCTCCCGTCCTGAGAGTGGATGCCTGAGCCTTCCATGCCATGCGGGAGTGATGCCGGGGTGTCCTGATGTATGGCCCGCGTGCGGATATCTCAGGTGCTCAACCGAAAACTGGAAGTGATTTGACTTCAGGCGATCTACCACCTCCTTGCACATGCTGCTCGACTCCCACACTCCATCATCTTCACCGGAAATCAGCAGCAGCGGACCGCGCGTGTATTCGACCTGAATGGCCGCTTCCCGCTCCACTTCCGGATTTCGTCGTCCATACGTAAATGACAGCGGCTTAGCCTGCCACGTCCATGCATAAGGAACCCGGTTATCGCCACAACAGGCAGCATGCCGTGTATTTGCGGGAACATAGGCCACTACCGCTGTAACCTGGGAATACATTGATCCCAGTTGCAGCGCCAGTTCTCCGCCGCGTGAAGTGCCCATCACCGCTATATGATTGGCGGAAATCTCCGGGCGCTTCGCCATCCAGGCGAGCGCGCTGCCAAAATATTCCAGTGGAATGGCTTCAAGCTTTTCCGGCAAATCTTCGTAGCGGAAATAGGCCAGAGCGAAAGCCGCGAACCCGTGCGAAGCGAGCCATGCCGCCTGGCGGAGAGGCAAGCCGCCATTCGAACCACCCAGCACCAGTACAGCCGGGTGCGGCACTCCCGTAGCAGGTTCAAAGAGCACACCATGAAGCGTGCCTCGGACATCAATGCGATGGACATCTTCACTGACTGCCAATTGCTCCAGCCGCGCGCTGCCCGCTGCTTGGCCCTTACGCAGTAGCCGGAACTCAATCATCTGGGGCGCAAGCTCCTTCGGAGGAACATAAGCCTGCGCCTTCTTGTCTGTAGGCATCATGGACCAGATCAGGCCCATGGGAGACACATGCTTGTAAGATCCGCTCACCGGCTCCCGAACAGAAAGATCAACCACGCCCTTTGTATCAGCCAGGAAATCCGCTGAGGATTCCCAGCGTACATCTTCCCCATCGACCAGCTCAGCACGAAGTGTTATGCGTTCATTGGCTTCGAGACCGGCGACTCGGATGATTGCGGGTTCGTCGGTGAGCACCCGCGCGGGCGAAACTTCCAGCGTTTGCGCCGCAAGCATCTGGCTAAACAACAACGTCATGCACAGCAAGACTTTCATTCGTTCTTCGCAGCCAACGGTTGCGTAGTCTCAGTCTTTCTTCCGAATGCGAAATAGGAGATCACGCCCAGGGCCATCATTGCAAGACCAAGCGTGAGCGCGCTGATGTGGCCTAGTTGTTCGCTGCGGTTTTTGACCAACGCGATTGCCAGCAGGATGGTAGGCCCCACGCCAATGAGGATCGCTATAGGCAGTCCTCCGGGAATTCTAAATGGCCGGTGCAATTCCGGTTCGCGAATTCGCAGGAGGATCAACGCCAGGAATTCCAACACCAGGCTCGCGCCATAGAGCAGGATGTCGAGCATGATGAGACGCTCGAAACTCAATCCTAGCGACAGGCCCCAGGCGGTTCCAAGCACCAGGATCGCTACCCACGGCGCGCCATTGGCCAGTTTGCTGGCAAAGAGGCCCGGCAGATGGCCGTCTTCCGCCATCGCCACCGGCAGCCGGGAATAAGACATCACCAGTGAATTAAACGTTCCGAAAGTGCTGACCATGGCGGCGGCAACCAGGGCCACGCTCAACCAGGGACCGACCACGACTCCAGCAATGCTGGCCCAGCTTCCTTCACTCCAGTTTTCAGGCTGGAGGTGCGTGTGCCAGACCGCAGCCACAGGCACGATGTACGAGAGCATGATGGCAACCAGCGCGAGCATCATGACCCGGGGATAGGTACGCTGTGGATTTTCCACCTCATTGGCTACGGTAGAAGCGTTGTCCCAGCCCATGTAGTTCCACATGGCCACCAGCACCCCGGTCAGGAAATCCCCTTTGTTGAGGGTGGAAGGGGCGACATTCAGGTGGCGCACCAGTGCGACCACGGTAATCGCCACAAAAGGACTCAGCAGCAGCACGCCCATGAACATTGAGCCGTCGCCTACTGCCTTCGCGCCATAAAGGTTCCAGAGAATGCAGAAGGCAATCATGACGATCATGATCAATACACCATTGTGTCCCTGCCCTGCGGGACGCCATAGTCTTGCCAGATACCCAACGAAAAGCGTGGGATAGAGCGCCATATCAAAAATGCTGGCAGCCAGCGAGAGCCAGGCTTCCTGAAAGCCCCAGAACGGTCCCATGGCCCGGCGCACCCACACATAGAAACCACCTTCCTCGGGCAGAGCGGCGGAAAGCTCACCCACCATCAGGCTGGTAGGCAGGCTCCAGACAAGCGGGGTAAGAAAAAGAATGAGCAGCGCCAGCTTGTAGCCGGAGTCCTGTACGAGTGTCTCGATCCCATAAGGGCCGCCGGACACCATAAAGTAAGTGGCCGCAGCCAGGGGCAATACCGTGAGCTTGCGGCCAGAAAAAGATGAAATCTTGGGCATCGACGAGATGTGAATATAACACCTCGCGCGCGTTTGTAATAAGAGTTCAGATTCTGTGAGTTACCGTTTCTTGCTTCAATCTACTCTGCGTTCTCTGCGCACTCTGCGGTTAAATCGCCTTTCATTAAAGATGCAAACCACTCCGAAATGAGGGAGAATGTTCAGGCCATGACAGACGACTTACTCCGCTTCCGCAACGAATTTCCCATCCTCGAGCGCACCACTTACATGATCAGCAACTCGCTGGGCGCCATGCCTCGCGGCGTCTATGACTCCATGCACTCCTACTGCGACACCTGGGCGACACGTGGCGTGCGTGCCTGGGAGGAAAACTGGTGGATGCTCTCGCGCGAAATCGGCGATGAGATCGGCGCAATCATGAACGCGCCCGCAGGATCGGTGAGCGTGCACCAGAACGTAACTACCTGCCAGGCGATTGTGGCCAGTTGCTTTGATTTCAGCGGACGCCGCAACAAGGTCGTCTATAGCGACATGAATTTTCCTTCTGTCATGTATTTTTGGGAGGCACAGCAGTCGCGTGGTGCGCGCGTGCAGATGGTCAGGACGGATGACGGCATCCACGTGCCTACCGAACGCCTGCTCGATGCCATAGATGAGCAGACCCTGATCGTGCCTATCTCTCATGTGGTTTTCCGCAGCTCGTACATCAAAGATGCCAGGGCCATCATCGAGAAGGCGCACAAGGTCGGCGCTCATGTTCTGCTCGACACATTTCAGTCTCTCGGCAATGTCCCTGTGGACGTGCAGGCGCTGAATGTCGATTTCGTCACCGGAGGCGTTCTGAAATGGCTGTGCGGCGGGCCGGGCACCGGTTATCTCTACGTGCGTCCTGATCTCGGCAAGAAGCTGGAGCCGAAATTCACTGGATGGTTCGCCCACGAGAATCCCTTTGCCTTCGAGGTTGGAGCCAACAAATATGGCGAGCCGCCTTACCGCTTCATGCAGGGAACAGCTAACATTCCCGCACTCTATGCGGCGCGTCCGGGACTGAACATCATTCGTGAGGCGGGAGTGGATCGCATCCGGGAGAAGTCAAAAAAGATGACGGCGCACCTGATCGAACTGGCCGACCAGCGCGGCTGGAAGGTGAACGCGCCCCGCGATCCTGAGCGCCGGGGCGGAACCGTAGTGATAGATATGCCCAATTCTAAAGAGGTCTGCCAGGAACTGCTGCGCCGCGACGTGCTGGTGGACTGGCGGCCCAAAGCGGGCGTCCGCTTCTCCCCGCATTTCTACAACACCATGGAAGAAATTGACCGGGCCATCCAAACCGTGGATGAGATTCTGAGCCAGATGGGAGTGGCCGCCGGAGCCGCCCGCTGAGAACCGTATCCTCTCCGGTACCTGAATTGACACCACTGCGTATTTTTTCTGTTGACGCTTCGCCTTTTATTCGCTTAAATGTGAATTGCATGGCTATCACGAAGCGTCAACGGCAGGTATATGACTTTATCCATGATTTTGTGCAGGAGCATGGATACTCGCCTTCATTCGAAGAAATCGGTTCCGGCATGGGGCTAAGTTCGCTGGCAACCGTTCACAAGCATGTCTCCAACTTGGAGAAAAAGGGGCTGCTCAAGCGCGACTATAACCGCAGCCGCTCCATTGATGTGCTGCCCGTGCGCGGCCTGCTGCGCAAGCAGCCACGGCCAATGCCGCCTCCACCGTCGGAAATGGCGCTGCCTCTGCTCGGCCGCATTGCTGCCGGCCAGCCCATTGAGGCTGTGCAGACTCCGGAGAGCATCTCGCTCGGCGACATCACCCGCTCCAAAGATGTCTTTGTGCTTCAGGTGAAAGGCGAGAGCATGAAAGACGAGCACATCGTGGATGGTGACTACGTGCTGGTGGAGAAAGCCAACACCGCTCGCGATGGTGAAATCGTGGTCGCTCTTGTGGAAGGATCTGACGCTACGCTGAAACGTCTCTACCGTGAAGGACCAAAAATTCGCCTGCAGCCTTCAAACATCGCCATGCCGCCGATTATCGTTCCGGCAAAATCAGTGCAGGTGCAGGGTAAAGTGATTGGCGTGCTGAGGAAGTACTAGCCCCAGGTATTAGTTCCATCGCAGATGGCGGATCTGCTCCAGGTTCACATTGCCTCCGCTGAGCACACACGCAACTTTGGAACCGGCAGGTGCCTTGACCAGGCCTTGCAGCAACGCAGCGACAGGGGCTGCGGCAGCGCCCTCGACCACCAGCTTGCAATGCGACATGATCCACACCATCGCATCAAAGATGTCTGTATCCGGCAGGGTAACGATGTCATCCACGTAGTGCTGCACAATGCGGAAGGTGTGCTCCCCTACGCGCTTTACACGTAATCCATCAATGATGCAGTCAATCTTGTCGAGGGTAACCACGCGTCCGGCCTCGACGCTGCGCTTCATTCCCGGGCCGTCAGAAGATTCCACGCCAATGATCTTGATCTTCGGATTGCAGGCTTTCAAGGCCGTGGCCACGCCGGAGATCAATCCACCGCCACCGATGCCCACTACGGCAACATCCACATCAGGAAAATCCTGGTAAATCTCCAGCCCCAGGGTTCCCTGCCCGGTAATGAGTTGGATATCGTCGAATGGATGAATGTACGTCAACCCGCGCTCCTGGGTAAGCTGTTTGGCTTTTTCATTGGCTTCGTCCCAGATCATGCCATGCTGCACCACTTCTGCTCCGTAGGCGCGAGTGGCGTCTACTTTGGACTGCGTGGCGTTGGTAGCCATCACCACTACAGCATTCACCTTGTTGAAGGCTGCAGCGAGCGCCACGCCCTGGGCGTGATTGCCGGCCGAGGAACAGATCACTCCTCTTTCCCGCTGCTCAGGCGTCATATGATGAAATTTATTGAGCGGTCCCCGTAATTTGAAAGAGCCCCCCTTCTGAAACATCTCCGCCTTGAGCCGCACGTCAAAGCCGGTGCGCTCATTGAGTAGTCGGGAGGTAAGCAGAGGTGTGTGGTACGCGAAAGCATGCACGACTTCAGCGGCTTCCTGAAAATCCTGCAAAGTAATCTGGGGGACGGCGGCAACTTCGGTAGTCATAATATTCCTTTAGGCTGATTACGAATGAGGTAGTTCATAGAGCGTAAACGCACATTTTACCGCATAGATATTGCTGTTTAGCGTCCTTTACTCTCTGTGATAAAAACGGGAATAGCTGGTTTCAACACATCCCGCGAATAATTACAACAGTTTGCAGGCATTGTTCGCGGCTTACATCCTTGTGTGTGACCAGGCGCATATGGTCGGGGCTGATGGCGTTTGCCAGCACGTTTTTATCCGCCAATTTCTGATTGAAATCATAAGCATTCATCCCGGTACTACTTACCTCAAAGACCAGGATGTTGGTTGGAACCTTTTTCGGGTCGATTTTGATTCCGCGAATCTGGGCCAGGCCTTCAGCCAGAATACGGGCGTTCTCGTGGTCTTCTTTCAGGCGCGGCGGCATCTTTTCCAGCGCTACCAGACCGGCGGCCGCCAGCACTCCTGCCTGGCGCAGTCCACCGCCCATGGCTTTGCGGTACATGCGTGCCTTATTGATGAAATCTTTGCTGCCCAGCAACATGGAGCCTACCGGAGCGCCCAACCCTTTTGACAGGCAGAACATGACCGAATCGAATTTGCGGCTGAGTTCGGCAACCGTTTTGCCCGTAGCTGCAGCGGCGTTGAAGATGCGTGCTCCATCGAGATGAACGGGAATTCCTTCCTGATGCGCTTTATCGCAAATCTCGTCAGCAAGAGCCTGCGGAAAAATCGTGCCTCCGGCGAGGTTCAGGGTGTTTTCCAGCACGATCAGCCCGGTCTGAGAACGGTAATACACGCGCGGAGCAATGCGCTTTTTGATCTGCTCCCAGGTGATTACGCCATCTTCCCCATAGATAGGGCGGGGCTGGCATCCGGAGAAAGCTGCCAGCGTGGCCGATTCAAGATTGATGATATGGGCACGCTCTTCGCAGATCACTTCCTGCCCATGGTGCGTGTGGTTTTTGATGGCGATCTGGTTGCCCATAGTGCCGGTGGGAACAAAGATGGCGGCTTCCCGCGCGAAAATCTCCGTTGCCCGCTGTTCCAGGCGGTTCACGGTGGGATCTTCGCCATAAACATCGTCACCAACCTCAGCTTCGGCCATGGCGCGGCGCATCTCCGGCGTTGGCTTGGTAACCGTGTCGCTGCGCAAATCGATGGGCACTACAGGATTGTGCTTCTCTGGGGTGGAGCGTTCGAGTTCAGTCAGTTTGGTTGGCATAACAATTACCTGGAAAGCACTGTGCTGGCCGGCTCCTGAATGAATTTTTCGAAGACCTCATTGGAGAGCAACCGTCCACGCGGAGTCAATTGAAGCACATTTCCGGTTTGCAGCAACAACCCCTCACCGGCAAGCTCGGTAATAATTGGCTTATATCGATTGAGCTCCGGGCCAAACTGTTCGTGAAGCTGGTCGAGGTGGACCCCGCGATTCAGGCGCAAGCCCAGGAAGAAGCTCTCTTCCAGGGCCTCTGCCGCACTTACGCGAACGGCTTTGATTTCAGCCTCTACGAAAAAGTGCTCGAAAGAATCTGTGGTTGCCAGGCGCACGCTTTCAGCGCCTTCCGTCGCAGGCAGCATGGAATGCGCATCTACGCCGAAACCCAGATACGGCTGGCGCGTCCAGTATTTCAGGTTGTGCTGCGATTCGAAGCCGCGGCGCGCAAAGTTCGAGATTTCGTATTGCTGGGCTCCGTTGGCATTCAACCACGTGCAGGCAGTCTCATAGAACTCTGCGGTAAGATCATCCTCGGGCACGAAATGGGCGTGATACTTCGTGCCTCCGGCAATGAGTTCGCGTCCGAGGCGGGAATCTTCATCCACCTCCAGAATGTAGACGCTTAGGTGCGGAACTCCTGTAGCAATTGCCTGCTGCAGTGATTCGTTCCAGCTTGCGCGGGTCTGGTGCGGCAGTCCCGCAATCAGATCGAGGTTGATATTGCGGATGCCTGCGCTGCGCAGCCGCTCGATGTCCGCCAGGGTCTTCTCTCTTGTATGCAGCCGGGCCACAGATGCAGCTTCTTTATCGATGAATGACTGCACACCCAGGCTTACCCGGTTTACCCCGCATGCAACCAATGACTGAACGATGGGTTCTGTAAGAGTACCGGGAGCGCATTCCACGGTAATCTCGGCCTGCGGAGCAATATTGAACTGCTGCGCAATTGCGGCAAACAGTCTGGTCAATTGGTCAGGAGGAAGCAGGCTGGGAGTGCCTCCACCGAGATAGATGGAATCGACAGGATCCGGCGCCACGGCACGGTGGTCTGTGGCAACTTTGCGAATCTTTACAATATCAGTGCAGATTCGATCCACATAGTGGCCCATGTGAGTGTTAGAAAAGACACCGGAGGCAAAGTTGCAATAGGTGCATTTAGAGCGGCAAAACGGAACCGAGATGTAGATTCCCAGCGGCATGAAGGCATTGAACCTGCCTCATTATAGAATCCTTCTATGCTCAGACGTGCAGTCATCACCGGCTTAGGTGTGGTCAGCCCCAATGGAATTGGTAAAGCAGCCTTTTGCCGCGCCATCCTCGATGGTAAAAGCGGGGTAAAGCCGATCACCCGTTTCGATACCTCCGAACTTCCTACAAAGATTGCCGGGGAGATCCAGGATTTTAATGAGCTTGACTGGATCGACGCGCTGGACCGCAAACATGTTTCTCGTGCAGTGCCCCTGGCCATTGCTGCCTCCACAGAGGCATTAGCGGATGCCGGGATCGATGCGCAGAAGTTGTCGCTTGATCAGAAGCGTGAAATCGGCGTGGTGCTGGGCACCGGCGGAGGCGCTTATGATTTCACTGACCACCAGTACGAACTCTATTACGCAGGCAAAGTAAAGCAGGTCAGCCTCTTCACCATTCCCAGTGGAACCATGGGCACGATGGCCAGCGAGATCAGCATGAAGTTCGGTTTCCGCGGCCTCAGCCACATCATTACTACCGGCTGCACTTCGTCTACGGATGCGCTGGCCTATGCGTTCCGGCAGGTGCAGCTTGGCGTTCTTCCGGTAATGCTGGTGGGTGGAACGGATGCGCCACTGGCCTTCGGCATCATGAAAGGCTTTGCCCTCCTGAAGATCATGACCGACTCATGGAATCACACACCGGAGCGTGGCTCGCGTCCTTTCAACCTCGACCGTGATGGATTTGTAATTGCCGAGGGTTCATGGATGTTCGTGGTGGAAGAATATGAACATGCCCGCGCCCGCGGCGCGCCTATTTATGCCGAGATCGCCGGATACGGCTCAACCTGCGAGGCCTTTCACCGGGTGCGGCTGGAAGAATGCGGAGAAGAGCCTGCCCGGGCTATTCAAATTGCGATGCGCGAAGCTGGCATTTCCGCAGGCAATGTGCAGTACGTGAACCTGCATGGCACCTCCACGCAGCTGAATGACCGCATTGAGACCCGGGCTCTGAAGCTGGCATTGAATGGCCATGCTTACAAAGTTCCCATGTCAGCGTTGAAGTCGCAGATTGGGCATCCGCAGGGAGCATGTGGGGCCGCAGGCGTGGCCGCGACTCTTATCGCCATGAAGCACCGGCAGCTACCGCCGACCATCAATCTGGAAAAACCCGATCCGGACTGCGACCTGGATTATGTACCCGACGCAGGCCGCAAAATCGAAATTGAACACGCCGTCTGCAATTGCATCGCTTTCGGGTCAAAGAATTCTGCGCTGGTTTTGCGAAAGATCTAAAACAAAACCTTCGTGGGCCGCAGCCACTGGTGATATATCGAGTCACCGTCCACAAGTCCCACTTCGCCCACATAAAGCCCGGAAGGAATTAAATTTACACCTGAATTCCTGAATTAGCTTGACATTGTAATAGTTTTACTATATTATTGATATTGATCGCCGGAGTGCGGCTGAAAACACTATGACTCAAGCTATGACTGGAATCTGCCTTGGCTCAGGATATTCGTCCGCCTGCCTGCATGTTTTTGTTGCTCGTTGCTGCTGCCGGAACGAAAAATTAGCCCTGACAGCCCTGACGCCCTGACAACCCGCATGTTTATTGGGTTTTCCTGCAAAGTTCCCGTCAGGCCTGTTGGCCACTTCCCTGACAAAACAGAGTCCGGGATCGCTGGTGTGGCACAGCCGCCAATCCAGCTTTGGCGACCGAAAAAGTCTTAAGGAACTGAAATAGTGCCAGATCAGATACACATAAACTTACTTTTGCTTCCTTTGCTTCCTCTGCGTCCTCTGCGGTAAAAGGTTTTTGGTTGTGGCTCGCCACGCTGTGGTAAATCCGGAGGTCGCATCTGCTCGGATTGCTTTTCTGCACCCGGCATCGTCTCTGGAGCATCTTCTATACAATATTCCTTTAGGGACACCGATCTGAATGCAGGAAGAAGAGGTACTAGGGAAAGCATATGACAGCCGGTTGATGAAGCGGCTGCTCGGATATCTCCATCCCTACAAATGGCAGGTAGTGATTGCGCTGGCGGCCATCATCTTTAAGGCTGGGGTCGACATAGTGGGGCCATACCTCACCAAGGTCGCCATCGATAAATACCTCTCAAGCGCACCCGGCCGGCCGCACAGTTTTCTTGATTCCTGGCTCAGCTACGATCCCCTGGCTGGCATCGGCCAGATTGCCCTGATCTATGTAAGCGCGCTGGTAATCAGCTTCGGCCTCGAATATACCCAAACCTACCTCATGCAGTGGACCGGTCAAAAGGTCATGTTTGACCTGCGCAGCCAGATCTTCCGCCACCTGCAGAACATGCACATCGGCTTCTATGACAAAAACCCCGTGGGGCGGCTGGTCACGCGCGTAACCTCTGACGTTGACGCACTGAACGAGATGTTCACCGCCGGCGTGGTCTCCATCTTCGAGGACATCTTCGTGCTGGTGGGAATCATCGCGATCATGCTGCGGATGAAATGGTGGCTGGCGCTGATTACCTTTGCCGTGCTGCCGCTGATCTTCTGGGCCACCCTGGTCTTCCGCAAGGCGGTGCGCGATTCTTACCGGCGAATCCGCACGGCCATTGCCCGCATTAATGCCTACCTGCAGGAGCACGTAACCGGCGTGGTGGTGCTGCAGCTTTTCAACCGCGAGCAGCGCGCCTATGAGAAGTTCGAAACCATCAACGCGCAGCACATGGACGCCTACAAAGACGCCATCATGGCTCACGCCATTTACTACCCGGTGGTGGAAGTCCTCTCCACGATTGCCATCGCCGCGGTGTTCTGGTTTGGCGGCGTGCGGGTGATCTGGGGCACTGTGACCCTGGGCATTCTGGTGGCCTTCATGCAGTATGCCCAGCGCTTCTTCCGTCCGATTCAGGATTTGAGCGAAAAGTACAACATCCTGCAGGCAGCCATGGCCTCCAGCGAACGGATTTTCAAATTGCTGGATACTCCCCCGGAGATCGTCTCACCCGCGCAACCGGTCCATGCCGGGGGCCGCGGGCTTATCGAGTTTGATCATGTGTGGTTCGCCTATCGCAAGATCGAAGCCGGTCAGGATGCAAATCACGCCGGAGTAAGCGGCAATGGCGCTCATGCCTCAGCAGTCACAAACGATGATGAGTCGGCCTATGACTGGGTGCTGCGCGATGTCTCGTTCACCATTGAACCGGGTGAAACGATTGCCATTGTAGGACACACCGGCGCCGGAAAAACCACCATCATCTCGCTGCTGTTGCGGTTTTATGACATTCAGCGCGGCTCCATCATGATTGACGGCGTAGACATCCGCAAACTCGATCTCAAAGATTTACGCCTGCGGTTTGGCGTGGTGCTTCAGGACCCGTTTCTGTTCAGCGGCACTATTGAGAACAATATCCGCCTGGGCTCTGACTGGGTGGCGGATGAACAGGTGGAATCGGCCGCAGAAAGCGTAAACGTTGCGGACTTCATCCGTGGCCTGCCGCAGGGGTTCAAAGAACCGGTGCTGGAACGCGGCAGCACGCTGAGCACCGGGCAAAAGCAGCTCATCTCCTTTGCCCGCGCACTGGCACATAATCCTGAAATCCTGGTGCTCGACGAAGCCACTTCCAGCGTGGACACCGAGACCGAACTGCGCGTGCGCGATGCGCTCACACGCATGGTGGAGGGGCGCACCTCGGTCATTATTGCCCACCGGCTTTCAACCATTCAGCGCGCCGATAAGATCATTGTGATGCACAAGGGGCACGTGCGCGAAATCGGTAATCACCAGGAACTGCTCAGCCAGCGTGGCATCTACTGGAAGCTCTACCAACTCCAGTACAAAGACCAGGAGTTTGGCGTACCGCAGGTCAGCGCCGACGATTAGAGATTCCTGTGCTGTAGAGGCGGTGCTCAGCACCGTCTCTGAGACGCGCAGTTGCGCGGCTCACATCGAATGATTGCGCAACTCTGCTTACTCCAGCCCTGCTACCTGGTATTTCTGCAGCAAACTATTCAGTGAAGCGACCTGCTCGGCTTTGACCTTCTGCCACTGGGCCTGCACTCTTTCGAGCGAAGCAAGCTTATCCTGGGCTGCTGCAACCATGGGTGCGGTAGGCTGGGCATCGCCTTCTTCCAGCATGAGGGCCAGGCGCGCGAGCTCCCGGTTCAAAACGCCGTAACCCGGAGCATCGCCGTTTCCGGTCTGCAGTGAATCGAGATTCTTTGCGAATTTCTGCAGAGCATCATTTGCGTCTTTTGCTCCGGAATTCTGCTCCAGTGCCTTCTGGCGTTCAGATACTTCCTTTTTCATTGCGGCCACGTCGTTATAGCGGGCCACGGTCTCTGCCAGCGCATCGTCAACCTGGCGCTGCAACTTGAATTGCTCCACAAGATCGCTCTGCGAAGCTTTGACCCGCGGGTCCATGGCAATGGTGATCGCCTGCCGGTAGGTCTTGCCATTCACGTTCAGCACGGCCTCGTACTGCCCCGGAACTGCCAGCGGCCCTGGCACCATTTCTCCGGACGTATGTCCGGGAACCGCGCCATTGGTCAGCGTGAACTCCTGGTATGCAAGTTTCTCGCCGAAATATCCGTAGCGCAGTGCCGGAGGGGCTGGGTAGCGAAGGTTCCATACGAAACGATTCAACCCCTGCTTCACCGGCAACACGGCAGGCGGTGCCAGCCAGTAATCGGGGACATTTTTCGGCATGTCGTCTTTCGCCGGCTCAGCTTTACTCGAATACCGCTGGACAACATTTCCCTGTGAATCACTGATGGTCAACGCGATTTCGCTAGCCGGTACCGACTTGAGGTAGTAATCCAGGATTGCTCCGTCGGGCGGATTGTCTCCGGTGGGGACTTCAGGCGGCAAAGGCGTTTCCTGATTGTTGTCCCAGCGCCAGCGCAGCGCCTGTGCTGGACGGAAGAAGTAAGCCTCGCTGCTTGTAACCTCCGGCGCAAACTGGCGCAGAGGGCTCAAATCATCGAGCACCCATAGAGCGCGTCCAAAGGTCGCGGCTACCAGATCGTTTCCATGAATTGCCAGATCACGCACGGAAGCTGTGGGTAGGTTCAACTGCAGGGAGTTCCAGTCATCGCCATCGTTGAATGAAACGTAAACGGCATTCTCCGTACCTGCATACAGCAGTTGCTTGCGAACAGGATCTTCACGAATCACGCGGGCGAACGTGGAATCCGGCAAACCCCTGGCAATGAGTTGCCAGCTCTTGCCGGCATCGTGGGTGCGATAGAAATACGGGTGATCGTCATTTCTCGGTTTAGTCACCATGTACGCCGTAGCGGCGTCATAATGCGAACTCTCGATCATGATGATCGTCGTCTCTTTAGGAAGTCCGCCCGGGGTGGCATTCGTCCACGTAGCGCCGGCATCACGGGTGAGTTGGACGAGTCCATTGCTTGTGCCTGCCCATATCAAGCCTTCCTGAGCAGGTGAGAGCGACAAGGCAGTGATCCTGCGATTTCGTGCCGCAGCCGGCGACTCCTCCTCCTCGCCTCCCTTGTCTTTGTCCTCTTTGCCATCGCTCTTCCCGGTCTCGCTGCTCTTTACTCCTTTTGCCGTCAAATCAGGACTGATCTCTTTCCACGCCATGCCGCCGTCAGAGGTTTTCAGGATTAAATGCGTTCCTATGTAGAGGGTGTGCTTGTCCTGTGGAGAAAACTGCATGGGCGGCTGATTCGAGCGGGCCTTGTCCGGCACAAATACTGTGTTGATCTGGCCAGTCGTCTTGTCGAAACGCACCACGGTGCCAAACCAGCCGGTGGCATACACCAGGTTGCTATCCTGTGGATCAGGAGCTATGTACCCGAATTCAAACCCGCCCACTGAGAACCAGTCGCGGTAGCTGATACGTCCGTAATCGCTGCGGCTGGGGACAGCCACGGTTCCGCTGTCCTGCTGCTCGGCATAAGCCACGTATGGAAACTGGTTGTCGGTAGTCACGTGATAGAACTGCCCCGTGGACTGGTTAAACCAGGGCGAGAATGTCTTTCCGCCATCCAGGCTGATGGTCGCGCCCTGGTCAACGCCCAGGATGATCCGCTGCGAATTGGTTGGATCAATCCACATGTGATGATAGTCATCACCGCCGGGAGCGCCCCGGAAAGCTGCGAATGTCTTTCCTCCATCGGTGGAGCGATAGAGCGACGTCTGCATCACATACACGATGTCCGGGTTCTTCGGATCGGTAAAGATACGCGAGAAATACCAGTTCCCGACAATGCGCGGATCGGTGGTAATCCGCTGCCAGGACGCGCCTGCATCATCGGAGCGAAACAGGCCCTGATCCATAATGGCGAAGACGCGACGGCCTTTCTTCCCTGGCGCAACTACCAATCCAATTCTGCCCATTTGACTGGCAGGAAGTTCTCCTCCGGAAAGCCGTTTCCAATTCTTGCCTTGGTCGGTCGACTTATAGACGCCGGATCGATCTTCTTTCTTCTCAGTAGTCTTTGGTGTTGGCGGTTCCGGGATGCGCCACATTGCCGCATACAGGACTTTGTGATCATTGGGATCAGTCACCAGGTCGGTGAGGCCCGTTCTGTCATCGATGAAGAGCACCCGCTCCCAGTTTTTGCCTCCATCGGGAGTTCGATACACGCCGCGCACGCTGCTGGGTTGCTGCCCTCCGGATACCCCCACCAGTACAACGTTGGGATTTTGAGGATCGACCACGATGGAACTGAGGGTTTTCGCGTCACGCAGTCCGATGTTTGCCCAGGTTTTTCCGGCATCGGTGGATTTGTAAACCCCATTGCCGTCGGTTTGCTCGCCGGTCGCGACATAAATGATATTAGGATCGGAAGGAGCAAGCGCCAGGGCTCCAATCGATGCCACATGCGTATCATCGAAAATAGGTTTCCATACAATCCCGCCATCCGTCGTCTTCCACACGCCGCCGCCGGGTGTACCCATATAGTAGGTAGTTGCATCGCCGGGAATGCCAGCCACAACGGTAACGCGTCCGGCGCGGAACGGCCCAATCAGCCGCCATTGCATGCCCGAATAGAGCTTCTCGTCAAATTGCTGCGCCGCGGCAGGAGCAGCCACAAGCTGCAACGCAAAGGCAAGCGCAAGAATCTGCGTGATGACACAGCAGAATGTAAATAGCTTTCTGGAACTACGTATCATGAAGCCTCCGAAAAGTGGAGTGTATCATCGGATATGCAACTGCTGCTCTCGGCCGGTGAGGCTTCCGGCGACAACTACGGCGCACAACTCGTCCAATCATTCCGTCAATTGCTGCCGGGGATTGCCTGCTTCGGCATGGGCGGCGAAAAAATGCAGGCTGCGGGATGCGAACTCCTGGTTCATGCAAAGGAAGTTGCAGTCGTCGGGTTGGTTGAAGTGGTCACCCATCTCCCTAATATCCGCAGGAAATTCCATCATCTGGTGCAGCAGGCGAAGCAGCGCAGGCCGGATGCCGCAGTGCTGATCGATTTTCCCGACTTCAACCTGCGCCTCGCCCGCGAGCTTCACAAGCTCGGCATCCCTGTTTTTTATTTTGTAAGTCCGCAGGTGTGGGCATGGCGCTCAGGCCGCGTGAAGCAGATACACAAGTACGTCCGCAAGATGATCGTCATCTTCCCATTTGAGCAGGACTTTTATAAATGCCACGGAGTGAACGTCAGCTATGTCGGTCATCCACTGGCCTATGCGCCGGAGATACTGGTGTCACGGGAAGAATTTGCCGCGAAATACGGTTTGGACGCCGCGAAGCAATGGATTGCACTGCTGCCCGGTAGCCGCCAGAAAGAGGTCAGAATGAACCTGCCGCCCATGCTGGCCGCAGTCGCGCAGCTTGGCAATAGTTACGAATGCGTTCTTCCGATTGCCTCCACCCTGGATCGTGACTGGCTGCAGCAGCAACTCGGCTCTGCCTCTGTAAAGCTCACGGAGAATGCGTGCACCACAGTGAAGCATGCACGTGTGGCAGTCGTGGCCAGCGGAACGGCTACGGTTGAGACTGCTCTGGCGGGCACGCCTTTCGTAGTCGTTTATCGTCTAGCGTCCCTTACCTGGCTGTTAGGACGCCGCCTCGTCAAGCTGGACACCTTCGCCATGCCTAACCTGATCGCAGGCCGGCGGATCGTGACCGAATTAATCCAGCATGACTTCATGCCCGAAAACATCGTCCGGGAATTAAAGGCGATCCTGCCGGATGGGCCACGGCGGGAGCAGATGATAAGGGACCTGCGCGAGGTGCAGGACCGCCTTCGTGATCGGAACGGTGGTGAGGAGCCAGCCATGCGGGCCGCACGGGAGATTCTGCAAAACTTGGCGCAATAAACCCACGCGGCCACGTTCTTATACAGTTGCTTTCAATGGGTTATCTGCGTTTATCAGTTTTAGGTCAGCGGCCAAAGCTTTCTGCTTTTAAGACGGCCAGATCTGAGGGTAAGTTGAAGGTCTTGGGTGGTGCAAACGCATCTTTTCTGCAACAATTTACATCTATATTTTATCGCCAGCAGCTCTGGAGAGTTTTCATGCTAATTGCACGACGGCCCCTGCGACGTGCCTGCCTTTACTTTGGCCTGCTTTCCTCTCTCATTCTTCCGGCTCTGGGTGCTGAGAAGTCCCGAGTTAGAGCCGAAGATTATGTGATTGATGCAGAGATCGTCCCGCGTACCCATCATCTATCCGCGCGCGCCAAAGTCAAGTTCGCCGCCCTTGATGACACCAATTTCGGCACGTTCGAACTGAACAATGGCCTGCGTCTCACCCGCGTGACAGACGGTGCCGGAAAAACGCTTTCCGCCGAACGCGTCAGCCAGGATAATGCCGTGCGCGTTACCTTCCCCAGTGGCATAGCCAAAGGGGCCTCCGGAACGCTGATCTTCGAATACGAAGGAACTCTGGCTACCGCTGATGACAGGTCGGCAGCGGCGGCGGTACCGGCAAGATAGGCGCCTCAGGCAAAGCCGTAGCGACGTTTGCATGGCAGAAACCCAGCTTCCCCGGAACCATTGTTGCCGGTCCCTTCACCGAGACCACCGGCGCCAACGGCAACATCAAGGTTTATACCGAGGCCAATAAGAAGCAATACGCGGCTGCTTACGCCGATACCGCCGCCAGGGAACTTGAGTATTTTTCATCCATCTATGGCCCTGCCCCTTCCCCCATTTTGAAAGTCGTTGAGTTGCCCGATGACACCGTTCCTGCATGGTGGGGGCCAGAGGTTGCCGCCATTGCCAGCCGCGATATCAGCGAGAAAGTCAATTACCGCCTGCTGTCCGATACCATCGGACACCAATGGTGGGGCGTTTCCACCAGCGCTGCCAGCAAAGATGACTGGTGGCTGGTAGACGGCGGAGCGCGCGATTCCGAGATGCGCTACGTGCAGAACATCGCTGGGGAACAGGCCTTTGAAGAAGCTACTCGCGATATGTCCGTGGGCGCTCTTGCCTATGACACCCAGCCGCTCTCGGCCATCGGCAAGCTCGATACCTTCTCTCCTGAATTTCAAGCCCTCGTGACCGACAAGGGCGGCATGATCTTCCACATGCTGCGCTGGGTCATCGGCGATGCAGCGTTTGATAAATCCATCAAGGAATTCCTGATTACCTTCAACGGCAAATCGGCCAGTGTGAGTGACCTGCAGGCGATTGCTGAAAAGAATTACGGCGAAAAACTGACCGCCTTCTTCTCCCAGTGGGTTGATGGAACCGGAGCGCCCGAATTCAAGATGAAATACACGGTTTTCCGGGTGAAGAAGGGCTTTCGCATCGTGGGCCAGATCACTCAGGATCTCGATTTATTCAAAATGCCGCTGGAGTTAAAAGTGGATACCGATGGCCAGAGCGAGATGAAGCGCATTGAAGTCGTCGGGACATCATCTTCGTTCACCGTTGAAACTTTCGGTAAGCCGCGCCGCCTGGTGCTCGATCCCAATAACTGGGTGCTCAAGAACTCAGCCGATTTGCGTGTGCGCGTCGCCATTCGCCGTGGACAGGAACTGACCCAGGCCGGCAATCTCGCCGAGGCGCTCAGTGAGTTCAACAAGGCTCTTGAAGTAAATAAAAACAGCTCGCTGGCGCATTACCGCATTGCTGAGGTGTTCTACCTGCAGCGCAACTACCAGTCGGCTGCCAATGAATACCGCGAGGCGATTTCCGGAGATCAGGATCCCCGCTGGACTGAAGTCTGGAGCCATGTGATGCTAGGCAAGATCTTTGACACTACCGGACAGCGTGACCGTGCAGTCAACGAATATCGCCAGGCCATCCAGACCAACGACAACACCCAGGGCGCCCTCGATGAGGCGCGCAAATACCTGGGAGCCCCATACACGCGGGACAGGAAACAGAACGGACAGTAACCAGATTGGGTAAATGGGTAATTTGGTAAGTGGGTAATTGAGATTCAAAAAGCAAATTCCCAATTTACCAAATTACCCATTTTTCGTTCGTGGCTTACTCTTATTCGTATCGTAGTGCCTCAATGGGATCCAACCGTGCCGCGCGAATGGCTGGCAGCATTCCACTCACAATCCCCACCAGCGTCAGAATGCCTGTTGAAACCATAAGATTCGTCGGCGAGATAATCAGCCGGATGTCTCCTGCATCGGCGTTCTTAGCTACCGCGCTGTAGAGCGTCAGCGAGCCTGCGCCCCACGAGATGAGATAGGCCAGCGCAATTCCCAGCAATCCCCCCAGAAAGGTAATCGCCATTGCTTCAGCCAGGAACTGAAACAGGATGTCGCGCCTGCGTGCGCCCAGGGCTTTCTCAATCCCAATTTCGCGGGTGCGCTGGGTCACGGAGACCAGCATGATGTTCATCAAACCAATGCCGCCAATGCCCAGTGTGAGCGTGCCGATGAAGGCCAGCAGCACCTGAAGTCCGAGCGTGATGATCTCAAACGTGTTTACCTGCTTCATGGCGTTGAAGATAAAGATGGCGCGGCGGTCGGATGGCTGGAAGCCGTGCAGGGCAGCCAGCGTATCGCGAACCTCGCCCTCGATCTTCTCGTATTGCATGCTCTCGTAATCCATCCAGATGCCATCCAGGTAGCGCGTATCTTTGAGATCGCTCATGGTGCTGAACGGGACATAGATCACGCGATTGATGTTGTCATCGCCCTCCTGCATCTTGGGCTGAAGCACGCCAATCACCTGGAAGCTCAGGCCGTTCACGCGCACGGAGTCTCCGATCGCGTATTGTCCGGAAAAGAGTTTTTCTTTCGCTTCTGAGCCGATCACGGCCACGCGGGCGCGCTGCATCTCGTCGCCCAGGTTGTAGAAGCGTCCATCGGCAACTTTGAGTGCGCGGATGGATTGCCCATGCGAATTCAGGCCATCCACCGGCATCTCAAAAGAGCGGTTCTCGTGCTGCACATTGGCCTGCAGTGAGGCTTCCGGACTGATATGCCGCACCAGCGGAACAAAGGTGCTGATGCGGTCCACGTCATCAAGAGTGAAACGTACCTCAGTACCGGCTTTTGATCCTCCGGCCTGCAGAGACGTGCGCCCGGGAAAGACGCCCATGATCTGCATGCCGAAGTTGGAAAAAATATTGCGGACAGCGCGCCCGAACCCGGCGCCATAGGCAAGCAGCAGCACCACGGTAGCGATGCCCCAGGCCATTCCCAGCATAGTGAGGGCGGTGCGCCGCCGGTTGTGGCGCATGGCCTGAGATGCCTGTCCTAATAAATCGCGAACCATATCTACTCTTTTCTCAATGCCTCCACCGGCGTGAGCATCGCGGCCTTGCGCGCAGGATAGAGCCCGGCAACAATCCCCGCGAGCGAAAGCGAAATCACGGCCACAGCGGCCGATGTAGGCACCAGGCGCGGCGTGTCAAAACCCGGTGGCGACGGTAATGTGGCCAGGGCGCCCATCAATCCTGCGGCAGCGGCAATTCCCAGCCCGCCGCTGATCAGCGTGAGAAAGGCGCCTTCAAAGAAAAACTGCATCAGGATATTGCGGTTGGTCGCGCCCAGGGCCTTCATCAGCCCGATCTCGCGGGTGCGCTCGCTCACCGAAACCAGCATGATGTTGATGATTCCAATAGCTCCGAGCGAAAGCGTGACCATGCCCACCCCGCCCAGGAACATGTCCATGGCTGTAAAGATCTTGCCGACCATCTCATGCGTCTGGATCGTGTCCCACTCCTCGAAAGCTTCCTTGTTGCGGAAGTCGAAATCATGATTGCGGGCGATGATCCGGTGAACCTCATCGATGGCCTCAGCATGTTTGTCGCGGCTCACCGGCTGGCAGTTCATGAAAGAGATATCGTCAGCGGTCTCGGCATTCTTGATCGGAAAGTAGGTGCGCATCACGCTGTAAGGCACATAAACGCGGAAATTGGTTGAGTTATTTTCATTGCGGCCCACAGTGTCCAGCACTCCCACGATCTCAAACCGCACTCCATTGAGTAGAATCGTGCTGCCCACGGCCGGACGCCCAGGGAACAGATTGCGGGACATCTCGTGGCCGAGTACCGCTACGTTCCTGCGCTGCTGGTCATCCAGATCGTTGAGCCAGCGCCCCTGCCCCATGGGCAGATAACGAATCTGGTTGAAGACCGGAGCAATGCCGGTCACCTGGCCGTTGCTGGTGGCAAAGTCGCTCACGGCGCGGATATCACCTCTTTGCAGCACTGGAGAGACATTGCGCACCAGTTTGGCCTCTTTGCGGACATCAAGATAATCCTGGTAGGTGAGCGCGTACTGCTTCATGCCCTGGCGCTGGCCCTCGACGGCTGGAATACGGCCGGGAAAGATGAACAGGATGTCCTGGCCCATGGTTTCCAGTTGACGCTGGTTGCCGGAGCGAAAACCCTCGCCCAGCCCCACCAGCAGCAGCAAAGACCCGACACCCCAGGCAATGCCGAACATGGTCAGAAACGAGCGCAGCTTGTGCGCCCACAGGGTACGCAGCGTCTGCCCGAAGATTCCAGTACCATCCGCATGGCTAAAGAGGAATACGCAATCAGGGGAAAGTTAGTTCCATGGGGTTCAGACTCTAGGCAACTACTCTGTTACCTTTGCGTCCTTTGCGTCCTCTCCGGTAAAAGGCTTTGGTTGTGGCTTCGCTACGCTGTGGTTAAGGCTTTTGGACGGATGCCGTGCTTCAGTAACCATTACCTCTTTGCCCATCCGCCGTCCCACTTCGCTACAGGCGGCAATGGTTGCATCGTCCGTCTCCGGGGTACGCACCAGTTCTACTTGCTGTTCAAAGAACCGCATCCCCACACACTTGCTTGCGCGGTAAGTCACAGAGGCGATTTCACAAATGCTGAGTGAGGCGCTGTTCGAGGCCAGAATGGTATCCGGCTTACAGATTTTGTCGAGCAGGATAAAAATCTCCAGCTTCGACTCCAATTCGTCAGGAACGGCTTCTATGACCAGGTCGGCCTGTCTGGCTGCCTCTTCGACGGTAGCGGCATACTCCAGCCGCGCGAAGGCAGCTTCGGCGTCCTCTTTTCTGATCTTGCCCTGCTCTATGGCCTGGTCGAGATAAGAACGAATCTCGCTTTCGGCTTTCCTGAGACTGGCCGGAAGGATGTCCTCAAGAATCGTCCGGTAGCCGCCCAGCGCTGCCAGATGGGCAATGCCCCTGCCCGTGGTCCCAGCGCCGATCACGGCAACCGCGCGGACCTCCGCCATTTATTTGAGCTTCTCCATGGTCTCCACCATGGCCATAAAATTCGGGTCTGACTTTCTCATGTATTCCGCGAGGCGCTTGCGTTCCTCATCAGTCATGGTTGGAAGGCCCGCCTGGATGCGGCGCAGAGTGGCTGCGATATCGTCGACATAATTCATCATCCGTATGAGTTCACCGGTAACGATTGACATGCGTGCTCCTGTTCCGAATCATTTATTGTGGATTGTCCCGCTGAATTAGTAAAGCCGCGTCACTTCCAGTTTTCGTCTACTCACATTGCTGCATCTAAGTTTCAGGGAAGTCTCTGTCTCTAAATGCGAGCCAATCCAGCTACTCTCATCACGGAATCGAGCGGCATCTCCGAGTGCCTTGACCGGCTGGCCGCGCACAAGCATACCGCCCGCCCGCTTTCAACGTATCGTCTGCAGTTTAATGCGCACTTCCGGTTTGAAGATGCCCGCCGGCTGGCAGGTTATCTCCATGCTTTGGGAGTTTCCCATGTGTACGCTTCGCCCATTCTTCAGGCGCGCGCAGGCAGCCTTCATGGCTATGACATTACCGACCACAACTCCCTGAACCCGGAGATCGGCACTTATGAGGAATTCCAGTCTTTTGTTCGCGAACTGAAAAACTACGGCATGGGACAGATTCTTGATTTTGTTCCTAACCACATGGGCGTGGGAACCAACTCCTGGTGGCGGGACGTGCTGGCCAACGGCCGTGCCTCAGAGTTCGCAGAGTTCTTTGACATTGACTGGAATCCGCTCAAACCTGAGCTGCACAATAAACTGTTGCTGCCCATCCTGGGTGACCAGTACGGTGCAGAGCTTGAGGCCGGGCATATCAGCCTTGTGCCGGGCGAGAAGAGTTTCGAAATAAAGTATTATGACAACCGGCTGCCGGTCGATCCACAGACGATTCCCCTGATTTTTGAATCTGTAAATCAAGATATCCATCATCAGGAGTTGCGCAGCGTGCTCTCCGGCCTGCGTAATCTGCCTCCTCACACCACCACGCAGGGTGAACTGGTGCGGCAGCGCCAGCGCGCCATATCCCCGCTGACTGAAGCGCTGCAAAGCCTCATTCGCGAACATGCGGAGGTGAAGCAGCTTACAGAAAAGGCCCTGGAACATTCCAATGGCAGGCCGGGAGAGCCGCACAGCTTTGCCTACCTGCACCGATTGCTGGAAGCCCAGGTTTACCGGCTGGCCCACTGGCGTGTTTCGGGTGAAGAAATCAATTACCGCCGGTTCTTCGATATCAATGACCTGATCGGCCTGCGGATGGAGAACCCGCGCGTCTTCGCTGCCACCCACCAGCTCTTGCGCAAGCTGCTGGCTGAAGATGAGATCCAGGGGCTGCGCATCGACCACTGCGATGGACTGTTGAATCCCGTGCAGTACCTGGTGCGCCTGCAGATACTGTTTGCGGCCAGCCAGTGCTCAGGCCCAACCCCCAAGCCTCCGCTGGCTGAGAATGGCATTGAAACCGAAGTGCTGCAGGTATTCGGCCAGCATGACTGGATGAACCTCCATGCTCCGCTTTATGCGGTAGTAGAAAAAATTCTGGAGCCCGGCGAAGATATGCCTCCAGCCTGGCCAGTGGACGGCACCTCTGGCTATGACTTCACCACCCTGGTGAATGGCATTTTTATCGAGCGGCGCAACGAGCGGACCTTCACCAACCTGTTTCATCGTTTCACCGGCGCTTCCTACGATGTGGATATGCTGATCTATAACAGCAAGAAGCTCATCATGCATGCTTCGCTGGCCAGCGAGGTCAACGTGCTGGCCCACATGCTTGATGAAATCTCCTCCAGCGACTGGTATGCCCGTGACTTCACCCGCAAGGCCTTGCGTGATGTGATTCGCGAAACGATTGCCTGCTTCCCGGTTTACCGTACTTACATCGACGAACGCGGACAGATGACCGATCTGGACCGTGCCCACATCAATACCGCCATCGTCCATGCCAAGCGGCGTAATCCGGATAAAGCCCCGGCCAGCTTTGATTTTCTGCGCGACATCCTGCTGCTCCAACGGAGAGACGGACACGATGAACCGGAATTGCACAAGAAGAAGCTGTATTTCACGCTGAAATTCCAGCAGCTCACCGGCCCGGTGATGGCCAAAGGGCTGGAAGACACGACCTGCTATGTCTACAACCGTTTTATTTCGGTCAATGAAGTCGGCGGCTCGCCCAAGCAGTTCGGAATATCCGTCAATGAATTCCATGAAGGCAATCTGAAGCGGGCGCAACACTGGCCTTTCTCCATGCTGGCCACCTCCACGCACGATACCAAGCGCAGCGAAGACGTGCGCGCGCGGCTCAACGTGCTCTCAGAGATGCCCAAGCAGTGGGCTTCACAGGTCTTCAAATGGAGAAAGCCCAACCGCACCCGCAAACGCGTGCTGGCCGATGGCCGCAGCGTGCCCGACCTCAACGAAGAATATCTCCTGTACCAGACGCTGGTAGGCTCCTGGCCTTTTGAATTCCAGAAAGAAGTGCCGGATAAGACTTACATCGAACGCATCAAGCAATACATGACCAAAGCCGTCCATGAAGCCAAGGTCAACCTGAGCTGGATCAATGACGATCCTCAGTATGTTGAGGCGCTGCAGCTTTTCATCGAAAAGATTCTCGTCCCGGGCCCGCGCAGCCGTCCTAATTCATTCCTGGAGCAGATCATGGCATTCGTGCCCACGGTGAGCTTCTTTGGCGCCATTAATTCGCTGGCCCAGCGGCTGCTCACCATCACCACTCCTGGCAATCCTGACATCTACCAGGGCACGGAGCTGTGGGATTTCAGTCTGGTTGATCCTGACAATCGCCGTCCGGTGAACTATGAGTTACGGCAGCAACTGCTCACAGAATTAGATCGGCGATCGGAAGCGGGTAATCTGACGCAGCTTTGCGCTGAATTGCTGGAAAAATATAAGGATGGACGGATCAAGTTGTGGACAACCATGCAGGCACTGCGTTTTCGCCGTGACCGCCGCGAATTGTTTCAAGTGGGACGCTATATTCCTCTCTACGCTACTGGAGCGAAACGCGATCACCTGGTGGCTTTTGCGCGTGAGCACCAGAACCACGTGGCCATTCTGGCCGTGCCCCGGCTCAGCTACATTCTTGCCGGTGGTGTTATGCGTCCGCCCCTGGGCGAACTCTGGCAGGATACAGAACTGCCTGTGCCCTCGCGCACATCGGAATTTCTGGAAAATGCTTTTACCGGGGAAAAAATCAAGGTCACGCCGCAACGCACGCTGCTAGGCCGCGAACTCTTCCGCCATTTCCCGGTTGCTTTGCTGGCCGGCGCCTGAGACTTGCGGCGTCCGGTCAGAAACTGTGGTGATGGCCGCCAGCTTTTCTATCAGTTCACGCTTTAGGGCTTTAGGTTGGTAGCGCCAGCCCCAGTTGCCATCCAGCCGCGAGGGCGTGTTCATGCGGCTGTCGCTATCGAGTCCCAGCACGTCCTGCAACGGCACCACAGCCAGCTTGGCGACCGAGTTGAAGGCCGTGCGAAGGAAGGCCCAGTGAATGCCGTCCTCCGCTTCTCCTACGTAGGCGGATGCATGCTTCTTCTCTTCCGCAGTCGCAGAGGACCTCCACCAGCCTACCGTCGTGTCATTGTCATGGGTTCCCGTGTAGACCACGCAGTTCGGTTCGAACTTATGAGGAAGATAAATATGCGCGCCCGGATCGCCGAAACCGAATTGCAGCACCTTCATGCCGGGAATTCCCAGGCGTTCACGCAGCGCGGTCACTTCAGGCGTGATCAATCCCAGGTCCTCGGCAATGAAGGGAAGATCGCCCAGGCGGGAGCGCAGCACGTTAAAGAGATCATCGCCGGGACCGGGCACCCACTTTCCATGAACGGCAGTCGGCTCGTCCGCCGGAATCTGCCAGTAAGCCTCGAATCCGCGGAAGTGGTCCAGGCGGATCATGTCACAATTCTGCAACGCCCATGACATGCGCTTGATCCACCAGTCATAGCCACGCGCTTTATTCGCCTCCCAGTTGTACAGCGGATTGCCCCAGCGCTGTCCGGTAGCGCTGAAGGCATCCGGAGGCACACCGGCCACATAGATCGGCTGCAATTTGTCATCGAGATAAAACAGCTCGGGATTGCGCCATACATCGGCGCTGTCATAGTTCACAAAGATGGCTACATCGCCGATGATCTTGATCGCAAGCTGGGCGCAGTAGGCCCGAAGCGCCCGCCATTGCTCAAAAAAGGCAAACTGCACGACCCGCTCGACCTCCAGTCGGCGCTGGTACTCCAGCCCGAATTTACGCAGCCCTTGTGGTTCGCGCCGGGCAAGCTCCCTTGGCCATTCGCTCCACATCTTGTTGTCGTGTACCTCACGCATGACCTCGAAGAGAACAAAATCGTCCAGCCACCAGTCGTTCTCGCTCTTAAAGGCTTCAAACCTGCGCCGGTCGCCGTTGCTGCCCTCCAGAAAACGCTGGGCGGCCTGCCGCAGCACCGGCAGCTTGGCTGCCTTTACCTCTTCGAAATTGATCCGGCTGTTGAATTTCAGTTCGGGCAGCTTGTCTTTGCTGAGCCAGCCCCGGTCGGCAAGTCTCTCCAGGCTCACGAGCAGGAGGTTCCCGGCAAAAGCCGAAATTGCAGAATAGGGAGAGTTCCCCATTCCCGGGGGAGAGAGCGGCAGTATCTGCCAGAGACTCTGGCCCGCCTCCGCCAGGAAATCAGCAAAGGCATAAGCCTCCGGCCCGAGATCGCCAATGCCACATTGGGAAGGCAGCGAGGTGGGATGGAGAAGAATTCCGGCAGAACGTTCAAACGACATAATTTAGCTAAGATGCAGGATTCCAGCCGTGGTTTGATATATCGGCTAGAAACCCATTATAGGGAACGGAGCAGACGGGTGCACGCCAGCTTGAGGTGTACTGATGAGGGAAACGCGATCACCCCGCAAAAACTGTTCGGGGGGCACCAGCAGTTTACGTCAGCAAACACCTGAAATAGTTACCTCAAATAACTCAACAGCTTAAATCTGTAAACGAAAGTAACGTTGTTTTCCCGGCTGCTTGCTCTGATACTGAATCAGTTATGCAGCCTAATGAAAGCCGCCCTTTGCCTGCTCCCAGTGCGACTGCTGTCCCGGTTGACCCACGGCGCGAAAAACGTCTGCATGTTGCTGTGCCCGTAAAGCTTTTCCTGGATCCCAGCAGTACGACCCCGCAGCTTTGCTGTACGTATGAGATTTCCATGGTGGGAGCGCGCCTTGTAACGGTCTCCGGCATTACCAAAGTCGGGCAGGATATCTGGCTGCAGCGCCACAACAAGCGCGCCAGGTATCGCGTGATCTGGATTGGCCAGCCGGATACAGCACAGGCCGGCCAGATCGGCGTCGAGGTGCTCGAACCCGCCAATATCATCTGGGAAAACGAGCTGCGCATCCGCATTATGCAGATGAAATAAGCCGTTAGCCATTAGCTCATTTTGCTTCCTTTGCTCCCATCAGGAATCTTGAAATCGTGCTTTTTTCGTACAAATTTCCGGGGACACCCTAAGTCTGGTTTTCAAAATTCTGGCAATTACAAATTATGGCAATTTGGCAATTCTGCGGGGCTGCTTGGCTGCGGCTCTGCTGCGTTGCCGTCCTTTGCGGTGAAAAGAGGTACCCGCATCAGCAAAGTTACTTAGTGCAACCCGCCGATTTAGGGCACACTATGGCAACTGTATGAGCAAGAATTATCCCTACATCGTCCGCTGCAACGAATGTGAATTTGTCAGCGAGGTCTTTCTTGACGAAAAGCTGGCGCTCAACGAACGCGACTTCCACTGCCTGGAAAAGCTGCACGCTGCCTCCATCTGGCGCTACGCCTGGGAAAACTGGACCCTGGTAACCGAACTGTCAGGCGTCGAACTCCACTAAGTCTTATGCCCGTCGAGGGCTCTCATTGCAAATGCGTCCTTGCCACACCCGTGCCGAAGTGTCTAAACCATTCTGACCGGCTGAGTCACTCAATTATGGCAATTACAAATTATGGCAATTTTGGCAATCCCGGAAAGGTCTGCACACTTCACGTTCTCTGCCTTCATTGCCGCTGGCTGCGGCTGCGTGTTACCTTCTAAGTTTCTGCTCTATGATCCGTTCTTATCAGGGAATTACGCCTCGCATTCACCAGTCCTGCTACGTCGATGAATCCGCACAGATCATCGGCGACGTGGAGATCGGCGAAAACTCCAGCGTCTGGATGAATGCCGTCATTCGCGGAGACGTCTTTGCCATCCGCATCGGCAAGAACTCCAACGTGCAGGACTGCTCCGTACTCCACGGTATGCGCTACAAGTACGGCGTTATCATGGGGGACTTTGTCACCGTGGGCCATTCCGTCACCCTGCACGGCTGCACCATCGGCAACCACTGCCTGATCGGCATGGGAGCTGTCATCCTGAACAATGCGCAGATTGGCGAGGGCTGCATTATCGCCGCAGGAACCGTAATTCCAGAGAACACTGTCATTGAGCCGTTTTCTCTATGGGCAGGCGTGCCCGGCAAGTTCAAGAAGAAGATCGATGACGAAACCAACCAGCAGATGATCCTGCAGTACGCAAAGAATTATCTCGACTACCGGGAGCAATATCTGAAGGAGCTTTCAAAGAAGTAATGGCAGGCTCAATCAAAGCCGTGCGCGGCACCCGCGACCTGCTGCCGCCGGAAACCGAAACCTGGAACTTTGTAGAAGCCGTTGTTCGCGAGGTCTTCCGCGTCTACAACTTCCATGAGATTCGCACGCCCATTCTCGAAGACTTGCAGCTTTTTCAGCGCTCCGTGGGCGAAGAGACCGACATTGTTTCGAAAGAGATGTTTGCCTGGGAAGACCGGGCCCGCGCTCAAAGCGAAAAAGGACAATGGCTTGCCCTCCGTCCTGAAAACACCGCCGGAGTCGTGCGCGCCTACATTGAAAACAAGCTGTGGGAGCGTCCCGGCTTGCAGCGCTTTTACTACATCGGCCCGCAGTTCCGGCGCGAGCGTCCGCAGAAAGGCCGCTATCGCCAGTTCTACCAGATCGGCGCCGAGGTCATCGGCCCGCCTACAGCAGGCAGCGAATCTCCTGCCGTCGATGCAGAAGTGCTGGAGATGCTGGCTACGCTGCTCGATCGCCTCGGCATTCAGCACTGGATCTTGGAATTGAACTCCGTGGGCTGCGCCGCCGACCGCCAGCGCTTCAATGAAGCTCTGCGGGCAGCGCTGAAAGACGTGGTCCACAAGATGTGTGCCGACTGCCAGCGCCGCGCCGTAACCAATCCTCTGCGCGTGCTCGACTGCAAAGTGCCGGAAGATCAGCCTATCATCGAGAGCCTGCCCAAGATGAATGAGTTCCTCGATGAAGGTTGCCGCGCCCACTTTGAGGAAGTGCGGAAGATATTGACTGCTGTGGGTGTTCCCTTCAAGATCAACAACCGCCTGGTGCGGGGACTGGATTATTACACCCGCACCGCCTTCGAGTTCACTCACGGCGGGCTGGGTGCGCAGAATGCCATCCTGGGCGGTGGACGCTATGATGGCCTCTCAGAATCCCTTGGCGGCCCTGCTGCTCCGGGTATCGGCTTCGCCATTGGTGAAGACCGACTGGTGATGACCCTCCAGGAGACCGCAGGGACAGCCGCCCGTTCCGTGGATATCTACATTGCACCCCTGGGCACAGGCATGAATGTAGAGGCGGCACGACTGGCCCGTGAGCTTCGCCGAGAGAGTGTTTCAGTGATCGTCGGCGACGACAGCTTCCGTCTGAAGAAGTCTCTGGAAACCGCCAGCAAGACCGGAGCCCGTTACGCGCTGATCGTCGGCGAAAACGAGATCAGCTCCGGCCAGTTCGCGCTCAAGAACCTGGGCACGGGCGAGCAGATCACAGTAGCCCGCAACGAAATCCCAAGCAAAGTGCTGCCTGCAAAATAGCGATGTGAAGTGATGGGTTTAAACGACCCAATCTCAAATTTTCCTCCGTGCCTCCGTATTTCCGTGGTGGGTTTTTCATCTGCGTGAATCAGCGTAATCTGCGTCATCAGCGGTAAGGTTTTATAATCATTGTTCCGCCAGGTAACTTTTCTTGGCTATCCCACAGTAAGGAATCTCCTTTGCAGCTCGACTTTTTAGGTGATCTTCGGCGCACGCACATGTGTGGAGAGCTTCGCGCTCAGAATGCAGGTGAACAGGTTGTGCTCATGGGCTGGGTCAATCGTCGCCGCGATCTCGGCAGTCTGATCTTCATCGATCTCCGCGACCGCACCGGCACAACTCAGCTCGTCTTCGATCACAGTGCCAATCCTGCTCTGCACGATAAAGCCGGCAGCCTACGCTCGGAGTTCGTAGTGGCGGCCATCGGCAAGGTGCGCCGCCGTGATGAGGAGACCATCAACAGGAACATTGCAACCGGTGAAGTTGAGGTAGCAATCAGCGAACTCCGGCTGTTGAATGAGTCCAGGCTGCCACCTTTTCTACCCAGCGAAACCGGACCGCTGAATGAAGAGGTGCGCCTCAAATACCGCTACATCGACCTGCGCCGCGAGCAGATGCAATTCAACATCGAATTGCGCCATAAGGTTGCGCTGGCCATCCGGCAGTATCTCTCCAGCCAGGGCTTCCTTGAAATCGAGACTCCGTTTATGACCCGCTCCACGCCTGAGGGGGCGCGTGATTACCTGGTGCCCAGCCGCGTGCATCCGGGATCGTTCTATGCGCTACCGCAATCGCCGCAGCTCTTCAAGCAGATCCTGATGATTTCCGGGTTCGACAAGTACTTCCAGATTGTCCGTTGCTTCCGCGACGAGGACTTGCGCGCTGACCGCCAGCCGGAATTCACCCAGATCGACCTGGAGATGACCTTTCCGCAGCCTGACCGCGTCTATGAAGTAGTCGAAGGTTTCTTGAAAGCCGCCTTCAAAGCTGCCGGACATGAACTGAAGACGCCCTTCCCACGCATGACGTACGACGAAGCCATCCGCCAGTATGGCATCGATAAGCCCGATCTGCGCCTGCCGAAGATGGCCGGCATTCGCGCAGCATTCACAGAGGAAGACCTCACGGCACTGAACATCGACGGATCGATGAACATGGTCGCCATCCGTATTCCCAAAGTCGGCAAGCTGTCAGACCGTGAGAAAAAGGAACTCCGCACGCTAGCCGAAGATATTGCCAAGCGTAATAAAGATTTTGTCGGTGTTTTCTACGATTTCGTGCAGTTGGAAAAGAAGCGTCCCGAAACAGCAGCTAAAATTCGTGAACTATGTTCCGCTGAGGCGGATGATCTGATTGTGCCCGTCGTCGGCATTGCGGGGAAGAGCTTTTCCGAGAAGAATAAGCGGGCGCAATACATCGCCGCCGGTGAAGGACGTCTGGAACTGGCCCGCAAGTATGCAGACCGCCACGACGCATTCAAGCGCACCGGCGATCCTGATAAGGATTTCAAGTGGCTGTGGGTCACGGATTTTCCCATGTTCGAGTATGACGACAAGGAGAACCGCTGGTCAGCCGCGCATCATCCCTTCACCTCGCCGCACGAGCGCGATATGGATAAGCTGGAATCCGATCCGGGAGCGGTGCGGGCGCTGGCTTATGACGTGGTGCTCAACGGCACGGAACTGGGCTCGGGCTCGATTCGTATTCACCGCCAGGACATCCAGAAAAAGATCTTCCATGCCCTGGGCATGACCGAAGAAGAGGCCCGCTCGCGTTTTGGGTTTTTCCTGGAGGCGCTCGAATATGGCACTCCGCCCCATGGTGGAATTGCTCTGGGACTTGACCGCATCGCGATGATCCTGGCTGGGGCAGACAGCCTGCGCGAAGTCATTCCTTTCCCCAAGACGGCCAAAGCAATCGATATGATGGTCGACGCGCCCACTCCGGTGAACGAAGCCCAACTGAAGGAACTGGGAATTCAAGTGCGGAAACAATAAACAAGAATGGGTAAATGAGTAAATTGGTAAATGGGTAAATTGAACCAAGCTCTACCTGCGATTGGCATTCAGGCCCGCGTTACAGCACGCCGATAAAAAAGGGCCTCATCTCCGGTAAGATTCATGCACGCTTGGCGACGTCCCGCGCGATGCTCCTTGATCCCAGCCACAACACCAGAGCCAACGCCAGCGAGAGAATGGGAATTGCCAGCATGGCCTGCTGCAACCCAATGGCTTTAAATGGCTCCGTCACGGTGGACGATCCGGCCAGAGCTGCGGCGCGCTGCGCCCAGCGGTCGCTCAGCTTGCCGATAATGACCGTTCCCCAGGAAGCGCCGCCCAGGTACATCGCCAGGAAATAGATGGCCATGCTGGTGGCGCGCAACGAGGGGGCGACAATATCCTGAATCGAGGCATAGACCAGCCCGTAATACATGTTGAGCAAGCCATAGGTTAATGTGAGCAGCGGTATCGCGATGGCAAGAGCGCCAAAAGTCTGGTGAATGCCGAAGTAAGCCAGCGGAGCAGCCGCCAATGCGGCCACTGCTGCAATCATCATGCGTCCGCTGGGGTTGCGGCGGACAACGCGGTCCCCCCAGATTCCCGCAACCACGCCGCCAATAAGCCCGCCGATGGCATAAACAATTCCAGTGATAATCCCCGCTCTGGCGACGTTTACATGGTGGATGCGGCTGAAGAATGCAGGAAGGAACGTGCCTATCGCATAGAGATTGAAATTCACCAGCGCGCCGGAGATCACGATCCACCAGAAGGTAGGAATGCCCAGCACCTGCCACAGTGAACCCGCAGGAGGAGGTGTGCCACGTTCCGAGGCCCCGCGCTCCGGTTCATCCAGCAGCAGCAACACCGGAACCAGCAGCAGAGCCGGCAGGGCGGCCATGATCATGGCTATCCGCCATCCGTAGCGCAGTGCGATAGGTCCGCTGAAAAAGAAGCTCAGCGCGCCGCCTACCGGCACGCCCAGCATAAACAAAGCCAGGGGCTTGGACCGGCGATGAGCAGGGTAAAGATCGCCAATCCAGCTTGTAGCCGTGGGAGCACAGGCCGCTTCGCCCACTCCCAGTCCCAGGCGCGAGAACATCAGGAATGCATAGCTACTTGCCCACGCGGCTGACGCAGTAAGCGCTGCCCATACCGTAACACCCACAGCCAGCAGCTTCTTGCGGCTGACTTTGTCAGCCAGCCAGCCGAGCGGAAGTCCGATCAGGCCATAGAGCACAGTAAAGGCAGTGCTGAGCCAGCCGACCTGGGTGTCAGAGAGGCCAAACTCTTTGCGTACCGGTTCAACCAGCGCGCCCGCCACGTGGCGGTCATAAAAGTTCAGGACATTGATGGCGATGAGTACGGCCAGTGACCATCGAGCGAACCGATCAGAAGTGACAGCCTGCGCCTGTGTAGCCATGACCGGAAATCATAGCACTCATCGGCTATTGGCTCTTGGCTCTTGGCTTTTGGGTAAGTCTTCTAGCCGCGAAGGAAATGGGGTATTTGTTTAGCGTGTTTCGCATAATGGAATCAGTAACTTACAAAGCACCATCCGACATTAGCAGGTGATTTCTGGTACGGCGGCTTCTTGGAAATCACGAAAACATTGGGAAATTGACAATTCGCACCCTCCAATAAGGGCGAAAACACGCTAAACAAATACGAAATGGGTAAGTGGGAAAGGGATAAATGAAGAAAAACTTATCGTCGGATCTTGCCGAAACAAAGATGCTCGTGATGATAGAGATCCCTTCTCGCTTTGCTCGTCGGGATTAGTCGAGAGCTTTGTTCGTCGGAATAGATAGAGAGCTTGGCTCGTCGCGATGGAAGCAACTAAAAAGCAGGGCCGGGCGGCCCTGCTTTTCTCCCCCTGTTTTCGCTCACTCATTTCAATGACGTTCAACTGTGCCCTTGAGGATCATCATGCTCGAAGGTGTACCAGGCTTTACGCTATCTTCCGCAGTGACGAAGATGTCAAAGTCTTTGTACGTGGTTGCTGCCTTCAGGTGTCCTTCAAGATCTTCGTTGACCCGCAACAAACCCAGCACCTCAGGATCTTTCCCGCGTGGCTGGATCCACACTATATAGTTGGTCTTGGCCGGCGTCAGTGATTGTGGCGCCGCCATGTGTTTCACTTCAACATCTATCCCGGTATTGCCGTTGCGATCGTTATCGGTCGTGACCTTGCCCATCGCTGCCGGAGCAAGACCGGTGTTGGTCAGCTTATCTTCGCGTCCCCAGGCTGCAACTGTAAGCAGAAAACTGAGAATGACAATCAGAGCAATGCGTGGCTTCATGCTCTTACCTCCCGCCGTGAATTATTGATTAGGATGAGAGACTACAAACAGATGTTGTCGATCCTGTTTCTGAAATCGCGAGCGCAGCGAGGGATTACTATTGTCAAATTGATGTACACGGAGCAGAACAGCTCAATCGTGCAATTCGGAATAGACGAGCATCTCTGGCCAGCAGTACCTCACGTTTACAATGCATGTATCCATGCAGTCTGTCTTCCTGAGAGGCATGTCTTTTTGCAGTTGCAACGTGGTCAGTATTCAACACGATACCCTCCACGCCTGTCATTCTGAACGCAGCGCCGCCATGTTCTTTTCCGCAATGGATTCTAGAGCGCGAAGCGAAGAACCCCGAGAATATTTCCTCTGCCATACAGCATCAGGGAGTTCTCACAATGCATTTTTGTTGAAATTCCCTGATGCTGCATGATGGTTCCGAATCACTTCGGGGTCTTTCGACTGCGCTCTCCCTCCTGCGTCGGTCGAGCTTGCTCAAGATGACAGCGGGACAAGTTTTGGATCTCGTACGTCGATCGAATACAAAAACGAGCATCTCTGGCCAGAGATGCTCGTTGCCATAGAGATTTCTCGCTATGCTCGAAATTCACAAAGACCAGAGATGCTGGTTGTGAGAAGGCTTCCTCGCTGCCGCTCGGAATGTTAAGTGCGGAACTCACCCCAGGTATTTCAGGAAGTTCCTGGGTGAGGCCTTGTCGAATCCTGGAAACACCTTCTCTAAATCCTTGTTGCCGAGATGCTGGTACACGGCTTCGCTGAGTACCTGCCGAAAGTCGGTGGTCACGGCCAGGTCACGGCCTTCGTAGAGCTGCTCGGTCTGCAACCCGGGCCAGCGGCCATAAACCTTGCCGCCTTTGACTGGGCCGCCCAATACGAACATCACGTTGGCATGTCCGTGATCGGTGCCGCGGTTGCCGTTCTCGCGTGCCGTCCGCCCGAACTCTGACATGGTCACAATGACCGTGTCTGCCCCAAGGTCGCCCAGATCAGTCCAGAAGGCCGCAATCGACTGCGAGAGCTCACGCGTGAGGTTGGCAATCTGTCCCTGGATGCTGCCTTCGTTTACGTGGTGATCCCAGCCGCCGATATCGGCAAACGCAACCTCTACGCCCAGGTTGGCCTTAATGAGCTGCGCCACCTGCCGCAGGCTGTCACCAAAGCGTCCGCGTGGATAGTTCGCCCCCGGAGCCGGTGTGTACTTCTCCGGATCGGCCGAACGCAGCATCTTCACTGCTTCAAATGTCTCATTGCCGGTGCCATGCAGCACCGTGTCCACCGACTGCTCGTACATGGCTTCAAAGCTATTGCTGGCGATGTTGCCTCCCGGGCCGCGTCCACCCACGGTGAACTCGCGAATGTTGCCCATGCTCACCGCCGGAATAGAGCCGGCCAGGGTACGTGGCAGAGCGCCTCCCATAGCCACAGCGCGGAAGGGCGAGGCTGCCGGCTCCTTCATGCCTGCCAGGGCGCGATTCAGCCAGCCGTCTTCCGTGGCTTTCATTCCGGGTGTGCCGGATTCCATGTAGTCCTGGGCGTCAAAGTGAGAACGGGTGTTGTCCGGCGATCCGGCTGCGTGAACAATGGCCAGGTGCCCTGCATCCCATAGCGGCTTGAAGTCCGCCATCGAAGGATGCAACCCAAAGAAGCCATCCAGATCAATCGCGCCGTTATTGCCCTTCGGCCGGGGTATGGCAATGCTGGGCCTCATCGAGTAATAAGCTGCCTCCGCGTGAGGGATCACGATATTCAATCCATCCGCAGCGCCGCGCTGGAAGAGCACCACCAGCCGCTTCTTGCCCGTGCCCGCTGTTGCCGTCTCTGCCGCATAAACGGCACGCGTGAGGAAGCTCGGGATCACACTGGTTCCCACAATGGCCAGCGCCCCGCCTTTCAGGAATACTCTGCGAGTAATCGCCATGACTCTCTCCTTAACGTCTCTGGAATTCGGGTGACCCCATGATTAACCCGGCAATTGCGCCATAGTTGGGGGGCTTGGCGGGATCGTCGAGCCGGCGCTGTGCAACCTGGGGATCGCTGAGCTGCTTCTCGATCACCGCATGCGTCTGCGCAGAAATATCACCTGCCAGCAATGTGTTCTCCAGCGTGGCCACCGCGGCATTCGTGTCCGACGGATTTTCGCCGTGCAGCATGGCCTGCGGATTGGGTGTAAGACCGGGCAGCCGTCCGACTCCCAGCGCCAGCGCAAAGTTCATGCGGTTCACCAGCGCAGAAGAGTTCACCCAGGTTTCCGCTTTCATGGAATAGCCGGTTGGCGGCTGCATCGCGTAAAGCGGCATGCCCATCTTGTTGAGCTGCTGCACCAGCGGCAGCGCGTTCTGCACGTCCACGCCCGAAGCACGCACCGCAGAAGCCACGAACTCCAGAGGCGTTTTCACCTTGGCCCGGTAGGCATCGGCGGCCCAGAACTCCGGCGAACGAAACATGGTGCGCAGCACCTCGCGGATGTCGCCATCCTTCTTCAGGAATGTCTCTGTCATCTTGTCAATCAGGCTTTGGGGAGGCGTATCAGAGACAAAGCGCATGGCCAGCTTCTTCGAGATAAACTTTGCGGTGGAAGGATGATGCGCCAGGATGTCGAACACCTGCATGGCTTCATCCTGCCCATGCTCTTTGATCTCGTGGCCAAGCACATGCTTTGTGCCCGGCTCATGGGCGCGCTCGTTGTAGAAGAAATCACCGCCGCGTTGCGGCTGCTGGATGCTCCATCCGGTCAGCACCTTGGCCAACTCAGTCACGTCTTTCTGCGTGTAGCCGCCATCCACGCCCAGCGTGTGCAACTCCATGATCTCCCGGGCATAGTTTTCGTTGAGTCCGCTGGGCCGGTTCTTATTATTGGCCTGTGGCCTTGGCGGAGGCTGCATGCCAAAGCGCCGGAACCGCTTCTGCGCTCCCGGCCGTTGCGGTCCATATTTGGCTAAATCGGAATCCGGCCCCACGCTCTGCCAGTTATCCAGGTAGAACAACATGGCTGGACTTTTGGCGGTTGCCACCAGTAGGTCTCTGAATTTGCCAAAAGCGTGTTCGCGGATCACGTCCCGCTCGTAGGCGGTGACCATGTAGCGATCCGGGCCTTTGTTGATGAACACATTGAAGTGGTTGAACCAGAAGTCGGTCATTACCTCTTCAAGCTGGCGCTCGCTGTAGATGGCGCGCAGCACCTTGGCCTGCGCCAGTTCGCCGCCCACCACCAGTTGCGGCTGCAGGATCGCCTGGATCGTTTCACGCTGCTCAGGCTTCATGCCGTCTACCAGTTGCATCGCTTCCGGCCCTTTCACGGCGCGAGCCAGTTCCACCCGCTCTTCCGGCGTCATCTTCAGAATATTGTTGTAGCGCTGCTCCGGAGGCATCTGCAGCAACTGCGCCGAATCGATATCGGCAAACATGCGCGCCTCGCGATCTTTCTGGCGGGCATTGCGCTGCTCGGGCGTCATTTGCTCATCGCCCTGCGCATCCGTCTTCATGTCTGCATCGATGGTCTGTTCTTTCTTTTGCTGTCTCTGTTCATAGGCGGCCATACGCGACTCATAGATGGCGCGTTTACCGGGATCGGAAGGCAGCGACATGCGGCCGTTCTCCAGCGCCCGCACTACCTGCGGCGGAGGAAAGTTTTCCACCATTTCGGTGGTGCTCATTTTCAAGGTGCGGAAAGGCGCCAGCCTGGCCTCTAACTGGCTGTTATCGATCTTGTCAGGATGAAGCTGCTGCTCAAACCACTTATCCAGTCCCTCGGCGCTGACTTTCTCCACGTCGCCAGGATGCGGGCCAAAGGTAAGACGGTTCAGCGCATGGAGGATTTTTTTGTTTTCCTCCATCTGCGCTGGGCCGGCGGCCCGAGCTTGTTTTGATTTGGATTTTGACTGTTTGTCGGCTGCAAGCAGCGCGAAAGCAGAAGCCAGTACTGCAATGATCATCAGGATGACCAATTTGCGAGTGGCACGCATACTCACTCCTAGTCCTCTATATTCTCCAATATTAACCCCTTGAGGAAGAAAAGTTGCTGGATTCACCGCAAACGACGCTAAGGGCGCAAAGGTAGCGAAAACGGCCCACTTGGAAGTTCAGCTGCCTTGTTACCTTTGCGTCCGTTGCGCCCTTTGTTCAGGATAGCTATGTATGTGAGAAGGTGCGGCCCCGGTTCAACCGGCGGTTCATCTCTGAGGCTAGCAGGTCTATATCGGTGGGCGCTATATTGCATGCAATTTCCGGATCAAGGAAGGGCTTCCTCGATTTACCTTCGGCTGCTGCCCAGGGACGCGGGGGGGTGATGAGTCCCACGGCATCCCTTCGAAGCTGTATCAGCAGAGCCTGCACTACATCCGCATCCAGCTTGGCTGGGGCCAGCCAACTGATCTGCGCCGCTACCTCGCCCAGTGACAACCTTTTTCTATACGGGCGCTCGCTGAGCATGGCATCAAACGTGTCCGCCACGGCCACAATCTTTACCGGCATCGAGACCTCATCGTTACCCAGGTGGTCAGGATATCCGGAACCATCCGCCCGCTCGTGATGCGAGCGCACCACCTCAGGAATATTTGGCCAGGGGAACTGCACGGTAGAGACAATCTGATGCCCTACCACAGTGTGGTCGCTCATCTCACGGAACTCTGTGGGCTCCAGCGCGGTGGCTTTGCTGAACAGTCGTTTGTCCACATTCACCTTGCCGATATCATGCAGGTAGCCTGCGGCCCGCAGCTCGTTGATCTCATTCAGGCCCATGCTCAGTGCTTCAGCTATTCCAGCAGCATAGCGGCCTACGCGTAACGAATGGCCGTGCATGTAAACATCTTTTGCGTCGATAGTGGCGGCAAAGGCTTCCAGAGCGTTGTCCCAGAAGCCGTGGGCTGAAGCTACCAGGCGCAGGTTCTCAGCGGTGCGTTCCTGCAGAGTCATCATCAATTGGTGATTGTGAATCGCCAGCGCGATGAACGGGGCAACCTCGCCCATCTGCCGCAACAGCTCCGGTGGATATTCAGAGCCGCCTTCCCGCTCGCCCAGCATCAATGCCCCAATCAGTTTGCCGCGAACTTTCAGTGGGACCAGACACTTGAACCAGACGGTTGAGATATTTCCTGTGGAACTCAGGAAAATGTCGCAGCGCTCACGGCACAGCTTCTGCGGAATATTGACCTGGCTGAGCGCATGTATGTGCTTGGGCAGCAGCGGAAATACCGCCGTTTGCGGAAACAATGGGAAGCCCAGCGCCGCCACAGAGGCCAGCATCGGCGGGCGCTCCTGGAAACGAAACAGGGCGCCGGATTTGGCGTGAGCGGCCAGCAGAACAATTTCCAGGGCCGCCATGGCAGTGTGATGGAGGTCGCGTTCGCCAGCAAGCACCAGCCCCAGATCGGCCAGGATCTGCGAGGCATCCAACGAGGGTCTTGTGAGAGAGTTCGTCAAGTGAATGACGAGAACTCCAGAGCAAGTTAGAGTAGCAGCTAATTTCCCGCGGCGGAAGGAAGGGTACTTAAATAGCAAATAGCAATTAGCAGCTAGCAGAAGAGCTTTTGGCTTTTTGTTCTTGGCTTTTTGTTCTTGGCTTTTGGCTCTTGGTTCTTAGCCAGGCTCCTTATCTTTTGTCATTCTGAGGCGCGCTCTTTGCGCCGAAGAACCTATGCATTTCCTCTGCGGGTGAATCAATCTGCCAATCTGCGGTAAATCCGAGTCATCCGGCGTAATCAGCAGTAGGTTTTAGTTTTGCTAATTGCTATCCGCTTGTTTCATGCACCACTCTATATGCTTCTCCAGAATAGCGAGCGGCATCGAGCCGCTACCCAGAAAGCAATCGTGGAATTTCCGGATATCGAACTTATCACCAAGCTGGTGCTGGGCCTCTTCACGCAGTTTCCAGATTTTCCGGCTTCCCAATTTGTAAGCCAGTGCTTGCGCAGGCACGTCCACGGAATACCGCAATGACTCGCTCTCGATCTGCGCTTCCGAATCCACCCCATGCTCCTTCATGTACGCCATTGCCCGCTCGCGGCTCCAGCCCATAGCGTTCATTCCGGTATCGACCACCAGACGGATGGAGTGGCGCATGTCTGTCATCAGCATGCCATAAACATCATAGAAGTTCTCGTAAACACCCATCTCCCTACCTAGAGCAGAACTGTAGTTGGCCCAGCCCTCGGTGTACGCGAGATGGATAGAGGAGCGCCGAAAGGCCGGTAATGCAGTGTTTTCTTGTTGCAGGTTTGCCTGGAGGTGGTGTCCGGGAATGAGTTCGTGCAGCAATAGAGCGCCCGCAGTCAGCAACGAGCGCTCATTCAGGTGTGAGCCGTTGTAATAGTAGATGCCGCGCGGCTCAGTCGCTGTAGGCAGTTCGTAATGCCCAAACGTCTGGCCAGCTTCCAGTCCGGGTGGAAGCCGCTTGATACCATACGGCGCTTTGGGCACATGCAGGAAATACTTCGGGACCACACGCAGTACACGATTCAGGTATTCATTGAGCCGGGCTTCAATATCTTCCGGCGATTTTGGAAAGAACCTGGGTTCGGTCTTCAGGTAATGATGGAACTCTTCCCGCGTGCCCTTAAACCTAAGTTCGCGGCGCACTGCCGCCATCTGCTCTTCCGTGTGCTGCACCTCTTCCAACCCAATGCGGTGAATCTCTTCAGGTGAAAGATCAAGTGTAGTAGCAATGCGGACAAGGTAGCGGTAGAACTCCTTGCCGCCCGGATATTGCGAAGCACCGACATCTGAAGGAACCTTCTTTGCATAGTCTCCGGCGACGTAGTCCTTCAACTCGGTTAGAGCTGGGTTGATCTTTGTCCGGATAATCCAGGTGGCTTTCTGCCTGAAACTTGCAGTCTGTTCGCCGGTGATTCCGGGGCCAAAACGTCTCGCTTCCGGGAGCAGCGAACTTTTCCCCGGCTCCTCGATGAGTGACGAAAGAAAGCGCATGACGATGGGTAGCTCGGCTTTCGGGACAATAATTCCCCGCCGGGCCTGCTCATGCACGTTGTTGTCGATGTTGCGGATGAACTCCGCATATTTGCCCAGCAGCATCAGGCAGTGCTCCAGATCGGCGCTGCTGCGCAACGGTTGTTCAGAGATGACCTGTGTGGCCAGAGGAATGGGCGATATATAGGGTGTAATCTGGAAAAAGAACCAGTAGTATTTTGCTTCTTCGGAGATGCGCCACGTTTCCCAATTGAGAATCCGCAGTGTGAGCCAATCCTGATGATTTAATTTGTCGAGGTTGACCGCGCGCAGTTCCTGAACGATATGGCGCGCAAACTCGGCTTCGGCCTTTGCCTTGTTTTCTGAAATGTCGGGCAGTTCGTTGACTGGTTCACTATCAATCAAGTCGCGATACATGCCGGTTTTTTTTGCATCCTGCCAGAATTCATCGACAATGCGCGCCAGCAGAACCGCGTCTTTGTTCTCCTCAGCCTCTTGAGGCAGGCTTTGGGCTTGCAGAGAACACAGCAGAAAAACAAATGAGAAACCGAGGCATGTGACTCGAAGCATTCGCCCCCGCTTTGATCGATTTGCGTCAATCAGCGTTCATTAGTCGTAAGGTTATCAGAAGTGCCGCTGCAGATCGGCAAACCGTTCCACCTGCAACAGCCGCACGCCGTACGGGGCGGGGCCGACGACTTCGTGCTCCAGAATCCACGTCTGGTCATGGGGGACGAATACGGCGTTGATGCCTGCATTCAGCGCCGGGTTGATATCGGATTTAGGGCTGTTGCCGACCATCCAGGTCACGTCAGGAAGCAGGCGGTACTTGCCGACAATATTTTTATAAGTGGCGGAGTTCTTTTCCGCCACGATCTCCACGGCGGCAAAATATTCCTTCAATCCGGAGCGCTCCACCTTGCTCGATTGTTCGGTGATATCTCCCTTGGTCATCAGAATGAGGTGGTGCTGGCGGCCGGCCAGGTAGCTCAGCGTCTCCGGTACGCCATCAATCAATTCAATCGGGAATTTGGAGATGCGATGGGCAAAATTCCAGATGGTCTGGTGCAATGCGGGCGTAACCGGCTCTTTCGAGAGGCGTTCAAAGGTCTTGACCAGCGAATGGGCAAAGCTGTGGGAACCATAGCCGCGCTCCAGAATGGTCTCACGCTCCGCCTCGTTGATTACCAGGCGCACCTCTGCCGGGGTCATCTCCTGGTGGTTCAGGAATGACATGAAATCGGCGATAGCCTGCTCAAAGTAGATGTTGTTTTCCCAGAGGGTGTCATCCGCGTCAATCAGCAGGACTTGTGGTTCAGGCATTGAACTGTATTTAACCGCAAAGGACGCGAAGGGGCAAAGGAACCAGGGGTTTGCCGCTGATAAACGCTGATGACGCTGATTCTTGAGATGCGCCACAGATCAGTCCAGGCACAGACAATGCGGGAGAGCACAGAAGTACCCTGGGCTGGTTTTTGAAATCCCTTAATCCTGTACTACTCTCTCATAAGGCATACGGCTGATTGTTTCTCCCAGTCACTCCTCTATGCTGGATGTTGCGATGCGCCTCTTCGCTCAGTTAAGACCCTGGTTCAACCTCGTCCTTTTTCTGGGACTTCTTGCTCCAGCCCATGCCAGTGACAATACTGCGGACCGCGGTGACCTGCGTGTAACTCCTGCGCCCCGCCATCCTTCGCCTGAATACAAAGTTACTGCTGGTATGGACGGCGAAATCTATCCTGTTTTTGCCAATTACGCCTCTTTGCAGAAACAAAACGAACGCAGCTTCGGTGTGCTGTCGGTGAATGTCTCCAATCCCGGAGAGACACCGCTGCGCCAGCGCATTGCCGTAAAGGTCGCGGGCTGGAGTGACCAGGAAATCCAACGGGTTGACTTGGCGCCGGGCGCCTCAAAGCTCTACATGTTCGCACCCACCTTCCTGCCGCGCCTCTATAACAATCATGAGATCATCGCAGCTACGGCCCAGGTCTCCATTGCAGACATCTCAGGCGCGAGCGTTTATGAAACTACCCTGCCGGTACGGCTGCGCTCTGCCGAGGACATGTACTGGGGCAGCAACTTCCGCTATGCCCCATTCATCGCCTCCTGGGTCACGCCGCACGATCTGCGTGTGGAGTCGGTCTTAGGACGGGCAAAGAACTTCACGGTGGATCATCGCCTGCCCGGCTACGAATCATGGAAGAGCGCTGCGCAGCAGGAGCAGGAGACCTACCGCGAAGCCAGGGCTATCTTTACCGCGCTCAAGCGTATGGGCGTCTCTTATGTAAAGAGCTCTACAACCTTCGGCGATCACAGGAATGTAAGTGAGCGGGTGCGGATGCCCCGCGTCAGCCTGGGACAGAACAGCGCCAACTGCATCGATGCAGCCGTAATGTACGCGTCTCTTTTTGAGAATCTGGGCATGGATGCGACTGTAGTCATCGTCCCCGGACATGCCTATGCCGGGGTACGGTTAGCGAAGGACTCGGGAAAATTCCTTTTTCTGGATGTGGCCCTTACCGGGCTTACCACCTTTGAGGCAGCGGTAGCGTCCGCCGAAAAGGGCATGGCCAGATATGCGCCAAATTCGGTCAAGAAAGTTCTAATCCAGCAGGCCCGCGATTCCGGCATTTATCCCATGCCTTAAGCAGCAACCCCGTTTCGGGAATTCTCATCCATATCTGCCGATGTGTAGGCAAAAGCCGGCCCGCGGCGGCATGGAAAATCGCTTGACAAGCCGCTATTCCCGCATAAAAATACCCGCTATTCGAGAGAGGCGCCGGCGAAATACGCCTTGATCCGAATATGAATCCAATCCAAACTTCACCAATCGCGAAACAACCTTCCGAAAAAACCACTATGGAGAAAGTCTGTAGGCATCCTCGCGTCCGCGTCGTGGCCCGAGAAGAAGACGCAGAGTTCGTCGAGTGCCTGGAATGCGGCGATGTCTTTGATTCCAGTGAATTCAGAGACATGGCCATTGAAGAAAATATCCATTCGGAAGAAGCTTAGGTCTTAGCTGCCCACAGCCGTTGGCGCTCATGTGACCTCCGTACCGAAGCAGGGCGTATTCTTGCTTGCGCCCGGTATGCCCTTTTGTTAGCGTTTTAGTAACTCCCCCCGCCCAGAGTATTATCGTGAACCAAACAGTGCTGGTTGTTGATGATTCCATGCTGATCCGGCATACCGTGTGCCGCTACCTTGAAGAACAGGGTTTTGCGGTGGAGTCTGCCACCAACGGCGCTGAAGCCCTGGAGATGCTCAAGAGCATGGAACAGCCTGCACTCATCATTACCGACCTGCAAATGCCCAAGTTCGATGGTCATCAACTCATTGACGCCCTGAAGGCCCAGCCCTCGACAGCCCGCATTCCCATCGTGGTACTTGCAGCCAGACAGTCACGCAAAGAAGGCGTTACTGAAAAGCGCGCAGATTATGTGATCTTCAAGGATATTGAAATCCTTGATCAGCTCCGCCGCGCCCTGGAAGCAGTTGTAGTGCGGGCAGTAAGCTAAGCCTCCACCCCTGTCCACTCCGTCCACCTCATGTGCGAGACAGGTTTTACCGCAGGACCAGCGAAGCCTCTGCCGAAAATTCCGGGCTGGCGAAATCTTTGGCGAGATATTTTGGGTAGGCGGCCGCCGCGATCATGGCCGCATTATCGGTAGATAACTTACGCGAGGGGAAATACACCGGAATGCCCTCTTTCGCTGCTTCCATCTCAAACGTGCTGCGCAACTGGCTGTTGGCGGCCACTCCACCGGTGACAAAAAGGGTGCGTACATCGCGCTCGCGGGCTGCATCCAGTGTCTTTGAGACCAGATCATCTACCACCGCCCTCTGGAACGAGGCCACCAAGTCGAGTGTCTTTTGGTCGCAAAGCGGCAGTATGTCTTCGGGCCTGGGTGTGGCCAGTCCCGCAAGCGCCTTCTGCCGCGCAGCAACTGAGTCGCGCATCCCTTCCAGTTCCACATAGCGCAGGACTGCGGTCTTGATTCCGCTGAAAGAAAAGTCATGCGGGGTCTGCTTCTCTTTGGGCACGCCTCGGTTGCTGTGCTTGATCTGGGCCGGGCCGAACCGCACCGCCTGCTGATTGCCCTGGCGGGCCAGAACATCAATTACCGGGCCGCCGGGATAGCCCAGCCCCAGCAGCTTGGCGACCTTGTCGTAAGCCTCTCCGGCGGCATCGTCGCGGGTGCGGCCGATATTCTCATAGACCCAGCCATTGCCCCGCTCCTCCGCCAGGAAAAGATGCGTATGGCCGCCGGAAACCACCAGCGCCAGCACCGGAAATTGGACTTCAAAATTGCCCTTCTGGCGTTCTTCCAGCAGGACAGCATGGATGTGCCCTTCAAGATGATTGACGGTGATCAGCGGCTTTTCCAGCGCAAAGGCCAGCGCCTTGGCATAGCTGATGCCCACCAGCAGCGCGCCCGCCAATCCGGGTCCCTGGGTCACAGCAATGGCATCAACCGACTCGTAGGTGTGCCCGGCTTCTTCCAGGGCTTTGCGTACCACGGGAACGATGGCCCGCAGGTGCTCACGCGAGGCCAACTCGGGCACTACGCCTCCATAGGGCTGGTGTGTGGCAATCTGGGAAAGCACGGCATTAGAGAGCAATTGCTCGCCTGAACGCACCACGGCGGCTGCCGTCTCATCGCAGGAAGTCTCAATGCCAAGAATGCAGGCGTTGGGCATGTATCTATATTATTAAACTCAGCGACGCTATGGAGGCGAGCAACCCGGAACCAAGAGAATTGGTAAGTGGGTAATTTGGTAATTTGGTAAGTGTAATTTGGTAAGTGTAATTTGGTAAGTGGGTAATTTGGTAAGTGGGTAAATTAAAAGCCGTTAGCCCTTAGTGCTTAGCCAAAGAACTAAAACCCAAGAGCTAAGAGCCAAAGCTAAGAGCTTGCTTCCTTTGCGTCCTGTGCGATTAAAAACTACATGGATCCGTCCTCCGAACAAGCGCAACACGCCACCCGGATCGTGCAGCAACTGCGGCAAGCAGGGTATTCCGCCTACCTGGTGGGTGGTTGCGTGCGTGACCTGCTGCTGGGCCGCGAACCGGGCGACTGGGACATCACCACCTCAGCCACCCCACAGGACGTGATGCGCCTCTTTCCCGAAACTTATGCTGTAGGCGCACAGTTCGGGGTGGTGCTGATCCCGATCCGGCGCGATACACCGGAAGGCGGGAAAGATAATTATTCCATCGAAGTGGCCACCTACCGTAGCGACGGAATCTACTCGGATGGCCGGCATCCTGACCAGGTGCAGTTCAGCAAGGAAGCCAGCACTGACGTGCAGCGGCGCGACTTCACCATCAATGGCCTGCTGCTCGATCCAGTGTCAGGCGAGGTGCTCGACTACGTAGGCGGACACGAAGACCTGCAGCGCGGCATCATTCGCACCATCGGCGATGCCCGCCAGCGCTTCATGGAAGACAAGCTGCGCATGTTGCGGGCGGTGCGCTTCACCGCCCGCTTTGGCTACAGCATTGACGAACGAACCTTCAGCGCCATTCTCGAACTGCGCGCGCAGATTCACCAGGTGAGCAACGAGCGTATCCGTGACGAGATTCTCAAGATGCTCACCGAAGGCCATGCGCGCCCCGCCTTTGAGCTGCTCGACCAGACCGGACTGCTGCGCGAGGTGCTGCCGGAGATCGAACGAATGAAAGGAATCCGGCAGCCGCCGCAGTATCACCCTGAAGGCGACGTGTGGGTTCACACCCTTATGCTGCTCGAAGGCTTGCAGCCAAACTGCTCCAAGACGCTGGCTTTGGGCACGCTTCTGCACGATGTAGGCAAGCCGCCCACATTCCGGGTGGCCCCGGACCGTATCCGCTTTGACCAGCATGCCGAGGTGGGCACGAAGATGGCGGAGGAGATCTGCCACCGCTTCCGTCTTTCCAACGATGAGATAGAGCAGGTATCGGCGCTGGTAGCCAATCACATGCGCTTCGGCGACGTGAAAAAAATGAAAGAATCAACCCTCAAGCGCTTCTTCCGTCTGCCTCAATTTGAAGAGCACCTGGAACTGCACCGGCTGGACTGCCTGAGCAGCCACAGAGATCTGTCTCTCTATGAATACGCCAAAGAAAAGCTCCACAGCACGCCTGAGGAGCAGATTCGCCCCAAGCCGCTGCTGACTGGCGATGACCTGATCGCAGCAGGTTACAAGCCCGGCCCGCAATTCAAAGAGCTGCTGACCGCCGTCGAAGACGCCCAGCTTGAAGGAGCCATTTCTACCAGAGAAGAGGCGTTGTCACTGGTGGAATCCTTGCAGATCGGGCCATCAGATCATCGGGTCGTCGGGTCATCGGAAGAACAATAGCTTGGTTCCTTTGCGTCCTTAGCGCCCTTTGCGGTTAAAACCTGTTGCCGGTTCCCTTCTCGAAAAACTGCATCTTATTTCTGATGGCTGAAAGTACCCGTCGCAGTGCCCAGGAGATCTTTGATGTAGTTGTCGAGAACGCCCGCGAGGAGCTATCGCGCTCGACTGGCGCCCTGCTCTTCTCCGGCTTGGCGGGTGGCATCAGCATGGGATTGACCGGGCTGGCCGTCGCGCTGGCCCTCAGCTATCTCGGCGATGGTCCCATCCAGCAATTCATTTCTTTTGCTTTTTATCCCACCGGGTTCATTGTCGTGATCATCGCTCGCGCCCAGCTATTTACCGAGAACACCCTCTATCCGGTTGTCCTGATCCTCGATGAGCGCAAGCATGTGCTGAGGACGTTGCGCTTGTGGGCATTGGTGTTTGTCGCCAATGTGGCTGGAGCTGTTTTCTTCGGCTGGCTGGTAATGAAGACCGGCGCACTCCCTCATAACTTTGCTGACGCCCTGGCCGGACTGGGCCTGCACGCTGCCGAGGGACACTTCACCATGATCTTTGCCAAAGGCGTGATTGGCGGATGGCTGATTGCTCTGCTGGCCTGGATGGTGTGTGCCAGCCACTGGACCATCGCGCAGATGGCCATTACCTGGATGCTGGCCTTCATCGTGGGCGCCGGGCACTTCTCCCACTGCATTGCCAGCAGCGCCGAAATCATCGCCGCCATCATGGCCGGACACCTGCACTTCAGCAATTACTTCCAGTGGCTGCTGCCTGCCACTCTGGGGAATATCGTGGGCGGCGTCTCCATCGTGAGCCTGCTGAATTACGGCCAGGTGCGCATCGGCAGCGAAAATCAGACATAAGAACTCCGGCTAAAAATCGGACTTGAGGCGCCTTCTCCTTGAGATCCCGGCATTGCGCTCCGCTTCATGCCGGGCTACTTTCAGGCTGTGCCTTCGGCACTTGGTATAATCAGACGTTTCACACTACTGTTTCGAGGCTTTCTGCTCATGGCACAATCAGGAATTGCGAGCATTACCGCATTGAAGGATGTTTACCAGCAACTGAAGACCCGCATGGACAAAGCGGTCGAGGACTTTCGCACCAACCTCGCCGCCGCACGCACCGGGAGAGCTTCAGTTCACATGCTCGACACCGTCCGCGTCCCCTACTACGGCTCAGAGATGCCCCTGAACCAGGTCGCCACAGTACATGCTCCGGAAGCACAACTGCTGACCGTTCAGCCATATGATCCCAGTATTATGGGTGAGATCGAAAAGGCCATCCGATCGGCAGGTTTAGGGCTGAATCCGCAAAATGATGGCAAGATCATCCGCATACCCGTACCGCCGCTGACCGAAGAGCGCCGCAAAGACATGGTGAAGCACCTGCACAAGATCCTTGAAGATCACCGGACGGCGGTGCGCAATGTTCGGCGCGATGGCAATGACGCCATCAAGAAGGCGCTCAAAGACAAGAAGATCACCGAAGACGAAGAGCGCCGCGCCATGGAAGAAATCCAGAAGCTCACCGACGACGAAATCAAGAAGATGGAAGAGATGTCCAAGCAGAAAGAAAAAGAACTGATGACAGTGTAGCTTTAGCCAAGTCTTTGACCGCACGGAAGAAGAATTTTTCGCCACTGATGAACGCTGATTTTGTTCCTGCCCCTCGTGTCGTGGCCTGCTTCAAGCCTTATTCTGAAATGGCTTGTAACAAATTCTGCCGTCGAATCACTATAAAGTGATGTCCACAGTGGACAATCTCGAGGGACCTGCAGCTCAACTGGCTTATTCTCCTCCCAGCGAATTATTGCATTCCCAAAGCATCAAGCCACGCCTTCCGTGGCTCTCGACTACCCGTATCCTTTTCACCTGCAACATGATCGTTTTCTACGCCATGCTGGCTTACTGGATACACATTACCGATACTCAGAAGGTCCTTAACAGCTATGTAGCCTCGGATTTCGATTTGGATCTCATGCGCCGGTGGGGGAGTAATTATGGTCCGCTTACCCTGAGCGGACAATTCTGGCGGCTGATTACCGCGGCATTTCTGCATTGGAACGTTGCGCACCTGATGGGTAACATGCTGTTCCTGTGGCGCTTTGGGACGTACCTGGACCGGCTGTTTACACGAACACAAATGCTTGCTATTTATCTGCTGACTGGTGCGGCAGCTTCCGTGGTGAGCCTGGGCTGGCATCCTCTGGTCAACAGCGCTGGTTCTTCGGGCGCTATCTACGGCTTTGCGGGAGTGCTGGTCGCATTCCTGCTGCTGGCAAGGTCCAACTTTTCGCGGCGCAACATCATAAGCATCCTCATATGGCTCATTCTGGTGACCCCTTTTGAACTGCTGTGGAGCCATGTCTCCAAGCAGGTAAACTACGCATCCCATGCGGGCGGTGTGGCCAGTGGCCTGATCATTGGGGCCCTGCTGGCCTGGACATTCCGACTACCGGCGGCGGAACGCGCGGCCCGGCAGAACCGGATCCTGCGATCTGCCATTATCCCGTTGGTAATCATATTCGCCGTGGTGACCCAGGTGCGCAGCGGCGTGGTCAGGGAATTCAATGACCACATCGCAGAGACCTCGGAGGAGGTCAACTATGGCAGCCAAATCCCGATTGCGCGGGTTTACCTGGACATCAAAGGCGATCCAAAACTGGCACGGCGACTCGCCAGCTATCTCGACCTGGAACTGGACGATTTCGGGATTGCACTTGCCAAGACCCAGGACGAGGCTGACGCCGTGATTCAGGGACAAGTTGGTGTTCACCTTAGACGAAAAAGTTTTAGCTATGATGTGATCCAGACGCAAGTAACTTTTAAAGGCACGGTCGACCAAATGAATTCCTGTTTTGGTGTGAGCACCAGTGGCAATGCTGTGTTCTTCCACACAGCAACCACTGAGGCCAGCGAGATTCGCGAGAAATATCCAGCCGCGCAAACCGTGAGAATTGATCCCGCCAGTAATATGGATGCATCAGAAGAGTTTGGCACTGAATTGCGGGATGAACTGAAGAAGGCGAACTTCAGCGTAGTGGAATCCGGCGTAGCTGATCTAGTCCTGCGCATCAACTATATGAAAACCAAGGCTCCAGTTGAAGAGCATATGGTCAATTACAACATCAAGGTTGTGGCGCATGATGGAAAACTGCTCTCCAGGGCGAAAGGGGAGGATGTGCTATTCGCCAAGTTGGCCGATGCCGCACCGGCTACGTGTTCTGACAGCCTCACAAACTTGCAATGGGTCTACGATAAAGATTCTCTTTTGCTGTCGGCGAAGAAACTTGCGGCGGAGCTGCGAAATAATTCTCACCACTGATGACACCGGGCACTGTGCAAAAATTCACACATCCCGTCTGCGGAATGTGTGCCTCTATGTTGTAGCGTTTCTTCCATGTGCAACCTGCCGGATCTCCGCGACTGACTGGGTCAATAAAATCTCACCATCCCTGAACACGGGCCGCAGCACATCTTCCGGATCATCTCCCTTTACCGCCGGAACCGTCGCCCATTTGCCCTCGTTATGAAGAAGCGCGAGCCGTCCGCGCTTTGAAGCTTTATCGTGGCCTTCCACCGGGTCTTTGAAGACATCCCGCGCCTCGCCATTCACCACGATGGAAGATGTCTTGAAGGCGAACTTCTGCGTATCACGATTGAGCTGCTGCAGTAATGCTCCGCCCATTCCGAAGGTGATGTTGTCGGCAGACCATCCGGCGCGGTTCATGGCAGTGAGCGTGTCCTGAATCGTCCAGTAGTTCACGCCATCTCCCTGAATCACCCGCACCTTGGGATTAAGCACACGGAAACCTTTGCTGTTGGTTTCATAGCCAAGTTTTTTAGCGAGGATATCGAGAACTTTCAGCACCACATCCTTGGGATTGCCGGAGTCCGGCCTCACCACCAGCGTGCCTTTGTAATACTTCTGCAGCAATCGGATGCCGGCCACGGTGTCTGTGCCCTTGAAGTTGATCAGGTGGGCTGCCGCTCCAATTCCGGCTGTCTCTTCGCTGGAGACGCCACGATAACCGAAATCATGCAGCTTGAAATCGATCAGCCCCGGATCACCTGAGCGCTTCAATGCCGCCAGGAAAACCTTGCGAATGGCATTCGAGAGCGTTCCCACCGTGATCGGATACCAGACCTTGAGCAGCAGCGTTTCCAGGTAATTCGTAAGCCAGAAGCACTGCGGATCGGTGTTCTCAATGGTCATCAGCACATTGTGCGTATCCACCTGCGTTCCCTCAGGCACGGCCTTGATGATCACCGGAAGCCGCCCGCCGTAATGCTTCACAATGTGCATCCAGCCATTGAAGTTGAACACTCCAGGGCCGATATGCTGGTCGACAAACTCGCGCGCTTCGATTACGTCCTGCTCCTTGACCACGGCTCCGTTCAGGTAATGCAGCAGGTAATACTGCAGGCCGAAGAACAGCGTCTGGTCGAACATTCCGCCACGGGATTCCAGGTAGCTGTAGACGTACTGCGTCCCCGGCGGATATTGCTTCCAGTGACTGAACTTATAACTGTCTGTTTGCAGGACGAGGTTCATGCGCGTCGATTGTAGCGGATTCACCGCAAAGGGCGCAGAGGACGCAAAGGGACAAGGATTCTTTGCCGCTGATAAACGCTGATGAACGCTGATAAGGTTTTGCTAAGTACTAAATACTAAGTACTAACTACTTAGCTCAATACCATGCACCTGTGCCCCAGCCACTCCGAAATGTGGGGCGTGCCGGTGCAGGTGATGGAGTTGAACTTGACTCCGGCGTGCCCTTCGCTATCCACCCACATGATTTCGCCTTTGCCCTTTACAGATGGTCCTGAAGGTAACTCAAAAGCGAAGTCTATGGGCGTTCCCGGTTCGAAGAGGCGAAATGAACGGAGGGCCATGCCGGTTTCGCTCAGGTTGGAAGTCAGGGCCCGGTGCTGAACGCCGTCATAAAAAAGAGTGATGGGAATGACCAGCTTGTGGCGGAAATAATGTTTGCGCTCTTCAGTCAATACCGGCGCGGCCCGGGACAGCAAATCCTGAATCTGGCTGAGCGTGAGCGGCTTAGTGGCAATGAAGTTGGCTCCGGCCTTTTTCGCCATCTCCGCTTCTTCCGTGGTTGCGGTGCATGCAAATATAACCGACGTCCGGTTGGAATGGCTTTTTCTCACCACCTCGATGAACTCCAGCGCGCCGCGCACCTGGACGTCGATGATGATGCCATCGATCTTGCGGCGGTTGATGAAATCGTTGGCGCTGGTAATGCTGGGCGTTGAATCAAGCCGGCTGCCGAATTCCTGGCAGGCAAGCACCAGCATCTTTAATGTGGAGTAATCATTGCTGACAACCAGGAGTTCCAGGTTATTCAGCAGTACAGAACTGGGAGCCATTTACCACAACCTTCGGGAAGCTATAGAAAATGTACTCTGCTTAAGGTGAGTTGAAAACAGTTTTTACCCCTTTTTCTGTTTTCACAAACACCAGAGTCATGCGACCCTCGCGTAGATCTTGTTCCAGTTAAGGTGTTGGTCATAGTCCGCTCCCCGGCTTCCAGGGAACGTCTCCTCAAGCACTTCTAATCCTGAAATTCCAGATATATCGACGAGCCGCCAGTTCGGCAGACGCCCGGTGCTCTGTCCTCGAACCTGATAACAAAACAGCCGGTCTGTGCCTTTCATTTGCCCATAATCATGCGGCTCCGCAACCCGTTCCTTGTCCTGGTAGATGAAACGCACCAGGCGCTTTTCGGCAATGGCGCGGCGGATCAGTTTGTCAGTTGTGGAATCTGCTTTGGGAGGCATCGCACCTTCTGAGTATTTTCTCAGAAGGTGCGCGTAAATTTACAGGTTGAGAGGCCGGGTGCTGGAAACCGCTGGTTCGCTGCTCTGGAGAGCAGATCTTGCGATTTGCGTGGTGTCTGAATACAAGGTCTGCATCTTTTCCTGGACACCCTGGCAAACCTGTTGCAAGCGGTCACTATATTCACCGAGCCAGTTCTCGAAGAACGTCTTACGATTTTCTTCACTCATAGCACCCTCTGGGGACTGAGATGTCCTATAGCTAAAAGAGTAACCCGTCTGGCGTACTTGTTACGGTTAAGAAGAGTAATGTTCGGTGAATGAGAGATCAAATTACCAAGTGACATGGCCCATGCCCGGAACAGGGCTGACACCCATACCCTCACAAAGATAAGCCTTTTCAAATCTTGACCCTGCTCTTACCTACTGTTTACGCCAACTCGCACCTGAACTGGGTCAAATACTGTAGCGGGCCGGAACAGCAAATCTGGCCCGTGAGGAGCTAAATCATGAAATACATCAAAACCAAGTGGTTCGTTTTTGCCGTTTTGCTGGCGGCCATTGGGATACTTACCGCATTCAAATTTGAAACCGGGAAAGCGCCCCAGTTTGTATCAGAAAAAGTCCAGCAAGGCAATATTGAAAATTCGGTGCAGGCCACCGGCAGTATCACCGCAGTTACTACCGTGCAGGTAGGCTCACAGGTTTCCGGCACTATCCAGACCCTGAATGCCGACTTCAACTCACACGTAAAGAAAGACCAGATCGTCGCGCAGATCGACCCTTCTCTGTTTAAAGGCGCATTGCTTCAGGCGCAGGCTGACCTGCAGGATGCCAATGCGAACCTGCAAGCCGCCAAAGCCAACCTTGAGAAGGCCCAGGCTGCCGAAGTCCAGACGCACCTTGATTACACCCGCAGCGACCAGCTTGCCCAAGCCGGCGTAATTCCCGTCCAGCAGCTCGATGCGGCCAAAGCCGCATGGCAGAGCGCAGCAGCGGCAGTCAATGCAGGCAAAGCGCAGGTCACGCAATCTGCCGCCCAGGTGCAGCAGAAGGCGGCAGCGGTCACGGTGGCCAGGACCAACCTTGATCACACCACCATCCGCTCACCCATCGATGGAACCGTGGTAGCGCGCAGCGTAGACGTCGGCCAGACGGTCGCGGCTTCTCTGCAGGCGCCCACTCTGTTCACCATCGCGCAGGATCTCACCAAGATGCAGGTCTATGTGAGCACCGATGAGAGCGACGTGGGCGCCATCCGCACCGGCCAGCCGGTCACGTTCAAGGTGGATGCCTTCCCAACCGAGTCATTCACCGGACGCGTCTCCCAGGTGCGCCTGAACGCCACCACCGTGCAGAACGTGGTGACGTATACCACCGTGGTGGACTTCGATAATCCGCAGATGAAGCTCTTCCCCGGCATGACCGCCTATGTGACCATTCCTGTTGCCACGGCGGACAACGTGATGAAGGTGCCCAACGCTGCCTTGCGCTTCACCCCGCAAACTGATGCCGCTAAAACCCAGAGCGCACAAGGCGGCCAGCAAAGGAAACAAAAAGACCCGACCGTGACGACGGTATGGAAGCTGGACGCGAACAAGACGCTCGAACCCGTGCAGATCAAGACCGGCATCACTGACCACACCTTTACCCAGGTGGAGCAGGTGCTGAAAGGCTCACTCAACCCTGGCGACACGGTGGTGACCGGTGCGGCCACCGCTCAGCGCGCCAGCACTGCCGGTTCGTCCACTGTCCCCGGACTGGGCGGCAACGCAGCTCGTGGCGCTCGCGTAGGACGCTAACTAAGGATGACAAAGGAGGAATTATGGCAACGCTAACTCAAGTTGAAATGAACATCGTAAACGGAAATGCCGGACTTCCCGTCATCCAGGTGGAAGACGTTCACAAATATTACGACCTGGGCGAAACCAAGGTACACGCACTGCGTGGAGTGAACCTGACCATCGAGCCCGGAGAGTTCGTAGCGATCATGGGATCGAGCGGCAGCGGCAAGTCAACCTTCATGAACATGCTCGGCTGTCTCGACAAACCCAGCAGCGGCAAGTATCTGCTGGAAGGCACTAACGTGGCGCAGCTCGATAAGAAACAGTTGGCTGAAATTCGCAATCGCAAGCTGGGGTTCGTGTTCCAGGGCTTCAACCTGCTTTCACGCACCACGGCGCTGGAAAACGTGGAACTGCCCACGCTCTATGCGCGTCTGGATAAAGCCGCGCGCCAGGCTCGCGCCCGAGAAGTGCTGGAGATGGTGGGACTGGGAGATCGGCTCGACCACTTTCCTTCCCAGCTCTCCGGCGGACAGCAGCAGCGCGTGGCCATTGCGCGCGCGCTGGTGAACCGTCCGGCCATTCTGCTGGCAGACGAGCCTACCGGCAACCTTGACAGCCGCACCTCGGTGGAGATCATGCAGATCTTTCAGACCCTGAATGACACCGGGCTGACCATCGTTTTGGTCACCCACGAACCGGATATTGCCCAGTACGCCAAGCGCATCGTTGTGTTCCGCGATGGCAAGATTCGCCGCGATGAACTGGTGAAGCAGCGTCCGCGCGCGGCTGAAGTGCTGAAGACCTTGCCGCAGGTGGACGAAAATGACGCGGAACTAGCAGAAATAAATGACGTGGCCGTGCTGCCCGTCACCATTGAGACGGCCACGCTCAACGAGGCGCGATAAGGGGGATTTATGGATTTCATAGCAATATTACGAATCGCAGTGCAGGCGCTCACCCGCAACAAGATGCGCTCGCTGCTGACCATGCTGGGCATCATCATCGGCGTGGGAGCCGTGATCGCCACCGTAGGCGTAGGCCAAGGCGCGCAGCAGCAGGTGCAGGATCAGATCGCGGCCATGGGCACCAATGTGATCTTCATCAGCTCAGGCACGGTAAACCGTGGCGGCGTGCGTGTGGGCAGTGGCGCCACCAAAACGCTGATCAATGAAGACGTGCAGGCCATCCTGCGCGAAGTGCCGACCATCTCTGCCGCTGCTCCGGGCGCAGGCACCAGCGCACAGCTTGTTTTCGATAACCAGAACTGGAATACCAGGGTCACGGGAACCGAACCGCAGTACTTCCAGATTCGTGACTGGAACTTTGCCGGAGGCGCAGACTTCACCGGGGACGACGTGACTCACTCAGCCAATGTGGTTGTGCTGGGCGCAACCGTGAAGCAGAACCTCTTCGGAGGGAGCGATCCTGTAGGACAGACCATCCGCCTGGGCAATCTGCCCTTCCAGGTCGTTGGCGTGCTGCAGGCCAAAGGACAATCCGGCATCGGCCAGGATCAGGACGATATGGTCTATGTGCCGATTACCACGCTGCAGAAAAAGATCACCGGGCAGGACTGGCTGCAGTACATCATTGCCTCGGCCAGTTCGCAGCCGGCCAGCTATGCTGCCCAGGATCAGATTACCTCTCAGCTGCGCGACCGGCACCGCATCCGCCAGGGGCAAGACGACGATTTCAGCGTCCGCAACCTTGCTGATGTGGCCGAACTGGCAGATCAGTCTTCCAAGATCATGACGCTGCTCCTGGCTTCGATTGCCGGCGTCTCGCTGATCGTAGGCGGAATCGGCATTATGAACATCATGCTGGTTTCGGTCACCGAGCGCACCCGCGAGATCGGCATCCGCATCGCCATTGGCGCGACTGAGTCGGACGTACTGCGCCAGTTCCTGAGCGAGTCGGTGGTGCTCAGCGTGGCCGGAGGCATTGTCGGCATCCTCTTCGGCGTGGTGTCGTCCATCACCATCACCAAGGTGCTGGGCTGGCACATTTTGATTTCATCGATTGCAGTTGTTGCAGCGGTGGTGTTCTCAATGGCTGTGGGCGTTTTCTTCGGATACTATCCAGCGCGTAAAGCCGCGCGGCTCGATCCGATTGAAGCGCTCCGCTTTGAGTAAACTGCAACCAGGAAGGCCTGAGGCGATTAGCTCCCGCCTCAGGCCTTTGTCTTTTTGAGCAATTAGCAATATGCAATTGAAATTGTGCAGTCTCCAACCAGGGCCGCAGCTTATTCTTAAGCGCACAACTCGCTTGATTTTCGCCATCTAATTATTTAAATCGTCAAGACAGCTTTACAAAAATCAACCCTTCATAACCTGGATATTAAGAACAAAGTAAACAGGGTAGGGTTTCTATCATCAAGAGAAATTTAGGGCCTGTCGGTCGCAATAAACAGAGATCCAGCAGACGAGGCCTTATGGAGGAATTATTTTATGAAACGACTGCGGATGTTGCTGATTACCACCGCTTTGACCGTTGGAGGCTCGGCCTTTGCCGGTGCGCAGGCCCAGCAGACCGTGCCTTATCAGAACCAGGGCTGGGGCTATCAGAATCAGAATCCCAACTGGGGCTACCAGGATCGTGATCGTGACCGCGATCATGACTGGGATCGTGACAGAGATCGGGATCGCGATCATGACCGCGATCGCGACAGAGACCGTGACCGAGACAGAGATCGTGACTGGCGTAACCGCAATCGCAACGGAAACTATGGCGGCTCTCGCAATGGCAATTACGGCTATGGTGCAGCCCGCCAGTATGGCTATCAGGATGGCGTCAACGACGGCGCGAACGACCGCCGCAGCGGACACAGCTTCCGTCCTACCCAGGACAGCAACTACAAACATGCTGACCGGGGCTACAGCTCAAATTATGGCGACAAGAACTCGTACAAATCCGAATACCGCCAGGCGTATTCGCAAGGCTACCAGCAGGGCTACAACGGCAACGGCGGCTATGGTAACAACGGCAACCGTGGCGGCGGATGGTGGCACCGCTAATCGAAGTTAAACAACGCGCGTAACAAGCAGACACGGCGGAACAAACAGAGCATGTTCCGCCGTTTTGCTTTTGGTTAGCTGCCTTCGCGTCCTTCGCGGTGAAAATTCGAATTACCGCTTACTGCTTGGGAATCACCGGCAGCACGATATTCGAGGGGTGTTCAGCATCGTGGTAGATCGTGTTAGTCGCTACAGCAGTTTTCGTGTTCTGGTTAAGCGGCTCACCCGTATTCGGATTCACATCAAAGCGTGGGAAATTGCTGCTGGAAATATCTACGCGAATGCGGTGACCTTTGGCAAGCAAGATTGAGGTGGGATAAAGCTCAATGCGGAATTTGTAGATCTGGCCGGGCTTCATCAGCGTGGCTTTTTCCAGCGAGTCGCGGTAGCGGGCGCGGACAATGCTGTCGCCGATATTGAGTTTCACCCCGTCAGGAAAATCTTTGCTGGGCGGATACACATCCACCAGCTTGGCGGTGAAATCCGTATCCGGAGCGCTGGAAGAAGCCCATAGCGTGACTACCAGCGGCCCTGTGACTTCCATGTCTTCCTTGAGCGGTTCGCTCTGAAATACCAGCACGTCACTGCGCTTCGATAGCGACTGCTGGTCTTTGCAGCCCAGCACTTCCGGACGGCAATGCTGGTCAAAGGCTCCGGCTTCCATTGCTCCCATCTGCGAAGAAACGTTGCCGCCAATGGAAGGTGCCGGGTTCTTCGGATCGAATTTATATTGCGAAGGCTTTCCCGCTCTAGGTTTTTCCGTTCCCAGGCTATGGTCGGCATGCAGATAGTACGGAGTATCCACAGCGCGCTTCAGCGGCCATTCCCTTTCCGTACGCCAGTGGCCGCCGACGAACAAGCGGCCTTCAGGTGTCTTGTGTCCATCGCCGCCACCCATCACGAAGATGCGCACCGGGCCTTCTTTCTCAACTCCGTTCTGAATGCCTTTGAGCCAGCGGTCCATCCATGCGAGTTCCAACTGCGAGATGTCCACTTTGGCCTCCGGCCCAAATTCAGCTTCACCGGCAAAACTCTGTCCCAGTCCGGTGTGCGTCCACGGTCCCATGGTGAGGTGCTGCGGACTCTTCTTGGTGCGGGCCAGATTGGTGTAATTCCCGGACGAAAAGGCGGCGCCATCATGTACTGCTTATAGTTCCTGGCATTCTGAGCCAGAGCGCGCTGTGTTTCTTCATCGCCGGGATAGTATGCCGGGTACTGAGGACTATCCACCGGGTTGCCGATGGTGAACAGCCAGGTAAAGAAACGCAATTCAAACGCGCCATTATGGCGCAGGCCATATCTGCCGACATTGGTTGCTGCAACCAATGGGACAAGAGCTTTCAGCGCCGGTGGATGCGCCAACGCCATTGCATGCTGTGTGCCGCCATCGTAGGAACCTCCCAGCATGCCAATGCTGCCATCACTCCAGGGCTGCGCCGCGATCCATGCTGCGGTGTCAAAGCCATCGGCGGGATCATCGCGGAAAAACCGCCAGTGCCCTTCCGAACCGTAGCGGCCGCGGATACTCTGCACAATAAACACGTAGCCTCGCGGCACAAAGAAGGCAGCATTCGCGCGGTCCTGAAACGCCCTGGTATAGGGTGTGCGCACCAGCAACACAGGAAAGCGTCCCTCAGCGGGTTTGCCATTCTGCGCCGGACGATAAATGTCAGCCACCAGCTTCACGCCATCGCGCATGGGAACCATGACATTTTTCGTAGCCTGAACTTCATACTGCGGCTGGGACTGCGCCTGGGCGAGAGCAGCGAACGCGACGCAAAACAGAACAACCTGTGCCGCCAATCTGCGGGGAGAAAAACTGATCTTCAGCATCGGCAAAAACTAACAGGTGAAAAGAGAGATGACAAGAGCAGCAGCACAATCTGACACTGAGACACTGAGGAACACGGAGAACAACATAATTCAGATCTGTGTCTGTCTGTGTTTGTCAGTGGTAAAGGTTTTGCCAGTTGCTAATTGCTAGCTGCTATTTGGTTTATCTCGTCGGATCAATCGCCAGACCTATGACCAGAGGCGGTGCACCGGGAATATCCATATCGAGCCCGGTATGAGGTCCGGCAATGGTCCGCCTGGGACTAAGCATTCCTGTGGCTGTAGCGATGTTGCTGAAGACCTCAACGCCTCCATCGGTCACATAGAGTTCCCCCGCAGGAGACACTGCCGCCTGTCCGATAGTTCCGGGAATAACCCCGGATGCTGATGGAGCCACGTTGCCATTCGCAGTAGCTGCATTGGCAAAAACAAAGAAGTTTTGCTGTCCAGGGGCGCTGCAGACAATCAATCGCCCTGAACTATCCAGCGCCAACGGTCCCGGCGATACGAATTGTGTGCGGTCCCCGCTGATCGTGCGGTCGGGAACCACCGCGCCGTTCAGGGTGCTGGCGTGATCGAAGATGTCAACAGCGTGCGTACCTGCATCTGAAACGAACAAGCGGTCATTGACCGGATCGAGGAACAGACCAGTTGGCTTAAACCCTGTATTGATTACATGCGATGGCGGAACATTACCGTTAATGCTTGATGCCAGGGCAATCGCATGAAAAAATTATGTGAGGCCGAAGAGTTCAGCTCTATAAGCATCGCTAGTGGCTGCGATTAGCCGTCTGGCCTTGATGCCTCCCTTGCGTTTCACAGGATCCAGACGGATTAGGTTGAGAGTGATATGTTTGAGCACTGCAAGGTTATGGGCTGCATGACCGGTGCGGGCACGCATTTGATCGTCTTGGAAGATCACATCCATACACCAGTGCAAGCGATTCTCAATCGACCAGTGAGCGCGTACCGCTTGACCGATGCGTTGGGCGTCAGGGGCTAAACTGCTGATGTAAACTCGCCGTTCCCGCGTGGTCTTGTCTTGGATGGAGCGCTCCGAGTCGATCACGACAAAGGATTTCAATGCTGGCCACTGTTGCGGTTTGTACAGACAGTCCAGTTGAGCAAAGGCATAGCAACGACGGGTCTCCAGCCGTCCGTGGCCTTTTTCTACGATTTCCCAGAAGGAGTGCGGGGTGTGCTGCGGCTGGGCTTCAAAAGCGGCCATAAAGTCCTGGATGGATTCGGCCAATTTCGGCTGATTATCTTTGACTGCCAGTACGTAGTCGGCTCCACGGTCGCATACCGCTTGCGCGATGTTAGCTTGGGTGCCCATGGCATCGATGGTGACAATGCACCCGTTGAGGGCTAAGGCCGAGAGCAATTCCGGAATGGCGGTCTTTTCCTTGGATTTTTCTGCTGTGGCCTGCTGCCCTAATACCAATCCAGCCCCCGCAGCAAAAGCCGAGACCAGATGCAGAGCGGTAGCATCTACCCTACCCGAACGACGACTCGTCTTGCCGTCCACCGCCACTACCTCCGCTCCCAGCACCGGTAAGATTCCGCTGACCCAACGCCGGAAAGCGGCCTCAAAGGCTTTTGCATCAATGAGTCCAAAGAGCCGCCCAAACGTATCATGCGAAGGGATGCCGTTGGCTAACCGCAGATATTTCCGGAGCCACTCGATCTTTTCCTTGGCCCACAGCTCAATCTCCACGAAGGTATCCGCCCCCACCAACACCGCATTGACCGCCACCACCAGCAACTCCACCAGATCGTGCTCTACCTTCCAGGCTTGCCGGGGATCGGGAATGG
>QHVI01000048.1 GCA_003223515.1 Candidatus Angelobacter sp. Gp1-AA117
AAGGACTCAACAACAAGATCCGAGTGGTAACCAGACGTTCCTATGGCTTCCGCACCTACCCAGCCATGGAAATCGCCCTATATCACAACTTGGGACACCTTCCAGAGCCGGACTCAACCCACAGATTCTGCTGAGGAAGCAGAAAAAATTGCTGTTGTTTCAGAACTAGTACCGTCCCAATTTGAAGTTAAATGTGCAAGTACCTAGAAATAAGTGTTGCATGCATTCAGCCCGCAACAATTGTGGGCTAACGAATGACCGATTTCGCAGGCTTCCCAAAAGAAGATGAAGGCCAGACGGCGCTGCTCGCTATTGATCCAAAGACCGGACATACACTGCGCCGCTTTGATCTTGAGAGCAAACCGGCGGTGCTGGGCGATATGTCTATTGCTGCCGATGGCACCGTGTACGTGACTGATAGTGTGGGTGGCGGAGTGTATAGGGTGCGTGGCGACCTGAAAAAAGCAGCGCTGGAAAAAATTGCGGAAGGCCTGTTCTCACCCCAGACGCCGGTGCTTGCTCAAGATGGGAAGAGATTGTTTGTGGCTGATTATCCGCTGGGAATCGCGGTAATCGATCTGACCAGCCCCTCTGCGGTCCTCAACTATCTGCCTCATCTTGATTCCATGGCTGTCACCGGCCTGGATGGTCTGCACCTTGCAGGTGATTCATTGATTGGGGTCCAGAACGGCACCAACCCCCAGCGGCTGGTGCGCTTTCAACTTAATCACGCCCAGACCCGGATCATCTCCAGCGAAGTGCTTGAGCAGTCCACCGAGCAACTCGGCAGCCCCACGCATGTGGTTGGCGTGAATGACTGGATTTACGTGAGCGGCAACACCGGCTGGGATAAAGTGGATGACCACGGAATGCTCAAAGCCGGAGAGAACTTCAGCAAACCAGTGCTGCTGCGGAGGCGGGTGCGTTAATCATCGGGATACCGCAAGCACAAACCAACTCGCATTCGTCATCCCGAGGGTTCTCCACGCAGTGGAGAATCGGAGGGATCTTGTGCTTATTCTGGTGGCGAGGGCCTTCCTTCAATAAAATCGATCAGTGTTAATCAGTTTCATCAGTGTCATCAGTGGTAAGGTTTTTGGTTGCGCTCCGCTATGTTGCCCCCCTGCCACGCTGTGTCCGCCGCAACACATTGAGTCCAACCCTATTCCGTTCTAACTGATTGAATTTCCAGCCAGTAGCTTCTGGTTCTCCTCTTGCATTCCTCCTGATGTTGCATCCGGAGGAACTATGGCATTCACAGCAGGAAACGTGTGCAGGCGCATGGTGGTGGCGCTTGCGGCAGTCGTCGCGATCTTCACCAGCTCACTCATTGCCCAACAGGCTGAGAACGGCCCACCCGATGTAGGCGAAGGATCGTTGCTCTACCGTTCACCTATCTCCGGGAAATTCGAATCTGTGCCGCTGCTGCATACGGACGCCCAAATCGACGTGCGCGGCCTCGCCGCCTCGGTCACTGTAACCCAGCAATATGCCAACTCCAGCGCCCAGCCCATCGAGGCCATCTATGTATTTCCTCTGCCCCATGGCGCTGCTGTTTATGACATGGAGATTCACATCGGTAACCGGGTGATCCACAGCGTGGTCCGCGAGCGCCAGGAAGCCAGGAAAGTGTATGAGGCAGCCAAGTCAGAAGGGAAACGCGCCGCCCTGCTGGAAGAGGAGCGCCCTAACATCTTTACTGCTTCAGTGGCCAACATCATGCCGGGTGACCGCATTGATGTGCATCTGCGCTACGTGCAGCCGCTGCGCTGGGAAGATGGCCATATGCGGTTAGTGTTTCCCATGGTCGTCGGTCCGCGTTACATCCCTGGAACACAGGCGAGAGGTTATTCCGGCAGCGGCTGGGCCATGGATACCGATGCTGTTCCTGATGCCTCGCGCATCACTCCTCCCATCCGGCACCCGGAGAGCCGCTCCGGACATGACATCTCCATTTTGGTTGATCTGGATTCAGGCCTTCAGTCTGCCCTCATTCAATGCATATCTCATATGATCAACGAGCACCGCCTGGCCAATGGCCAGCGGCGACTGGAACTCTCTACGGGGGCCACCATACCGAATAAAGATTTCGTCCTTGAAGTACAGCAGGCGCAGAGCCAACAGCCGGGCACCGCGTTGTTCCTCTCTCCAGCAAACGATTCCAGCGAAACCCATTTCCTGCTGGCGGCCTATCCGCCCACCGTGCAGCCGGCAGAGCGCACGCCCCGGGAGATGTTCTACATGATCGATGTATCCGGTTCCATGGCGGGCACTTCCATCGAGCAGGCGCGCGCGGCCCTGCTGCAGGCGCTCGATGGCCTGGGTTCCAATGACCGCTTTGCCATTCTGCAGTTCAACAGTACTTATCAGGAATTTTCGCCGGAGCCGTTGCCCGCCACTACAGAGAATCTGGAACTGGCGCGCCGCTATGTGCACAACCTCAGAGCCTATGGCGGAACGGAGATGCTGCCGGCATTGCGCCACCTGATGCAGAAACCCACAATCCCTGGTTATCTGCGCCATATCATCCTGCTCACCGATGGCGATCTTGGCAATGAAGAAGAGATCTTCGCAGCGATGCGGCAGGAACTTGGGAATGCCCGGCTGTACACCGTTGCTATCGGAAGCGCGCCCAATCTGTTCCTGGCCACCAAGATGGCGCAATACGGCCGGGGCACGTTCACCCACATTGCCGATAACCGGGAGGTGCAGGAGCAGATGTCGCGGCTGTTTACCGGCATTGAGGCTCCCGTGCTCACCGATGTGAAGCTTACATGGGAGGGAGTTGAGGTTGCGGATGTCTATCCCGAGCGCCTGCCTGACCTGTTCCTGCGGCAGCCACTGCTGATCTATGGCCGGATCACAAAAGGTCACTCCGGAAAACTGCATCTGACAGCGCGGGCAGGAAATACGCCTTACGAAACTACCATCGCCTTTGATACCTCCAAGGCGACCTTCCACCCCGGCATTACGACTCTGTGGGCCAGACAGCGCGTGGAAGAGATGATGGATCGCTGGCGTGAGACAGACGAGAATGGCCGTACTGAAATTCGCTCGAACATCATTGCTCATGCAATCCGCTATCACCTGGTGACTCAGTTCACCTCCCTGGTTGCCGTGGAAGAAATCGTCGTGAACCCAAGCGGCCAGTGCAACACCACGGCTGTGCCCACGGAATTGCCGGAAGGCTGGCAGATGGACAAAGTCGTCGGCGCCCCAGCCACCGGCACCGCAGATGCATTCTTTGAGGCTCTGGGATTCACGCTGCTGCTTGGAGGCATAGTCTTGCTGTATCTCCAGCGCCGCTATGCCACGGTAAAAGAAGGAGCACGGTCATGAATGCCCTGCGATCTTTTACCGCGCTCTTTCTTGTAACCGGGGTCTTACTTACGGGGCGTGCGGTTTACTTGCACGCCAAGGCTGAACTGGCCGGGTTCCTGATTCGCAGAGCGTGGGAGGAGAGTGTGCAGTCAGGCAATCTGCACGTTCCCTGGTCATGGGCAGACACTCACCCGATTGCGCGGCTGCGCATTCCCCGCCTTGGTTACGATGAGATTGTGCTCGAAGGAGCCACGCCGCGCACCCTGGCATTTGGTCCGGCGCGCCTGTTCAGCGGCGCAGATATGGGACAGCAAGGAAATCTCATTCTTGCCGGGCATCGCACAAGCTGGTTTCGCCCACTGGAGAAAATCAGGCAGGGGGACCAGATTGAGCTCGAGTGGATGAATGCCCATCACAGTGGAACTCACAAGCGGACATACACAGTCGATCTGATCCGCATCACCAATCCGCAGGACGTGAGTCTGCTCGCGCCCACCTCAGAAGACGCGCTTACGCTCATCACCTGCTATCCCTTCGGCCCCGGCCCAACTTCTCCGCAACGCTTCATCGTGCGCGCCACACCAGTGGAGACAGGTAATTTAGCCGCTGATGAACGCGTGATTAACGCTGAAAGATCAAAACCTCAACACTGATGACACAGATGAAACAGATCAGCACAGATGAAAGACAGGTAATTGACGAATGAAAGGAATCTCATCGTCCTATCACCTTCGCTCTACAAGGTGCTTTGAAACTTCCTCGATCAGTGTTTATCCGTGTTGATCTGTGGTCAGATTTTGGGTTTTTCAGAGTTAATCACGCGTTCATCAGCGGCAAAAATAACCCGCATCAGGGACTCAATCTCTTTGTAAAGAAAAGTCAAGCCGCTAGCCAGAACACCTGACACTGCATATACTCCACAGTCCGGACGAATCCTACCGAAAAACCAATCAACCAGTGAGGGCATAAAGTCCCTGATTTGAGGAGGCTCGCTGTGAAAAAGTATGTCATTTCCCTGTTGCTTGTATTGAGCACACTGTCGTGGTCAGAAGTGCGGCTGCTGCGGCATCCCAGCTATCACAATGGAAAGATCGCCTTCAGTTACCTTGGCGATATCTGGACCGCCAATGAAGACGGAAGCAACGTGCAGCGCATCACCGTGCATAAGGCGCGTGATGTTTATCCGCATTTTTCTCCCGACGGAAAATGGATTGCCTTCTCCTCAAACCGCTATGGCAATTATGACGTCTTCATCGTCCCTGCCGAAGGCGGCGCAGTAAAGCAGCTTACCTATCATGCCGCCAATGACACGGTCGTAGGCTGGAGCGCCGACAGCAGGACCGTGATCTTCCAGTCCTCGCGTGGCCTCATGTATCCCGGCATTCCCAACCTTTATGAGGTTTCCATTGAAGGCGGTCTGGAACATGCTGTTCCCACTGACTGGGGCTACTGGGGTGGATTTTCACCGGACGGCTCCAAGTTCGCCTTCAATCGTCATCCCATGGTCTGGTGGCGGCAGCATTATCGTGGCAGCTACGCCGCTGATCTGTGGGTGATGGACGTAAAACAGAAGACCTACACTCACCTGGCGGATGGCGACTACAAAGGGAATTATTTCTGGCCCATGTATGCCGCAGACGGCTTCATCTATTTTGTCTCTGATCGCCTGCCGGATGAGACGCATACCAAGCCCGGCAGCAGGGAAGTGTTGAAGAGCATCAATAATATCTGGAAGATTCCTGTGAACGGCGGACATGCTGTCCAGGTCACCCACCACACTTCCGGACGCCTGTTCTTCCCCTCGATTTCCAGCGACGGCAAGACCATTGTCTACGAAGAGGATTTCGGCCTGTGGAAGCTCGACACCAAAACCGGCAAGAGCACTCCCATCAAAATCAATATTGTTTCTGACGACAAAGAAAACGACATCGAAACCATCACTGTACGCAACGACACAGAATCTTACGATCTTTCTCCCAGCAGCAAGCGCGCCGCTATCTCCGTGCATGGCGAGATTTTCTCCATTGCCACTGACAGAGGTGACATTCAGCGCGTGACCCAGTCATTCTCGCGCGAGGCTGCTCCTTCGTGGTCCCCGGATGGAAAATGGATTGCCTTTATTTCAGATAAATCCGGCCGTGATGAAATCTGGATGGCCCGCGAAGACAGCACCGGGCTGAAGAAGCTCTCGGATTCCGACACCGAGAAACAGGCGATCCAATGGGCGCCGGATTCCAAGTCGTTGATCTATGCCGCTTCTGACCGCAAGCTCTATCGTTACGATCTGGAGAGCGGCAAAACCTCAGTCATTGCCAGCGGTGAGGCGGGCATTCAGGGCGCGCACTTCTCGCCTGATGGAAAGTGGGTTGCGTATTCGAAGCTGGATCGTGATCTGCGTCCGCACGTTTACGTTATACCGTCCACCGGTGGCAGCGAACATCACGTAGGCAACGATGATGTTCTCTTCAGCGAGATCTCGCCGCAGTGGACACCCGATGGCAAGCGGCTGCTCTTCCTGGCGGGCCTGGCACAGACAGGCAATGCCAATCTGCGGCAGAGCTTTGTGCAGCTCTATAGCGTAACGCTGGCAAAAGAAGAGAAGAACCCCGGGGACCATGGTGTGGACGACGAAGAGCAGGCCCAGGCCGCGGAAAGGCTTGACCGCCAGCGCAATGCGCAGGCCCGTGGCGAGGCGCCCAAACCCGACGTGAAAATCGATTTTGACGGCATCACCCGCCGCTCGCATCAGGTGACGCACCTCAGTGACAACATCACCGCAGTCGCAATTTCGCCCGACAGCAGATTGTATGCGTTCGTGGCGGTTGCCGATCGTGATGGCCGTCCGGTGAGCACGCTCTACACCATTCCTGAAGATGGCTTGCAGGTTACAACCATTACCACCAGCGGCCGGGGGCAGGACAATGAAGAGGGCGGTGGCGGGCCTCAGGGAGGACGCAACATCAATACGCTGAAGTTCTCCAAAGATGGACGCAGTATTTACTTCATGGAAGGCGAAGGACTCTATGCGGTTGATCTTGGCCCGGCCGCCGGCGCTGCCGGTGCTGCTGCGCGCGCTGCCGCACCCACTGCTGCTGGACGCAACTTTGAACGCCGCCGGGTGAATTTCACCGCCAGGGTTGAAGTAGATCATCGCGTGGAATGGAAGCAGGTCTTCAATGAAAGCTGGCGCGTCATGAAGAACCGCTTCTATGACGCCGAGATGCATGGCGTCGACTGGGCCAGGGTGAAGAATTATTACGAACCGTTGCTGGAATATGTTGCCGATCAGGAAGAGATGCACAACCTCGTAAGCCAGATGATCGGCGAACTCAATGCGTCTCACACCGGCATCAGCGCCGCTCCTGGTCCGGAAGAGCGTGACCGCATCGTGCAGACTCGCTATCCCGGGTTCGAATTCGAAAACGATGGCTCGCCCTATTACAAGGTGGCCTATATATATAAAGATGGTCCGGCCGATAAAGACTACGTCCGCATCAACCCCGGCGATTACATTGTTGCCATCGATGGGCACGAGGTAAAAGCCGGCGACAATTACTGGAAATATCTTACGGCCGTTCGTGGCGAGAAGATCGAACTGACCATCAACTCCAAGCCCACCACGGAAGGCGCGTGGCTGACCAAGGTAGAACCCATTGGCAACGCCGCTTACACCACCCTGCAATATCAGCGCTGGGTGCGCCAGCGGCGTGACATTGTAGATAAGGCCTCCAATGGGGAGGTCGGCTACCTGCACATCCGTGCTATGGATGCTCCTTCACTGCGCCAGTTCGAGCGCGACCTGGTGGAAAATCATTACAAGAAGGCGCTCATCATCGACCAGCGCTTTAATCCCGGTGGCGGCATTGACCAGGAACTGCTGGAGATCCTGAGCCAGCGCCAGTACCAGGTCACCAAAGGACGTGATTCGGTGCAGATTACGCGTCCGCAGCACGCCTTCTTCGGTCCCATGGTGGTCATGGAAAACGAGCGCTCTACCAGCGATGCCGAGGTATTCCCAGACGGCTTCCGCACTCTGGGACTGGGCAAAGTGGTGGGCAAGACGACCTACGGAGCCGTCATCGGCACCGGTGCGTTTCGCCTGCTCGATGGCTCAAGCATCCGCACACCGGCGACAGGATTGTGGAACGTGAAGGGCTACAACCTGGAAAACTACGGCGTGCCTCCTGATGTTGACGTGGACAACACGCCTGCCGATTTCCTGGCCGGACGCGATGCCCAACTCGAAAAGGCAGTCGAGGTCCTGCAGGAAGAAATCAAGAAGCGCCCCGAAACCAAAAGCGTGACCGCAGCGAACTGACTTCAGCAACTTAAATAGGGTGGCGCAACAGTGCCACCCTATTTCTTTTCAAAAATCTTACTGCTGATGAACGCTGATTGAACTGATGAATGCTGATTTTTCTGTCCTTGTTATATGAAAATTTGCCGGGTACAGTAAATGCGTGACTCAAGAAGCAGACGAGCTATTGGAAAAAGTACTTGCATTGCCTGCAGAGGATCGTGCGGCGCTCGCCGGATTGTTGCTCGATAGCTTGGATGACACAGTAGATTCTTCAGTTGAAGAGGCGTGGAACGAGGAAATAACACGTCGCCTGGCGGAAATTGATTCCGGCAAGGTAAAGCCTATACCTTGGGAAGAGGTTCGCCGTCGGACTTTAGCCAAATTCAACCGTGGCCGGTAAGCTTCTTGAGTTTCGCCCAGAAGCAATTGCGGAATACGAATTGGCTCGTGATTGGTATTTCAACCAAAGTGAGAGAGTGGCTTCCAAATTATGGGAAGAAGTTACTAATGCTGTCAATAAGATCGTTGCTGCGCCACAACGTTATCCTACCCACATTCGAGGTACACGCCGCTTGCTCGTGCAGAAATTTCCTTTCGCAGTCATATACAGAGAATCGCCGGTTTCCATCCTTGTAGTTGCCGTCGCGCATTTAAGTCGGCGGCCCGCTTACTCGATTTCCAGGATATGATGGCCTGTGAATCTATACAGATCACCCCATCTCCCGGTCACAAGGTCATCAGCGTCCATCAGTTTCAATCAGCGTCATCAGCGGTAAGGTTTTGGCTCTTATTTTAGATTCCTCTGCGTTCTCTGCGTCCTCTGCGGTAAAAGGCTTTGGTGGTGGCTCGCCATGCTGTGGTTAAATCCAAATTTTAATGAAGCCATGCTGTAATAATGCGCACTCCCGCTCGTCTTGTGAATAGAGCTTTGTATTATGCGCAAGCTGCGGAAATTCCTGCTCATCTTCTGTTGCCTCTATCTAGTTCTGGCCGCGATAGCCGGAGTGGTGATTGCCGAAGCCAGCCTCAAGCTGCAGCATCTCCCCTTGCATTATCGGCAGCAGTTTGCCAGATATGTTCGTCAGCATTACCAGGCGAACCTGCAGGAGGTCAGCGTTACGGCATCGGATTCCGTGGTGCTCAAGGGCTGGTACGTGCGTCCGGTTGATTTCAACGGCAACACTGTGGTGCTCTCGCATGGCATCACTGACAATCGCGAAGGAGTTGCCGGATATGCGCGGCTGTTTCTCAATCACGGCTATGCTGTCTTGCTGCCTGACACGCGTGCACACGGCGAGAGCGGAGGAGAACTGGCCACCTATGGCGTAAAAGAAGCCGATGATCTGCACCAATGGGTCTCATGGCTTTATGAGCATGATGCGCCGCAATGTGTGTATGGCTTTGGTGAATCGTATGGGGCAGCACTGATTCTGCAATCGTTGGCCAGGGAGCCAAGATACTGCGCTGTGGCCGTAGAAGACGCATTTTCTACCGCGCGCGAGATGAGCTACGAGCGCGTCTCCGGACCTCTGCATGCCGGCAGTTGGTTCGGTAAAACTTTAGGACAGCCGATCATCGGGGCCGCAGTCGCCTACTCATGGCTTCGCTATGGCGTCGATCTCCTGAAGCCGAGTCCGCTCGATGCCGTGATGCACTCCTCTGTTCCCGTCCTGCTGATTCATGGAACAGAAGATCGGGTGATCAACTTTCATCACTCCGAAATCCTCGCCCACGCCGCGCCCGATCATGTGCAACTCTGGCTCGTTCCCAACGCATGGCACACCGGAGCCTGGAGCGCCGCACACAATGAATTTGAAGCAAAAGTTTTGGGATGGTTCAGCATCCACCAGAGAAATGGATTGTATTCGACCACAAAGAATTGGGTAAATGAGTAAATAGAAATGGGTAATTGGGTAAGTTGGTAAATGAGTAAATTGCTTAGCTCCTGCTCATTTACCCATTTACCAAATTACTCATTTACTCATTTCTTATTTCCCTGACACAGTCTGTCCTCCACACTCTTCACAATCTTCTTATGCACCTTGGCAATCGGCTGTTTGGCATTCACCTTGACCACTCGCTGTGGCTCACGTTCCGCGATTGCCAGGAAGGCATCGAACACACGCCTGTGAAATGCCCGGTTCTCTTTTTCAAAACGATTCTCGTCTGTCTCAGACCGCTTTGACTGCTGCGTATTGCGGCGGCGGGCGCGGGCAATGTTGGCCGCGAGATCTGAAACCATCAGGACGGTAAGGTCCGGCTGCAGTCCATGGCATAGCAGTTCATGAAGCTGAAGCACGGTCTTGCTGCCCAGTTCACGTCCGCCGCCTTGGTAGGCCTCGCTGGAATCGGTGAAACGGTCGCAGAGCACCCATTGTCCTTTGGCCAAGGCAGGCAAAATCTGTTCATCAATATGCTGGGCGCGGTCGGCAAACATCAGGGCCAGCTCTGCCAAGGGAGAGAGCCCGGCAGTGCGGGAATGGAGCAGCACGGCGCGCAGTTTGTCTCCCAGCGTGGTGCCTCCGGGCTCCCGCGTCGTGATTACATCAATGCCGCGCCGGCGCAGGTGCTCTGCCAGCTTGCCAAGCTGGGTGCTCTTGCCTACCCCATCGAGACCTTCAAAAGTAATGAATTTGCCGCGCTGCCTGGGTCGCACTCTATAGCCTCTGGAACTTTAACCGCTGAAATCCTGAGACAAATTTTTGCTGCTCTTATATCCTAAGCTTCACTCTTAACGGCACTCCGAGCACCTTGAGGGGCAAAACACTTCGAACTTCAATACACATCAATTACTTTTGTTTCCTCTGCGTCCTCTGCGGTTAAAGGTTTTTGGTTGAAGTCGAGAGACCTTGTGTTTAATACCTTATCTTATCCGGTTTCGCATTCCATTCCGCCAGCACGCGGGTCGCTTCTTCGTGCATCATCTGAACCATTGGGATGCTGCGCCGGGATGGCGGCAAGGGCAATTCCCGGTAAATGAGATCGTCGTCAAATCCGGCCTGCGCCGCATCGGTGCGCTCACCGGCATAATACACAACCCTTGGCCGTGCCCAGTAGATTGCCCCCAGGCACATAGGGCATGGTTCGCAACTCGTATAAATGTCGCAATCGGTGAGTTGAAAGGTATTCAAGGCAGTGCAGGCGCGGCGAATCGCCACTACCTCTGCATGGGCTGTCGGGTCGTTCCATAGAGTAACGGAATTCGTGCCTTCGCTGATGATCTTTTCGCCTTTGATTACCAGTGCGCCAAACGGGCCGCCATGCAGTGTGTTCATGCTTTCCCGTGAAAGCTCAATCACGCGCCGCATAAAGACGGCATTCCCGCCTGCGGGTGGTTTTACTATGTCATTCATGGCTCAAAAGATTTAATCATATTCGGCAGGCATAAATGCCGGTTTCGCGGGAAAATATCAGCAATGGAGGCGATGATGAGATTAGGTGACTATATTGACGACCACTGTTCGCGCTGCAAGCGCACGACCGATCACTCCATTGTGGCTATGGCGGGTGAGGAGGTGCTGAAGACCCGTTGCCGCACCTGCGGCAATGAACACAAATACCGCCAGAACAAGGGCCGCAGCAAGGAGATGACAGCCAAAGAAGCCTTCGACAAGGTGCTGGCCAGCGTAACCAACGCCCAGGGCGGTGAGCCCACAAGCAAGCGAAAAAAGAAGGAGTGATTTTGCTACCTTTGCGTCCTTAGCGTCCTTTGCGGTTAAAGGCGGCTCAGCCCCCGCGATACTGTCCCGGCTTGCCGTGCAATGTTGCGTGCTTTTTACGCTGCCGGCTTCTTCTTATCTCCCATCCGCCGCAGCTCATTCAGAATGCGATTGCGCTCCTTGCTGTGATCTTCGGGCTGCTTTTGCCCCTGATTGTTCTGAAGCGGTGCCGTCCTGCCCTGGTCTGGCTTCCCGCCGTTTTGGGACTGTCGCTTTTTATCGGTTATCTGCAGGGCATCGGTTCCGGGATCCTGTCCTTCGGTTTTTCCGGTTTCAGGGTTGGTGATGTAGAGCAAGTCGGAAAGATCCGAGGCATGCTCTTCTTCATCTTTCAGTACCTGTTCGATCAGCAGGCGCGTGGTGGGATCATCATTGGCGAAATAGCGGATCATCTCTTGGTACAGCTCGATCACCATGCGCTCGGCGATCAGATCTTCGCGAATCATGTCTGCCAGCGTCTCGCCTTCGACGTAGTGCGAAGTTGACCGTTCCAGCAGGCCCTTGGGATTGAAATCCGGCTTGCCGCCAAGCTGCTGGATACGCTCGGCAATCTGGTCGGCGTGTTCGCGCTCTTCGTCGGCATGTTCTTTGAATTCATCTCTGGCTGCGGTCCCGTGGACACCGGTGGCCATAAAATAATGGTGCATGTAGCGCAGCACGCACACAATCTCAGTGGCCAGCGCTTCGTTCAAAATAGCGATCGTTTTGTTTACATCTCCCTTGTAGCTCTGCGTGACCGGGCCTTCTTCCATTTTCTGTTCGGCGCGGCGGCGCATCTCCTGCACGTCTTTGATGAACTGTGGCATAGAACTCCCCTCGGGAATATGAGATCAGGCAACCTCTGTAAGATTGTGGCGTTCGCGTGGAAGATGCCCGCAATAAAAAGGCCGCATCCTCGAAGAGATGCGGCGAAGAGATGCGGCCGCCCAGCGTTGAATCACCGGTGCTATGGCGTAATGCGGCGCGCAATTATATTGAAGTTGCTGCCGGTCCAGAACAACAGTCCTCTGACACGCAGGGTCTTCGTATTGCTGATCGTTCCGAATCTGTTGTCCGTCCCTGGCTGCTGGAAGACGTGTACTACAGTCGGAGATAAAGTTCCTACCAGCAGGGAAGTGGTAGGTAAGGTGAGGTCGAATGTGGCCGCTCCGCCGGTTCCGGCAGTGAAGTTGCTGACCACTCCAGTAATGGCTTGTTGCTCCAGCTTTATCTTGTCGGCGGGTATGGTTCCGTTGATCAGCGGCACGCTGCCGGGACTTTCTATCGAGATGCGCTGTCCGGTGCGAAGAGTGGTGGCATCGAACGGGAATGTCGTGCTTGGAACTGCCAGGCCGGTAAAATCCATCTTGCCCTGGTTGACTCCATAATTGCCGGCGGTCATCCCGCTGACGCTCACATTGAATGGTGCGCCAATCTTACTGCTGTCCATGCCGCTGCCCGTGCCATCCTGAGAAGCGATCGTGAGGAATGTAGCCGGGGCTCCGATCACGGAAGTGATCAGGCCGTCCATCTCTGATCCAGTCTGGCTTTCCACACCCTCAACTCTCCTGGCCAGCAACGTCCCGTCTGTCCTGGTTGTGCCATCGATTCTCACGATCTGGTTTGCCGTACTGGCTACATTGGTCAGCCCGCCAAAGAACAGGGTGGTACTGTCAGTGGCAAATACAAGCTGGCTCCCGCCTTGCGCCCCGTTCAAAGTGAAGTTGGCGCCTGACACGCTGGCAACTTGTCCCACCACACTTTCGATTTCGCCAGTCCGATCCTGCTGCAGACTCTCGGTGACAATGGGACTGGTGCTGATCGTGAATGACGAACTGGAAAAGTTGAAGCCAAGAACATTGCCAGATGCGTCAACGGTCAGCGTATTCGCTGCGTTTATATCGATATTCAGAATCGCCGGGCTGGTGCCGATGGTCAGCGCAGGGCTGAAATTCACCGTTATACTTTGTGAAGCACCGCCCGGAATCGTGACCAGACTGCCCGATCCATTCAGGAAAGTGACTATGGGATTATTGATATTCACAATCGCACTGGCGTAAGTGCCTTGTGGGGCATTCACGATAACCACAGGTTCCAGTTTGCCTGCCATGTGACTCAGGTCAAGCCGGTTGGTGGGGATTTGTACCTGTTGCGAAGGGCCCGCCCCTACCGGTGTCAGAATGATATTGCCGATCGTGACTTGGAATGCCACAACTCTATCTGTGGAAGCGTCACCCACGCGGATTTGGGTGGATGACGTGTTGGGTGGTGGCGGCGGGGGCGTCGATGAACCACCACCACCGCCGCAACCGCCCGCCATCATTGTGATGAGGATGGTGCTCAATAGAGCCAACGCGCATGAAACAATGCGATGAGGACGGCAATTCCGCATGATTCCTCCCGGAAGAGATCGAGACCCAGCAGAGTTATTAATACCCAAACTACCAACGGCTTACACCTCAGGATGTGACCTGCATCCATCCAAGTGTGTAAATGATTTTATAGCTCCCCTGGTCATCAAGCGCGGGCTTCTTTGATTAAGAACCAACCATGTAAAGAGCGAACCTGCTGGATTTGACCCTCAGGCAACCCATGTTTCATAATAGAGGTTCGAACGAACGTTCGGTTAGCTCTCTATGTCCCTCGCCGCCATCGAAACCCAGTCTCAGGAACCCGTTAAAAATGGGCGTAAATCTGCGTCCGAAGTGCCGGATACCCGTTTCGACCGTCGCCTGGCTGACGTTCTTACCCATGCCAGCCGTATCTTCTGGGAAAAAGGTTATGAAGGCGCTTCCATGCGCGACCTGTCTCGTGCCACCGGGATGTCCCTGGCCGGGCTCTATCATTATTTCGAGTCCAAGGAAGAACTTCTGTACCTGATCCAGAAGCATACTTTCACCACCATCATTGAAAGGCTGCGCCAGCGCCTCGAAGATGCAACCGATCCTGAAGAACGTATCCGCATCTTTATTCACAATCATCTTGAGTACTTCCTGGCCAACAAAGAGGCCATGAAAGTTCTTACTCATGAAGATGAGACGCTCAAGAACGGACGCGGCGCAGAAATCGCTGCCATCAAGCGCGACTATTACCGCATCTGCCTGGGCCTGCTCGAAGAGTTGGGCCGCGCCCAGGGACTACAATTTTCCGGAAGGCTGGCGGTGCTCAGCCTCTTCGGCATGGTGAACTGGATTTACACCTGGCACAATCCGCGCATCGATGCGGATGCCAATTCTCTCGCCCGGCAGATGGGCGACCTGTTTCTGCACGGCGTAATACACGCTGCAAAACCAAAACGCAAAAATTCCAAACGAAAGCTTTAAAGGAGCCTGAACAATGGCCACAACCACAGCCACTGAAACCAAGACCCTGGTGAATTATCGCGTTGAAGACGGCATAGCGATCATCGAGCTCAATGATCCCCCGGCGAACACCTATACCTACGAGATGAACCGGCAACTGGATGAAGCTATCCTGAGTGCCCGCATGGACAACGATGTTTACGTGCTCATGCTGACCGGCGCAGGAGACAAGTTCTTCTCCGCGGGCGCCAACATCAAGATGCTCTCTTCAGTGGATCCCACGTTCAAATATTACTTCTGTCTCCACGCCAATGAGATGCTGCTGCGCCTGGAGCATACTCCCAAGCTGGTCATCGCCGCGATTAACGGCCACTGTGTAGGTGGCGGCCTGGAAATCGCTATGGCCTGTGACATCCGCATTGCCCGCCGTGATGCCGGCAAAATCGGATTGCCCGAAATCAACCTGGGCGTGCTGCCCGGAACCGGCGGAACCCAGCGCCTGAGCCGCATGGTGGGCAAGAGCAAAGCCATTGAGTTGATGGTCACTGGCAACACCTTCACCTTTGAAGAGGCGAAAGAGCTGGGCATCATCAATGACATTTACGAGCGCGAAAACTTCAAGGAGAACGTGCTGGAGTACGCTCGCCAGTTCACGCCGCCGAACAAGGCCGCCAGGGCCGTAGGCAATATCAAGCGGTCAGTGCAGACCGGCTGGGAGATTCCGATGGAATCCGCCCTGGCCGTGGAGCGCGAGCTGCAACAGCGCCTCTTCGCCAGCGAAGACGCCAAGGAAGGACTGGCCGCCTACGTAGAAAAGCGTCCGGCAACCTTCAAAGCGAAGTAACTTCATCCTTTTGTCATCCTGAGGCCGCGCCTTTTGCGGGCCGAAGGACCTATGTATTTCGCATGGACCGGAGCGGTGCTGAGTTAACGATACTCCCTGCTCCGCCACACACGAGCTAAGAGCCAATAGCTAAAAGCCAGGAGCTTGTTTATGCTTACCGCCACCAAGGCAAAAATTTCGTCCGGCAAACTGCTCATCAATGGGCAATGGATTGAAGGCTCAGGCAAAGCATTCGATACGGTGAATCCCGCCACCGGCGAGGTGCTCACCCAGGTTGCTGAAGCCAGCGCGCAAGATGTAGATAACGCCGTAGCCGCGGCCCGCAAGGCTTTCGAAGACATGGCAGGCCCATGGCGCAAGATGTCTGCCAGCGAACGCGGCAAGGTGCTGTGGCGCATTGGCGATCTGATTGAAAAGCACATCGATGAACTGGCAGAACTCGAAACGCTGGATAACGGCAAACCCATCTTTGAATCGCGCTATGTGGACATGCCCATGGTGGCGGACGTCTTCCGCTACTACGCTGGATGGGCCACCAAGATTCACGGCGAAACCGTAAACACATTTAATAATGCGTTCACTTACACGTTGCGTGAGCCGGTAGGCGTAGTGGGCGCCATTGTCGCCTGGAATTTCCCGCTGCTGCTGGCCAGTTGGAAGCTTGGCCCGGCACTGGCTTGTGGAAACACTGTTGTTCTGAAGCCTGCCGAGCAGACTTCGCTTTCCGCTCTCCGTTTTGGAGAACTGGCACTTGAAGCCGGATTGCCTGCGGGCGTGCTCAACATTGTGACCGGGGGCCCGGAAACCGGATCAGCGCTTGTGCGTCATCCGGGCGTGGACAAAGTCGCATTCACCGGATCAACTTCGGTGGGCAAAGAGATCATGCGCAGCTCCGCCGAAACTTTGAAGCGGGTCACGCTGGAACTGGGCGGCAAATCGCCCAACATCGTCTTTGCTGATTCCACCATGGATTCAGCCGTAAAGGGAGCGCTCAACGGCATCTTCTATGGGAAAGGTGAAGTCTGCTGCGCCGGATCGCGACTGTTCGTCGAAAAGAAAGTCGAAGACGAATTCCTCACCAAGTTGGTGGATTACAGCAAGAAGATCAAACTGGGTGATCCACTGGATCCCAAAACCCGTCTGGGCGCGATTGTCAGCGAAAAACAGATGAATACAGTACTCGGCTATATCGAGTCGGGCAAGACTGAAGGCGCAAAGCTGCTGGCCGGTGGCAAGCGGGCCTCAGTGAATGGCGATCACGGCTACTTCCTGGAGCCGACCATCTTCGGCGGCGTGAAAAATGACATGAAGATCGCCCAGGAAGAAATCTTTGGTCCGGTGCTGGCCACACTCAGCTTTGACGATGTTGAAGAAGTGGCTGAACTGGCCAACAAGAACGTGTACGGCCTGGCCGCAGCCATCTGGACCAACGACATCAAGAAGGCGCACCAGCTTTCGCGCCGTCTGCGGGCCGGTACTGTCTGGATCAATACCTACGGCCTGATGGACGCGGCGCTGCCTTTCGGCGGTTACAAGCAAAGCGGCTTCGGCCGCGAACTCGGTATGCATGCCATCGAGCATTACACCGAGTTGAAAACAGTTTGGATGAACCTGTAAAGCAGCTACTAGCTAGGAGCTATTTCATGCCTGGAAAAGTAATGAAGATCGGCACTTTTAGTGATTGGGTTGGACTGTTTAAGGAATGGCGCGAGGAAATCGGTGTCAACCATGATGACATCAAAAACTTCCAATTTGACACCCTGTACGGCTCAATCGAGACGGAAGAAATCTCCTTCGGCTATTACAAGGGCCGCCCCAAGTGGGAAAACCTGCGCCAGATGCCCACGCAGAACATGAAGGACGCGCTCATGAACCTGATCGTCTACCAGGGCGATACCGAGTTCGCCAGCGTGGAGCAGCAGCGCTATCTGTTCCAGACTGCCCCCACAGATTGGGACCGCTCCGCCCTTACGCGCGTCATGATTGAAGAAATGCGCCATGGCTGGCAGATGTGCGCCCTGCTCATCGAACATTTCGGCACCACCGGCAAAGTGGAAGCCCAGAAGATGCTGGAGCGCAAAGCCTATGAGAACAAGCGCCTGCTCGGCTCCTTCAATGAAGAGTGCGACAATTGGCTCGACTTCTTTGCCTACACTGACTTTGTCGACCGTGACGGCAAATTTCAGCTTCAGATGCTGAAGTACTCGGCCTTCGCTCCTCTGGGACGCTCCATGAGCTACATGCTGCGCGAGGAAGCCTTCCACATGGGTACCGGCAATACCGGCCTGGCGCGCATCACCGAAGCCGGCGTAGTGCCTGACTGGCTCATGCAGAAGTACCTCAATAAGTGGATATCCAGCGCCTATGATCTGTTTGGCACCGACCACTCTTCATCGGCGCACTGGGCGTACGTGTGGGGACTCAAGGGCCGCTACGACGAGCTGAAGAATGCCACCAATCCCGACCTCGATAATCTCAACGACTACAATCGCCACCTGTATCGCGATGAGTGCGTGCAACTGGTGAAGCGCATCAGCGCCGGACAGAAGCCGGGAAGTGAAGAGCTGTATTGTCCGGATATCAAGTTCAATCGCAACATCGGCCAGTGGAAAGGGCAGTTCTTCCATCCCAAAACAGGCCAGCCGCTGGAAGAGAAGGAATACAGGCAGCAGCTTGATGCCTGGCTGCCCACTGCGGCAGACAAGAAGCTGCTGATGGAGATCATCCAGAACGAAAAGAGCTGGATCGCTCCCCGGCCCGGTGCAAAAGACCCGCTGCTCACCATCGGCGAAGTGCGCAAGAACGCAATTAATGCGAGCGTGCAGTAGCTCGTGTCTAAATTCCGAGCGTAGCGAGGAATCCCTTTCGCAAGATTTATCTTGAGGGATACGGAAACGATAACCACAAAGGACACAAAGGTTCACGAAGGATTTATTGATCCTTCGTGCTCCTTTGTGTCCTTTGTGGTTTACTAACTGAGCTACAGAATGATTCTCGTGGGGATAGGGATTCCTCGCTTCGCTCGGAATTGATCAAACAGAGATGACATACACCCTCAACGAACTGATGGTTGCCGCCGCCGCCCGCGAGATCAAAGACGGCGAGGTGGTCTTCGTGGGCATGCGCCTGCCGCTGATTGCTTTTGTGGTGGCCAAGAAGACCCATGCTCCTCATGCCATCGGATTGTTTGAGAACGGCGTAATCCGCTCCACGCCCTCGCCTGAATTGATCTACACCATGGCCGATCCACCCAACATTCTGGGCGCAACACAATGCCTGGACATGACCGGCGTGATGAGCCTGCTGCAATCAGGCCGCGTGCATCTTGGCTTTCTTGGGGCCGCCGAGGTGGATCGCTTCGGCAATCTGAACTCAACCCAGGTGAAGGGCAAGAATGGCATTGTTCGCCTGCCCGGATCGGGTGGCGCCTGCGATATCGCTTCTATGGCGCACCGTTTTGTCTCTTTGCTGGATCACGGCAAGCATCGTCTGCCTGAACGCGTAAGCTACATCACTAGTCCCGGCAATGGAGAAGGCGGAGGATGGCGTAAGCGCGTCGGTCTGCCGCGCGGAGGCCCCGCAGCCGTGATCACCACCAAATGCGTGCTGCGCTTCGGCGAAGATGGCGAGGCCTTTCTTTCGACCTATCATCCGGGCGTTACCATCGAAGACATACTGGCCAATACCGGGTGGAAGCTGAAGGTAGCCGACAACGCCAAGCCCACGCCCGAGCCCACCGCGGACGAACTCAAAGCGATCCGCGAATACGACACCAAAGGCTTCTGGACCAGTTAGAAGTATTCATGGAGCGCAGACGCCGGGGCCCCCGACACGGGCCGATGTTGCACGTGGCGGGGTGGAGGTGCCCCCGGCTGCGCGGATGGAATTCCAGGAACACAAGACAATTTGCACACCGATACAAATCAGCTAAACAGGCTAAATCACATCCGATGCATTACACTATCCCCGAGCCACTCTGTTTAGGGCTGAATACTGACTGCGAGTGCTATCTATGAAACGTGTCACTGGAATCGGCGGTATCTTTTTCAAAGCGAAAGACCCTGAGAAGATGTATGAGTGGTACGAGCGGCATCTGGGGATCAAGCGCGAACATGGCGCGGTGCAATTCCATTGGCGCAAACCGGATGATCCTGCCGTTGAAGGCACAACTGTCTGGTCTATCTTCAAACAGGATACAAAGTACCTGAATCCCAGCACTTCTCCCTTCATGATCAATTATCGTGTCGATGATCTGGATGCCGTCCTGGAGGCATTGCGGGCCGAAGGTGTGACAACCGATCCCAACCCCGAGGATTCCGAGTACGGGCGCTTCGCCTGGATCATGGATCCGGAAGGTAACAAAATCGAATTATGGGAGCCGCCGGAGAAGAAAGATTGATAATTGAGCAATTTGTAATTGGCAACTGAAGAACCTCAGGTCTTCAAATTACCAATTACAAATTACCAATTAAAAATCCCGCAGGAATGAGTGTTATGGCAAGCACTGTAGCTTCAGCAAAACGGCTGATACTGGAATTCAACGCGTCCATCTCCCGCATCACCTTCCACCATCCACCGCTCAATGTAATTGACTTCCAGACGATGGACGAACTGCTGGAGGCCATTCAAACTGTCGAACAGCGCAATGAGATTTCCACAGTGATCCTGAGCGGCGGCGAACGCGGCTTCTCCGCTGGAGTGGACGTTGCCATCCACACCCCTGACAAAATCGAGATGATGTTCCAGAAATTTCATGGCGTGATCGGCGCGCTGGCCAAATGCCGCAAAATCACCATTGCCGAGGTGCACGGCGTATGTCTCGGTGGCGGCGCGGAACTGGCCATGATCTGTGACATGGTTTACACCACGGATAAGGCCAAATGGGGTTTCCCGGAGATCAATCTGGGATGCTATCCGCCCGTAGCCTGCGCCGCCTTGTCTGCGCTGGTAGGTCAGAAACGCGCCGCCGAACTGATCTTTACCGGACGCGCCATCTCCGGCGAAGAGGCTGCCGCATGGGGTCTGGCCAATGAAGCTCATCCGGAAGGCGAGCTTCAGGAGGTATTGCAAGGCACGCTCGACTACCTCTCCAAGCTTAGCCCCTCAGCTCTGAGCGTAGCTAAGAAAGCATTTTACGGCTGGGACTCAATTCATCTCGACAAAGGCATGGCCCGTGCAGAGAAAATCTATCTTGAAGAATTGATGCAGACCGAAGATGTAAAAGAAGGCATCAACGCCTTCATGCAGAAGCGCAAGCCGGAGTGGAAGGGAAGATAATACGAGCAACAAGCCTTGCCGCAGAGTCTACCATGTAGCTTAAGAATTTAAGACATTCCCCTTGGATTTGTGACATATAATCGGGGCACCATGAGCACTTCATCCAAGGCGCCGCAAAATAACAGGTCAGGTGCCAAGAAGGCGACTGCGCCTGCGGTGTATCGCCCACAGCAGAATGCTTCTCGAATCCAGCTAAAACCGGCTATTAGCTCTGCGGTGGAAACTCGTCCTGCGCCGCCAGTCTTTCGTCCACAGGAAACTCGAGGAGTGCAGCCAAAGACCAATTTCACGCAGGAGACGCGTCCCGCACCTCCCGTTTATCGTCCACAGCTTACATTCATGCAGGTTAAGCGCGGGAATAATCCAGGCGTCGAAAGCCGCCCCGCGCCGCCGGTATATAAGCCAGGAGCCACTGCGTCCCAGTTGAAATCTCATCCTGTCCAATTGAATCATCCGAATGCGGCCCAAAACCGCCCGGTGCAAACGGCTCATCCATCAGCACCACGTATCGAGGCAAGTCTTCCCCGGCGGGATGGATTGACTATTCAGCGGATAAAAGCTTATCGGGTAGGCACAGCCAAATCTAAGTATAAGGTCGGGACTACAGGCGGCAAGATCACCAGTATGTCGGGCGGCAGGAGTGGCATTGACATCAGCTTTGGAGATCGTGCCCACGCCGATTATTACTTCGAAACGAAAAAGAACGATTCTGAGGCAGTGCTGGATGAATGGGAATTCCCCGACGATGTTTACGATGCGATCGTCGAACGAATGAATTTTCCCATGAAAAAAGCCTGCCCTAATGGCATCAAGTCGGGTATATGGGATCAAATAAAGAACCTGCCCGCTCCGGTCAACAGCAGTGACAAGTTCGTGCGGGAAAACAGTCAGGTTGCTCCCCATTTCCCCAATGAGTGGATTGACCTGCTGGCAAAATATTCCAAGAACAAGTCTGTCACAAGAACAACCGTAGCCGAAGCTTTTCCGGTAGAAGAGGTGGTGGAGGAAGTGCCGGATAGCCAGCTTAATGGTAGAGCTGTTCTCTACAGCGAGGATGGCAGTGTAGAAGAAGATTCCCAGGGCATGACAAAAGAAGATTTCGACACGAAGGATTGGGCGAAGGCAGGTTATCAATTTGTCGAAACCTGATGTCTTGCGATCTCTCCAGAGCATATTTCCTGGCTCAGGAAATTTACTTGAAGAATGGATGCAGAATCGGTTGCGCCTGAGTCATTGCTGCTGGAGTGGAAAGACGGAACATACCTGACGGTTTGATTTCGATGCAAACGGCAAATCAACCACCTCCAGCTTTTACAAAGATCGAATAATCGGGGCAGAACCATCGCGCGGCTTTAAAGAGGGGTGCATTTGGATCAGATTGGAACTAACTTTCTCAAAGACCGCCTCCGCCAGCAGGCGCAGGCTGAAGGCGTTTCTCTGACGTCTGACGAAGAGATGTTCATCGACCTGGCCACCAGCGGACGCATGCAGGAGGCCAACCAGGTGATACAAAACATCAAGCAGAAAGAAAGCATTCAGCAGTTCGGCCAGAAGCTGGTTACCCTGCTGGGCAATGCCTACCGCCAGGATCTGCAAACCGATCCTCAGGCGAAGGACAAATACAGAGCGGCCGTGCAATCACTCGCCGGTGGACACGGTATCTTCAAATTTGTCCTCCCGCTGATCCTGGAACGCGGCGCTGAACTTCAGAATGCCGAATCCGACATGGTGCTCGGTGTCCCCAAAAGCATGTCGCGACCTGCCCCGCCAATTACCTCCACATCAAATTTTCCCGACCCTTCCCCGGCGGGTGTTCCTGGGGTCGAACCCGAATCTTCGGTGAAACGCTTTTTGATGCTGCTGTTCCTGGTGATCGCCGCTGTTGTGCTCTGGTTTATCATTTCGCGCCGTTAGAGTTTCTTGCAATCCCCAAGCCTGACATTGAGATTCCTTCGTTCTGATGGAGGCATCCTTTGCTCAAAAATTGAATTAGAGCAGTTCCTGAATTGGTGTAGCCAATCGGAAACTGTGAGCCGCGCGAAGCTCGTTTCAGAGATGGTGCTGAACCGTCTGCAGAAATCTCTAGCAGCAAGGTGGCTCATTATGGCAGAGTATTTGCACATGAGGCGTCTGAACACCAAGGAACGGCAAAGGATGATCAATTCCCGTCTTTTGATGGCTTTTTATTGCGCCATTTTGTTTTACAACGAGCGGCATCACGGTACATTTTTCTTCATCTATTTTTTGGCGTAATCGCGTTGATATTGTGGATTATTTCCGCAACGCCTCGAATGTGGCAGAAACTGGCCGGAAGTTTGCTCCTGATCGCATACGTTGCAGGCTTTTTACCTCTGGAGAAGGCATTTCCCGCAATAGATCCTCATATCACGAGAATATTGGCAATCGGGTTCTGGTGGACCGCAGTGGCCCTGGCGAGTCTTGATTGGATTCTGGAGCATTTCATCGAGTCTGCGGCGGTAACAACTTCCGGGCTTCTGATCGATATTCCAAAAATCAGCGAACCCCATTTACCTGCCGATGATGCACACGACTTTGTTCTCACTCGCCTAAGGGCTGAAGCCGATGCAGAAAAATCGCCTCTCAGCGCTCTTCAACTACAGTTTCTTGATTACAGCCGTATTGCGTCAGACGAAGACGCCAAAGCAGTGGAACAGGAGTTTTATAAGCAGGAAAACTACTGGAAATTCAAAAAACAGATCATCAATCTTCTTAGACTCGCGATCCAAAAAGACCGCAAAGAAAATCCGGATAACTGGAGAAAATACCGCCATCTGTTACGTGATCTGAAGAAAGGGAAAAGAGATCAACAGCTTGCGTTATTGTTGGAGCGTGCGATCCTTGACGCCCGGATCAACGACGAAAAGTTCCTGGACTATTTCCTTTACATTGTGATTGGCATTGCCGTTGTGGCCTTACTTCTTTTTGCACTATCTTTTACTGGCGGGTCCCACAACTAATCTTCATCACCATTGCTGTCATCCGCCGCATGAGCGATTCCACGCTATATACTGATTCCGTCGCATGTCCAAAGTTCTCACCCTGCAGCAAGCCATCGCTGATCTCGTGCCTGATGGCTCCAGTGTTGCTCTTGGCCTCCAGATGGAGCAGATGATCCCCTTTGCCGCCGGACACGAGATCATCCGCCAGAAGAAGCGCGACCTCCGGCTGATCGGCCCCATTTCCGACATTCTGTTTGACCAGCTTATCGGCGCAGGCTGCGTCAAAGACGTAGTGGCCGCCTGGGTGGGCAACGTGATGATGGGTTCGGCCTACAACTTCCGCCGTGCCACCGAGCAGGAGAATCCCGGTACTCCCGGCGAGAAGCTGCGCGTCTTCAACATGACGAATTTCTGTATCTCGCTGGCGCTCCAGGCCGGGGCTATGGGTGTGCCATTCCTGCCTACCCGCACTGCCATGGGCAGCGACGTTCCCAGGGGCAATCATTTCTTCTACCAGATCATCTCTCCCTTCGAACCGAAGGAAACGCTCATGGCTGTCCGTGCCATCCAGCCGGATGTGACCATTGTCCACGTGCAGCGCGCCGATAAATTCGGCAACGCGCATTGCTGGGGAAATTTTGGTGTAATGATTGAAGGCGTGCGCGCAGCCAAAAAGGTGATTGTCTGCGCGGAAGAGGTCGTGCCTGAGGAGATGATCGCCAGTGACCCCAATCGCACCGTAATTCCCGGTTTTCTGGTGTCGGCGGTGGTGTATTGCCCTTATGGGGCGCATCCCTCGCCAGTGCAGGGATACTATAAGCGTGATGATGATTTTTTCCAGCAGTACCACGCCGAGACCAAAACACCGGAGGCATTCAGCGCCTGGGCACAACACTGGATTCATGGTGTAAAGGACTGCAGCGAATATGCAAAGCTGCTGGGTGAAGAGCGGTTGGAAAATTTAGGTGTCAAGAAGCACGCGTATGCAGCGGTAACGGATTTTGGTTATTAGCACTCAGCATTCAGCCTCTTGCCGGTGATCAGGGGAATGCATTGCAAGTTTAGCGACAATGTTTATGTTTTAAGATTTATGTATGTTTTAAGATTTTGACTAAGTACTAAATACTAATTACTAAGTACTTAGCCAGTAGCTAGCAGCTTCTTCTTATGAAAAAGCAACTCATCGAACTCCGTGTTAACGGCCGCACTTACGAGATTGCGGCAGAGCCGAATGCTCTCCTGCTGGACGTGCTGCGCCAGCAGTTGCAGCTTACCGGCTCCAAGCGCGGCTGTGATGATTCTTCGTGCGGCGCCTGCACCGTGCTGGTGGATGGAGTTCCCACCCTGAGCTGCACTGTGCTGGCCATGAGTTTTGCCGCCGATGAGCAGCCTGGCCCGGAGATCGTGACTGTGGAAGGCATTGCCGATCGTGGAGCACTGGCCGCAATTCAAAAAGCTTACGGTGACTGGGGTGGCGCACAATGTGGTTACTGCACCCCGGGATTCATGGTTACTGTGAAAGCGCTGCTCGATCGCAATCCTGAACCCAGTGACGAGGAGATTCGCCACGCCCTGAGCGGTAATCTCTGCCGCTGCACTGGCTATACTCAGATGTACCAGGCCATCAAGGCAGCGATTGAGGCAGAGCAGAAGGGGCATTGAAGAGATTTGGTAAATGGGTAAGTTGGTAAATGGGTAAATTGAAACCAAACCCTGAACCGCTTTTACCGCAGTCGGACATGGGACTAACGTCCCACCCAGAAAACATGAAAATTGCGCTTCGGGTTAAGGTATCCACCGTAAGCACCCAGCTATTTTTAGGGCAGAGGGCGCAGAGAACGCAGAGAGAATACAAAGATCAATGCGCAGAGACATATGCTACGTTTTACATGAGCGAAATACGAAGCTAAAGGCCAATGACCAATGGCTAAGGACTTAGCTAGAAGCTAGTAGCTAGCAGCTTCGAAAGACAAAGAAATGACCGACTTTTCCATCATCGGCAAATCCGTCGCCCTGATCGATTCGGCGGGCAAAACTACCGGACAGGGCAAATATGCTGACGACCTCTCCCTGCCGGGGATGCTTATCGGCAAGATTCTGCATTCGCCGTATCCTCATGCCCTGATTAAGAAAATTGATTCGTCCCGCGCGGAAGCCCTTGAAGGCGTGATTGCAGTTGTCACCGGCCCGGACGCACCCAACAAATACGGCATTCTTCCCGTCGGCCATGATGAGACCGCTCTCGCGGTAGAAAAAGTCCGTTACGTCGGGGACAACGTTGCCTGCGTCGTGGCTATTTCTGAGAGCATTGCCGAGCAGGCGCTCGATCTCATTCAGGTCGATTATGAACTGCTGCCCGCCTGGTTCGATCCGGAAGATTCCATGAAGGCGGAGAAAGACTGGATTCATCCGCAGCGCCCCAACAACATCGAAAAGGACTATCACCACGTCTTTGGCGATCCGGAAAAAGGTTTCGCGGAATCCGATCTTGTCCTGGAGAATCGTTATCTCGCCGGCGAAGTCACGCACGCCGCCATGGAGCCGCATTCAACCCTGGCGGCCTTTGAACCCGATCCGCAGACCGGCAAACCCGGACGCCTCACCGTCTGGTCGTCCACCCAGGTTCCGTATTACCTCCAGCACAAGCTCTCCATCGTGCTGGAGATGCCCATGTCACAGATTCGCGTGATCAAGCCTCTGGTGGGCGGCGGCTTCGGTGGCAAGAGCGAGGTGATCCCACTGGAGATCATCGCTGCCGTCGCAGCCCGCAAGGCCAAAGCACCGGTCAAGATCACCTACACGCGTGAAGAAGTTTTCTGGGCTCATCGTGGACGTCCGCGCACCATCATTGACTTGAAAACCGGGGTGAAGAAGGATGGCCGCATCACATCGGTCGCGGCCCGCGTTGTCCAGGATGGCGGCGCGTACTGCTCTTATGGCGTGGTCACTATCCTTTATTCCGGTGCGCTGCTGGGTGCGCTTTATGACATTCCGAACATCCGTTACGATGGCTATCGCGTGCTCACCAACAAGCCTGCCTGCGGTGCTATGCGCGGCCATGGCACGGTGAATGTCCGCTTCGCCTTTGAGTCGCAGCTTGATGAAATTGCCAACAGGCTGGGCATCGATTCAGCGGTGATTCGCCGCCGCAATCTGCTCAAGCCGCCCTGCATCACGGTCAACAATCTGCGCGTGCAGAGCTACGGCCTGCCTGAATGCATCGAGAAAGTGATCGAGCGCTCCGGATGGATGAAGCGCAAAGGCAGGATGCTGCCCGGACGCGGCCTCGGCCTGGCCTGTAGTCATTATGTGAGCGGCGCGGCCAACAGCATTATCCGCTCAGACATGCCGCACTCTACCGTGAACATCAAGATTGATCGCGATGGCGGCGTGGTGGTTTATACGGGAGCCTCGGATATCGGGCAGGGCAGCGACACCATGGTCGCCCAGATCGTGGCTGAAGTTCTGGGCATCAGCCTGGGACGCATCAAGATCATCGCCGCCGATACCGACCTCACTCCCATCGATATCGGCTCCTATTCCAGCCGCGTGACTTTTATGAACGGCAACGCCAGCCTGCGCGCCGCCGAAAACGTGAAGACCAAAATCCTTGCTGCTGCCGCGCAAAAGATGAACTGCTCTCCTGAAGACATCGTTATGCGCCATGACATGCTGTGGAAGCGCGGTACTCCTGAACCGCATGGCAAGGGCGCTGAAGCCGTGCAGATTCTCGAAAAAGTTGATACCCCGCGCGGCAACGTGCAGGAGGTGAGCGGCCGCGTCGAAGGCCAGATTCTGCGCGGCTCGCTCCAGCAAAAACGCAAGGAAGAAGGTCCCAAGGATCGCATGAGCTTTGAAGAGGCTGTGGTCTCGGCTATCGATTTCAGCGGCGCACTCACCGGCACCGGCTCTTATGCCCCACCGAAAGACGCTCGCGGAGGCGCATTCAAAGGCGCAGGCGTCGGCCCTTCTCCTGCATATTCCTATTCGGCGCAGGTAGCCGAGGTCAGCGTGGATGAAGATACTGGTGAGGTGACAGTCCATAAAGTCTGGGCTGCGCATGACTGCGGACGCGCTCTCAATCCCGTTTCGGTCGAAGGCCAGGTAATCGGCTCCGTCTGGATGGGCATGGGCCAGGCGCTCCAGGAAGAGATGGTCTGGAAAGACGGCCTGCTCATGAATCCCGGCCTGCTGGAATATAAGTCGCCATCTTCGGCAGAATCGCCTGAGGTGGAAACCATCATTGTCGAGAGCGTCGATCCTGAAGGACCCTTCGGCGCCAAAGAAGCCAGTGAAGGCTCGCTGGCGGCAACGATTCCGGCCATCGCCAATGCGATTCATGATGCAGTCGGTGTCCGCCTGCGCGAAGCCCCGTTTACTCCGGAGCGCGTGCTGGCCGCGATACGCGCCAGGAAACAAGCCGCGAAAGCACTGGAGATCACGCGTGGCGCCGATCCCTCCGCGCCTAAAGTGTTCCGTGAGCATGGCGGTTCGCTGTGGTACAAAGGCAAGGGTCCCGAGCGCCACCCGGACGACCCCGCGCGCAAGAACGGCGACAAAGCGTTGGCAGGAGACTGAAAAGATTTGGTAAATGGGTAATTTGGTAAGTGGGTAATTGAAATTCCCAAGGCGTCCTTAATTTAAATTTACCCAATTACCCAATTACCAAATTACGCAATTAGCAAATCCCAATGAGCTTGCCGACTTTCAAACTTCTCCTCCCACGCACCCTCCAGGATGCGGTCAGCCATCTTGCGCGCTATGGCGGCAACATCCAGGTACTGGCCGGCGGCACTGACCTGATTCCCTCCATGAAGCAGAAGCTCTTCACCCCGGCTTATGTCATGGATATCCGCGGCATCGACGAACTTCGCGGCATTCACGTAGTGCCCGGAACAGGCGTGGAGATCGGCGCGCTCACTCCGCTCTCCACTATTGAGGATTCCGAATTCATGCGCCGGAATTATCGCGTGCTCTATGAAGCCGCGATCACCGTGGCCTCTCCCATCCTGCGCAACATGGGCACCTTGGGCGGCAACATCTGCCTCGATACACGCTGCGTCTGGTACAACCAGTCATTGCAATGGCGCAAATCATGCGGGTTCTGCATCAAGAAAGATGGCGATCTCTGTCACGTTGCTCCCGGCGGCACGCGTTGCTGGGCGGCGTTCTCCGGCGATACGCCTCCCGCTCTGCTTTGCCTGAATGCCGATCTGGAGATCATTGGGCCAAGAGGAGTGAGGCGCGTTCCCTTGTCACAGTTCTATACCAGCCTTGGGGATGCCCATCTCAAACTCGATCCCAATGAGATGCTCACCCGCATCCTTCTACCTGAATCTTCCGCTGGATGGAAGGGCAGCTACCAGAAGCTGCGCATTCGCGGATCGATTGATTACCCTCTGGCCGGAGTCGCGGTTGCTTTTAGAAAGAATGGCGGCCCAGTGGAAGCCGCGCGCGTCGCCATCACCGCCGTCAATCCTTCTCCTGTGCTTGTTCCCGGCGCCGAGCACGCATTGATCGGCAAGCAACCCGATGAGCATGTCGCCACAGTGGTAGGCGAACTGGCCGCCAAGGCCGCCAAGCCGCTGACCACTTCAGGCCTCACTCCCGAATACCGCCGCGAGATGGTCAAAGTCTTCGCCAAACGCGCCGTGCTGGCCGCCGCAAGATCTTGAAAAGCTTTACCACAGATCAACACAGATGAACACAGATCTGAGTGGGTGCGCGAAGTTGCTTTGTTGCACATCAGAAGTTGACTAACCACTAAGTACTAATTACTAATTACTGGTGCTCATCACCGACTGCCACATCCACATCCAGCCGTATGACATGTTCAAAGCCGGGCCCATGGAGGTCATGAAAAAAGCCCGGGGCGGATTTGATGACATCATCGAATACTGCCGCTCGCCCAAAGCGCTGCTGAAGTATCTGGATTCTGTCGGCGTGGAGCGCGCCATGCTCATCAACTATGTGGCGCCGGAGGTGATGGGTCTCACCGGCGAAATAAACCAGTGGGTGGTGGATTACTGCAAAGAAAATCCGAAGCGGCTGCTCTCTTGCGGCAGCGTGCACCCACGTCACAGCCACAACGTACAGGCCGATATGGAGCACATCGCCCGCCTCGGCATCCGCATGATCAAGATCCATCCGCCGCACCAGCTTCTGTATGCCAATGATTACGTGAACGGAGTAAAAGAACTGGCAACGATTTACCGCGTTGCCGAACAGGAAGGCATTCCGGTGATGGTGCATACTGGAACGTCCATTTTTCCCGGCGCCCGCAACCGCTTTGGCGATCCTCTATTTCTTGATGATGTTGCCGTGGATTTTCCCAAACTCAAGCTGCTGATGGCCCATGGCGGCCGCCCCATCTGGATGCAGACAGCCTTCTTCCTGCTGCGCCGCCACAAGAATGTCCATCTTGATATCAGCGGCATCCCGCCCAAATTGTTGTTGCAGTATTTCCCCCGCCTTGAGGAGATCGCTTACAAAACGCTCTTCGGCACCGACTGGCCCAGCCCCGGCGTAAAAGACATCCGCCAGAACATGAATGAGTTCCTGGCGCTGCCATTACCGCAACAGGTTAAAGACCAGATCCTAAGCAAAACCGCGCTACAGATCTGGCCGGAATAGATCAGACTTTACCGCAGTCGGACATGGGACTAACGTCCCACCCAGAAAACATGAAAATTGCGCTTCGGGTTAAGGTATCCACCGTAAGCACCCAGCTATTTTTAGGGCAGAGAACGCAGAGGTCGCAGAGCCAAACTCACCTTACCGCTGATGACGCTGATTGAACTCATTAACGCTGACTAAACAAGAGATAACAACTAATTTCTCTGCGTTCTCTGCGCCCTCTGCGTGAAAGATTTAGTGAATGGTCTTCATCTTCCGCGACATGTAATCCATGAGCAGATACTGGCCGAGTGTTTGAGGAGTGGTGAAATAGGCCTTGCCCCGGCACATCTGCGAAACCTTCTGCACGAACTGCACCAGTCCGTAATCTGACGCCAGCATGAACGTATTGATCATGATGCCTGCGCGTTTGCAGCGGGAGACCTCTTCCAAGGTCTGGCTCACCACCAGCGGATCCAGGCCGAAGGCATTCTTGTAAATGCGTCCATCTTCAAGGGTCAGCGCCGAGGGCTTGCCATCGGTGATCATGATGATCTGCTTCATGTCCTTGCGCTGGCGCTGCAGGATGCGTTGTGCCAGCCGCAAGCCTTCCCGCGTGTTGGTGTAATACGGCCCGACCTTTACCCGCGCCAGTTGTGAGAGCGGCAGCTCTTCCGCGGAATCATGGAACAAAACCAGCGAGAGCGAATCGCCCGGATACTGTGTCCTGATCAACTGCGAGAGCGCCATCGCTACTTTCTTTGCGGGAGTGAAGCGATCCTCGCCATAGAGAATCATGCTGTGCGAGCAATCAAGCATAACCACCGTGGCGCATGATGACTGGTACTCGCATTGATGTACCTGCAAGTCGGAGTACTCGATGTTCAGGGGCAGATTGAGTCCTTCGCGCTGAATGGCAGAAGAAAGGGTCTCGGTAATGTCGAGGTTCAGAGTATCGCCAAATTCGTAAGGCTTTGATGCTCCGCTGCTCTCAATACCAGTGGCCAGGTCGCGGGTATCATGGCGGCCAAAGCTGGAGCGCCCCAGAGAACCCAGCAGGTCGCGCAACGTTTTGTAGCCGAGAAAATCCAGGCTCTTGTCGGTAATCTCAAACTTGACCTGGGTCTGTGCCTCGCCGGTCTGTCCGGGTGTTGTGGATTGCCGTGAGCGGTCGAAGGGTTCGTCCACTGAAATGAAATCTTCCTGCTGCATGCGGTTCATCAGCTTTTCGATCAACTCTTCGAGCGTGCCGTCCATCTGCATCTGCTCGATCTTTTCCCGCATTTCTTCATCCAGAAAGTCGCCCATCTCCAGCGCCTGCTGAATGGCCTCGCGCAACTGGTCGAGCGTATGCTCGTCCATCTGCTGAAAATACATGTACTGGTCCTGAAAACCGGATTCGAGCAGATAGTCAGAGAGAGCGTTCATCAGGTCTTCCAGGCTCATCTCATCAGCCAGGTCGGCGACGTACTTGGAATATTTTGTGTACTTCATGGTTTAGCTTCTAGCTGCTAGCTTCTGGCTACTAGCTTTTGCTTTTAGCACTTGGCTTTTGGCCCTTGGCCTATGTTTTCAGGATCCAGAGATTTACTTAAAAACCTCTGCGTCCTTTGCGCCCTCTGCGGTTAAAGCCGTTTTAATTGTACGGCCTGCGATTCCTGACCGGCGGCTCTTCGTGCTCAAAGGGTTTTTCCTGCACACGCTTGGCCTGCTTTTCGGCGCTGAAGACACGCTCTTCGCTGCGTCCAATACGCTTATGCGCATGCAGCCCTTCCAGCAAAAACTCTGCTGCTGAGACCAGCACTTCGGTTTTTTCTTTCGCTTTGATGCCCAGCGGCGCCAGCTTCTCAGTCAGTCCCTGAATGTTCTTGAGGCCTTCAAGAATTTCATGCGATCCGGCGGTATCGGCCAGCTTGATCTCTCCGCCCAGATCGAACCACTGCACCACCTGCTGCATGTTGAGGTCTTTGAAATAGGTGTCATAGGTCTTGGCTACGGAGGTGCGAATCAGTTCACGCGCAACGGTATCCGCTCCGCGCATCTCGCCTTCATACTCCAGTTCGAGTTTGCCGGTAATCGAAGGCAGGGCAGCATAGATATCGCCAATACGCGGCACGATCATCTTCTCACTGCTGCGCAGCGCCCGCCGCTCGGCATTGGAGATCACGTTCTCCATCACGCTGATGGGCAGACGCTGGCTTACGCCTGAGCGCTTATCGATCTTTTTGTCCTCACGCGCCAGAAAGGCAATTCTCTCCACCACCTCGCGCACATACTTGGGCACATGCAGTTCCAGGCCGTCGCGCCGCGCCCAGGCTTCCTGTGCGGTAATGCTGATGCCTTCTTCCAGCGTGGCCGGGTAGTGCGTGCGAACTTCCGAGCCGATGCGGTCTTTGAGCGGCGTTACGATCTTGCCGCGCGCCGTGTAGTCTTCAGGATTGGCGCTGAAGACCAGCGCAACGTCCAGAGGCAATCGCAGCGGGTAGCCTTTGATCTGAACGTCGCCCTCCTGCATGATGTTGAACAGGCCCACCTGAATCTTTCCCGCAAGGTCGGGCAGTTCGTTGATGGCAAAGATGCCGCGATTCGCCCGGGGCAGCAGGCCGTAATGCACAGTCATTTCGCTGGAAAGATCATGTCCGCCGCGGGCGGCCTTGATGGGATCGACGTCGCCAATTAGGTCGGCAATGGTTACATCCGGGGTAGCCAGTTTTTCCACGTAGCGATCATCGGGCGTGAGATAGGCAATCGGCGTTGCGTCTGCTTCTTTGGCAATGAGTTCGCGGCAGCGTCTGCAGATCGGGTCATAGGGATTATCGTGAATCTCGCAGCCGGCTATATAGGGCACCTGCGGATCGAGCAAACCAGTCAGGGCGCGCAGAATGCGGCTCTTCGCCTGTCCACGCAGGCCGAGAAGGATGAAATTATGCCGGGAAAGCACCGCGTTAACGAGCTGCGGGACCACCGTATCTTCATAGCCGACAATGCCGGGAAAAATGGTCTCGCCGGAGCGGAGCTTGGTTATCAGGTTTTCGCGAAGTTCGTCTTTTATTTTACGGATGCGGAGTCTCTGCTCGGAAAACGCGCTCTTCCGTAACTCGCCCAGGGTACGAGGATAATTCATGGAGTGAGGGGCCTCTGCTCTGATTATACCCCTAGAAAATCATGCCATTGCGAGCTTGGATCACGGGATTACACAATTCCGAAAAAAAGAATTGGGTAAGTGGGCCTGAGAAAATGGGTAATTTAGTAATTTGGTAAATTGGGCGGAGTCAAGCGCTTCGTTGAACGACAATGTTTCTATGAGTTATGAGAGCCGATCTCCCGATCACCGGATCACCCGATCAAAATTACCCACTTACCAAATTATCCATTTACCAAATTAATGTATGTGTCCATTGCTGCTGGCCTTCTCGCGCGAGCGCAGGGTCTTTTCCACTTTGGGGATGGTTGCCTGGTAGTACTCCAGCAGGGTTTCGATTCGCTCACGTTCAGATTTCATCTCCAGCAAGGTCTGCTTGAAGTCGAGGTCGACAGGCAGATCGTGGGCCAACTGGAATGAGACCTGTTCTTTATTGCGCTCCACCTGCGAGTCCTGTCCGAGGATGCCGAGTAGCTGTTCATGCAGCTTGACCACTGTTTCCAGGTCCGCTGCCTTGACCTGGCTGGGATCATCGTCGAAGAAAAGCACTTCGGCCTGCAAAAAAGGGCGCTCCTGGTTGAGCTGGACAATCTCGAAGCGCTGCTTGCCCTGGGTGGTGATGTCGAGGCGTCCATCTTCATACCGCTTGGTCACGTTGAGGATCACTGCCGTACACCCGATCTCTGCCAGGGCATTTTCGTGGGCGCGCACCATTCCAAACGAACGTTTCATTTCCAGGCACTCGCCAATCATTTCTTTATAGCGCGGCTCAAAAATGTGCAGCGGCAGGGGTGCGCCGGGAAAGAGCACCACATCCAGAGGAAAGAGGGCTAGCATGCTCACGAACGTATTCTAATAGGAATCAGGCTCCGGCAGTAGCTTTTAGCCCTTGGCTCTTAGCTCCTTTTTGTTCTATCTGTATTACTAACGATCGAATTCTTCTCTGCTTGCGACGAATTCTCCTGCGCAGCCAAGGGCGCGTGCGGTCCATAGGGGAGCAACACACCGCCAAATTCAATACACATCAACTACTTTTGTTACCTCTGCGTCCTTTGCGTCCTCTGCGGTTAAAAGGTTTTGGTTGTGGCTTCGCTATGCTGCGTTCATCAGTCCAATCAGTGTCATCTGCGGTGAGGTTTTGATTTTTCAGCGTCATCGGCGTTCACCAGCGGCTCAAGGTATGGCTCTGTTGCGATAATAGATGCATGCCTGAACTGCCGGAAGTCGAAACCATTGCTAACGGATTGAACAAGCGTCTAGCCGGGGACCGCATTGATTCCGTGTGGTTCGGGAGCAAGCCTGAGCCGCTCAAATCGTCTGCCGCAGTAATCGCCCGCACGCCCGAAGGCACGCGCATCGAGCAGGTGCAGCGCGCAGGAAAGCACATCGTCTTCGATCTGGCGGCCAAAAAGAAAGACCAGCGCCAGTGGATCGTCCATCTCGGCATGACCGGACGCATGCTGGTGGCCGCGCCGGAATCAGAGCTGCTGCCGCACACGCACCTGGTGGCCAGGCTCAAGTCGGGCAGGGAACTGCGCTTTGTCGACCCACGCCGGTTCGGCCGGCTCGAAGTTCGCAACAGCGCGTTTGAAGGTCCGGGCACCGAGCCAACCCGTATCAGCCTCGAAGATTTCATTGCGCTGTTTCGCGGACGCAAAACTCCCATCAAAGGCGCGCTGCTCAACCAGAAGCTGCTGCATGGCGTAGGCAACATCTATGCCGATGAGAGCCTGTTCCGCGCCGGAGTGCGTCCGCGCCGCAAGGCCGGTTCACTCACCCGCGCTGAGTACGCCAAGCTGCATGACGCGCTGCAGGAGGTACTGAAGGAAGCCATCGCCGCCGGAGGGTCGTCGATCTCCGATTACGTGGATGCCGATGGTGAAGAAGGATTCTTCCAGTTACGGCATCGCGCCTACGGCCGCCAAGGCAAGCCCTGCCTCGTCTGTAAAACCCCAATCAAGAAGATCGTCGTAGCCGGCCGTGGGACACATTATTGTCCAAAGTGCCAACGATAGTTCTTTGATCAATCCCGAGCGACAGCGAGGCATTCCTATGACTGTCATACCCTGAAGGAACAACTGCTTTTCAGCCTCTCTAGCTTCACTTTCCCAAAATCAGTGTTCATCTGTGTTAATCAGTGGTGAGATTTGGTTTATAGCGTCAATCAGTTCGATCAGCGTAATCAGCGGTAAGGTTTTGCTTTTCCGATCACCCGATCACGGCGATCACCCGATCTCCCGATTCGCCATGATCTTGCACCCATCCATCCTCTGCGTTTATCGTTTCCTGCATGCAAATACAGAACCGAGTCGTGGTCGTTACCGGTGGAGCCAATGGCATCGGACAGGCCCTCTGCCGCGCCTTTGCCGCCGAGGGCGCAAAAGTCGTGGTGGCCGATATTGATGAGCAGAACGCAAAACGTGTGGCCGCCGAAGTAAAAGGCACACCGGTGGTCACCAACGTGGCCAGAGAATCTGAGGTAAAGCGCCTTGTGGATGAGACTACGCAGAAGTTTGGGCAGGTCGATATCTTCTGCTCCAACGCCGGGGTGGGCGTGCAGGGCGGTCCGGAAGCTTCTGACAACCACTGGCAACGAAGCTGGGATGTCAACATGATGGCGCACGTCTATGCTGCCCGCGCTGTGCTTCCGCAGATGCTGGCCCGCAAAGAAGGTTATCTGGTGCAGACCGTCTCCGCCGCCGGACTTCTTACCCAGATCGGTTCTGCGCCATATTCCGTCACCAAACACGCTGCCATGTCGTTTGCCGAGTGGCTGGCCATTACCTACGGAGACCAGGGCATCCGGGTTTCCGCGCTATGCCCGCAGGGAGTAAAGACCGAGATGCTGCGCAAGGCTGAATTCGGCGGTGGGGCATTCCTGCTCGAAGGCGCGCTGGAACCGGAGCAGGTCGCGGCTGAAGTGATCAAGGCGGTTACAGAAGAGCATTTCCTGATCCTGCCGCATCCGGAGGTGGCCAAGTATTTCCAGAACAAAGCCAATGATTACGAACGCTGGCTGCGCGGGATGAGGAAGTTGCAGGCCAAGTCGGCGATGTTGGTGGGAGAGTAGTTAGTACTTAGTATTTAGTATTTAGCTACTAGCTACTAGCTGCTAGCAAGCAATTGGCAATTAGCAAAACCAAATGTTGGCTCTTGGCTTTTAGCTTTTGGCTCTTGGTCGGTTTTCCGATGACCCGATTCCCCGATGACCCGATCTTCTCCGTGCCTCCCGTGTCTCCGTGGTAGGTGTTTGGTTGCGGCCCATCTGATCTGTGTTGATCCGTGTTCATCTGTGGTAAAAAAGCCCAAGATGTTTATGCCACTCCTTGTTCCGGCAATTCCGTCCTGGTGCTGATCATGGGCAGTCTTGCCGCGCCGATTAACCCTGCATCACTTCCCAGCAGCGCCCTGGTCACAATGGTGCTTCTGCGTGCTGGCAACACATCATCGTGGATTTTGGTTCCATGCACGCCCCGAGCGCCATCGGCAGGCGCGGTCGCGCGGTAGACAAACGACCGCTTGCGCATCTCTTCCAGCATGGACGGAGCAAATGCCTCCCAGGCGCTGGAGACGCCGCCCCCAATCACGTACATGGGCAGGTTGAAGATATTCACCAGATCAGCCAGCACAATGCCCAGCGCCTGGCCCACGCGGCGGAAGATCTCCTGGGCCGGCTCATCTCCCTGCACGGCCATCTGGTAAACCACTTTGGCGCTGAACTCCGGGTCTTCACTCATGGCCCGTGCCAGCTCCGGCGCCGCTCCGGTGGCAATGGCTTCCACGGCCATGCGCTTCACCGCCGTGGCTGACGCATATTGTTCAATGCAGCCCTGGTTGCCGCAGCCGCACGGCACTCCTTGTGGATCAACAGTAATGTGTCCAAGTTCGCCCGCCATGCCGGTCATGCCATGCCAGATACGGCCCTGCTGCACAATGCCTCCACCCACGCCTGTTCCCAGGGTGAGCATGCACATGGCGTCTACGGTGCTGGCGGCCCCCAACCATTTCTCTCCCAGGGCAGCTACATTGGCATCATTTTCCAGCACCACGGTTGTCCCCAGCCGGCGCTCAATCTCGTCGCGCACCGGATAATCGTGCCATCCAGGTAAATTTGGCGATTCGTGCAGCATGCCCGTCTGCATGTCGATGATGCCGGGCACGCCGATTCCGATTCCCGCCAGCTTGCCGGTAGAGCGCAGCTTGGTTGTGAGCGCCCGGATCGCGGTAGCCATCTCGTCGATCACATAGCCGCGTCCTTTTGCCACTTCGGTGCCGGTGGTGATCTTCTCCAGTACCTTGCCGTTTGTATCGACTGCTGCAATGCGGAGGTTAGTCCCGCCCAGGTCAACTCCAATCGCGAATGTAGCCATGTCGTTTTTGAGTGTGGATTCTTCGGGCATGATGCCTCTCTATCCGAAATTTACCGCAAAGGACGCTAAGGACGCTAAGGTAACAAAGCATTTTTTGCCGCTGATGAACGCAGATGAATGCTGATTCAAAATTTTGGGGCTTAAGCAACGCACAGCTTACTGATTCAATAAGTGGGCCGTTTTTCGGATGGCTTCACTGGTCTATTTTCCTCTGCGTCCTTCGCGTCCTCTGCCCTGAAAATCCCTATGCCGCCATGGGTGTCGTGAGTACCTTCAGACCGAGTTCCTCTAAGCGCTTCGTATGAAAACGTATCAGATGCTGGGAGCGGATTTGATCCAAGAATTTTGCACCCAAGTCC
>QHVI01000165.1 GCA_003223515.1 Candidatus Angelobacter sp. Gp1-AA117
TGCGGCCGCAAAAACATCTGGGGCCGAGTTTGCCACCGGCTCTGGTTGGCCGCAAGAGGGTAGGTCTGCACTACATCGCTTTTCTGAATCTGGGGATTGAGGATAAAAGACTTGTCACGATGACAACCTTAAAAATCGCGGAATTCAACCGCACCGTGACGAACTTCGGCTAGGCTGAAAATGAGCGAGCTCAACCCTCTGAGCCCAAGCCAGAGGCTTGGAAGATATAAATTACATCAGAGCCGCCGAAAGTTCTTGACCACAACGGAACCATATGAAGAACTCACGGCAATCGCATGAAAATATTTGAGCTAATCTGCCTTGCAAATTGCCTGAATAAGCTGTTTTCGCTCCGCTCATTACCTTGCAAGCATCATGCGTGCGCTTTCAATAGTTCCGTGAGAACACCTTGTAACAGCATGGTGGAGCAGACATCCTCGGGTTTCCTCCACTTCGTCCTCCCTCCTACGTCGGTCGGACTGCGGTCGGAATGACAAGGGGGGTGAGTGAATTCCCTACACCTCAACCTAAAATGCTCTAGCGCCATGGCGATAAAGTTTTGATCTCAGTTCCTCTGCGCCCTCTGCGTTCTCTGCGCTGAATGCTGTTACTGCAATTTTCCACCCATCGATTCCCAGCGCGACCATCTTCCATCCCAGTGAATGTACTGCAGGGTGTGATCGGGGCCTGCGGCAAAACAATCGAGGCGGTTGATGCCCCAGCTCACGCAGGATGGCGGGCCCGCGAGGTTGCCGCCGAGTGACTCCCATCGGCTCCAGCCTCCGCCATTCCACCAGGTATGGTAAAGCTCGTTGTTGCGGCCCTCGGTAAAACAATCCAGGCGGTTCTCGCCCCAGGTGACACATGAAGCTGGACCGCTGACGCGGTTGGCCACGCGCTCCCATTTGCTAAAAGACGCTCCATCTCCGTGGAGGTGATACAGAGCGTCGTCTGTGCCCACTGCGAAGCAATCCAGGCGATTGACGCCCCAACTCACGCATGAAGGCTGGTCGCGGAAATGACCTCCGAGCGAGACCCATTTGACCCAGCCGGGGCCATTCCACCAGGTGTGATAGATGGCTCCATTGGGTCCAAGCACTAGGCAATCCAGGCGGCCTACTCCCCAGGTAACACACGAAGGGGGGCTGGAAAATTTGCCGCCCAGCGATTCCCATTGCCCCCAGGTCGAGCCTTCCGCCCAGATGTGGTGGATGGCGCTGTCATTCCCAAGAGCGAAGCAGTCAATGCGTGCACCGCCCCAGCTTACGCATGAGGGCTGCGTGGAAAAATCTCCACCGAGAGACTCCCGGCGTCTTTCCCAGCCGCGACCGCCTCTGTCCTCGCGGGGCACACGGGTCAGGCTATTATCCTGCCCGGCAGCCAAGCAGTGAATTTGTTCTGACTTCCAATAGACGCACGAAGGCCACGACTGAAGATCAGCCCTCACCGACTCCCAACGCTTCCAGGCAGGCGGCTCGAAGGTGAGGCGCCACAAAGCATTGTCATCTCCCCGGGCGTAACATTCAATGCGGCTTGAACCCAGCCAGCTTGTGCAGGATACCGATGATGCCAATGACTGCTGGGGAGCATCCTGCGCCAGGGCAGCAGATGCGCAAAACAGAAGCGCGCCTAGACATACCAGCCTCATAACACGCCTGCGATGTTCCATCAACACTCCTTTACGTTCACGCTGCTGCATCAAAAACACGCCACGGAACATAAGCACTGATTGTGATTTTCACATTACTATACACCGATGGCCCAAGGGGAGCGACAGACACGACCGCATGTGCTCAGTCATTCATTCCGTGAACTCGTTTGATTCGCGTATGGGCGGCTTCTGTTTGTGTGGGACCAGGAGAATGCGGAGTATTACGGTGTAGAGACATTCACCTTGTGCTTCTCCAGCAACGCGCCCGTGGCATGATCCACCTCTGCCAGCGCTTTCTGGTAGGCGATCTGGGCCTGCACCAGCGCCAGTTCCGCCTGGGAGAGCTGGTTCTGGGCATCGAGCACAAAGAAGATCGTCTGTGCGCCCAGTTCGTATTTGCGCTGTTCCGCTGCCAGGGTCTTGCTCGCCAGATCGCGTGAATTCTGAGCTGCAGCCATCACCAGTTCGGCCAATTCGAGATCATGTACGGCGTTCTTCACCTCGTTGATAATGGTCTGCTCCACCCCACGCAACTGGTACAGGGTGCGGCGCTTGGAAACCAGTGCGGTACCCAGATCGGCGGCGGCCGAGCTGTTGTGCAATGGAAAGCGCATCTGCAGGCTCAGGCCATAGGTGGGAAAGCTGAAGCCGCCAAGCTGTGAGAGCGAGTCAGCAAACCCACCGGATGACACCACGACGGGAACCCCGCTGGAATTATCGAGCACCATTCCTCCCAGGCCATTGCTGGTGTAGGTGGCGCTCAGGTTCAGGTCAGGCTTGAGATTATTGCCGGCGAGTTTCACATTGGTATCGTCAATGGCCATCTGCTGATGCTGCGCGTCAATTTCCGGACGCGACTTGAGCGCCTTAGCCAGCGCTTCCTGAAGCTCCACGATGGCCAGAGTTCCATTGGTTTCGGAGCTTTCGGTCAATTCCAGATCGAGCGCCCCAATACGAGGATCAAGATCAGCGCCTACCGTCTGCCGCAAGGTGTTTTCCACCTGCTTGAGAGCATATTCGGCCTGGATCAAAGAGATCTTGCGCTGGGCTACCTGCGATTCCGAGCGATAGATGTCAAGCGGAGGCAGTGCGCCCAATTCGAGTGCCCGCTTGTCGCGCTTGTAGCTGGCCTCGGCCAGTTCCATCGATTTCTGCAGCACTTCCAGGTTCTTGCGAGCCTGAACTACATCCCAGTATTGATTGATGGCACGCTGCACAATGTCATTCATCTGCGCCTCAAACTGCGCGCCAGACAACCTCACGCCGCGCTGGGCAATGATGATGGGACCACGGTTGGCAAACATTCCGAATCTACGCAACAGCGGCTGGGTGAGAGAAAAAGTCAGCCCGGAGGCGAACGACGGGTTCACGGTGGAAAATTTGTTGTTGCTGCTGGAGCGCACACTGTTCAGGTTCACATTGAAGCTGGTCCCGGTCTGGAAGGCCTGAGAAAAGCCTGTGTTCGCGGTCTGACTCAAGCTGCTGAGGGTGTCTGCGCCATCCAGAGAGCTGGCGGTGGGCTGAGTAGAACGTGTGGGAGTAAAACCGGCAACAATCACGGGATCAAACGGCTGATGGGCGCGCTGCACAGCAAATTGCGAGATGTTGAACTGCGCGCGGGCCACGTTGATGTCACTGTTATTGAACAGCGTGAGCATGATGGCGTCTTCCAGCCCCAGGTGGAGTTTGCCGTTCTGCACAAACTCTTCCAGGTGAGCCGGTCCGGGCACCTGGGTGGGCGAGGTGGGTGTATGAAAGATGTTGCCGGTATAGGTTTTCGAAGGGAAAACCTGCGCCATGGCAGCACACGACAGCAACAGACAAAAACTAATGATGGACTTCATCTTCATTTATTCGTACCGGATGGCCTCGACGGGATCGAGGCGGGCGGCTTTCTTCGCCGGATAGATACCAAACAACAAACCAACAGAGACAGAGAAGGCAAAGGCCAGCACGATAGAGCTGACCGTGGTCACGGTTGACCATCCTGCAAGCCAGGCGATAAGCCGGGAGATGCCAAAGCCAAAGGCAATGCCGATGAGGCCTCCCATCAGCGAGATGAGCACGGCTTCCACCAGGAACTGGCGAATCACGTCGCGCTGGCGGGCGCCCAGGGCGCGGCGCACGCCGATTTCGCGGGTGCGCTCCAGAATGCTGGCCAGCATGATGTTCATGATCCCAATGCCGCCGACCAGCAGCGAGATGGATGCGATGGCAACCATCACCAGGTCAAAAATCTGCTGGGTGCGCTGCTGCTGGGCGAGCAATTCGGCGGGAGCGATCACGCTGAAATCACCGGCGTTGCGATGAGAAATATTGAGCAGCGAACGAACCACCTCTGCGGTGGAGAGCGTATCGAGCGCCGAGGAGAGCTGGAGATAGATGCCGTCGATCTCGTCTTTCATATTGCTGCGGGCATCTTCCAGGCGCATCATGGCCGCAGAGAGCGGGATATAAATGAGGTTGTTCATGTCCTGTGAAGGAAGGGATTCGACCTGGGTCTCCGCGCTGAGTTGCGGGCCGACGACGCCGATCACCTCCAGCCACTGCTCATTCACTTTCACGTACTGCCCGACGGGATCAATCTGTCCGAAGAGACTGGCTCTCGCACCCTGCCCAAGCACAGCTACGGGTGCAGCATGAAGATTTTCATCATCATTGAAGAAGCGTCCCAGCGTCACCTTGAGGCTGGCAATCTGCTGGTAATTGGGAGCAATGCCGTAAACCAGCGGCATGTCATGTTGAGGCTTGGGGAACATGCGTCCGGGCGTGAAGCGTTTGCGTGGCGTGGCCTGCGTTACACCGGAGACGTTGGATT
>QHVI01000166.1 GCA_003223515.1 Candidatus Angelobacter sp. Gp1-AA117
AGATGGAGGCGCAGTTTGGAAGCCAAGCGCAGTATCTGCTCGATTTCTATCATGTGTGCGACTACCTGGCGGCGGCCGCAGAGGTGATTGCCGGAACCGAGAAGTCGGCTTGGATGGAGGAGAAGAAGAACTGGCTGAAAGACAATCGCTGGAACGATGTCGTAAAAACCTTGCGGCCCTGCTTAGAACCGACCCACATCCCCGACCCACAGGCTCCGGTTCGTGCTTGCTTTCGTTACCTCTGCAATCATTCCAACTTCCTGAATTACAAAGATGCCTTGGCTGCGGGCCTGCCTATCGGTTCAGGCGAGATCGAAATGCCCATCGCTATGTGTTCCAGAATCGGCTCAAGATCGCTGGTGGCTGGTGGAAAATGGAAAGTTTAAGGAAGATGATAGCTCTGCGGATCTTGCGAGCCAACCATGGTTGGGAAGATTACTGGAGCAACGTGCATCAGCAAGCTGCATAGCTGACTCGCACTTTTAATTACACCCCCTGACGCCTGGTACCAGAACGTCTTTGATAATTTCTACTACCAGGGATATCACCCGCTGCTCATCACAGCCTTCACTTCAGGCAATGGTGCAAAACTCAACGGCATCTGGGAAAACGCGAATCTCGCACCCAAAGATCTGGAGTTCATCAGTTCCCAGATGAAGTCGTACATGGATGCCAATCAGGTTCCGGGCGCGGCCCTGGCCATCACCAAAGATGGACGGCTGGTCTACGCTGCCGGGTTCGGCTATGCCAACAAGGAAACTGGCGAAGAGGCGGGACCAACCAGCCTGTTTCGCATTGCCAGCGTCTCAAAGCCATTCACATCTGCGGCCATTATGAAGCTGATCGAAGCAGGCAATCCGAAACTCACAGACAAGGTATTTGGGCCCGGCAGCATTCTGGGAGGGCAATTCCCTACACCGGCGAATAACAAGAAGATTGGAGCGCTTTCTGGTGCGGGTGGACGGCCTGCCCACCAAACCGGACATTATCAGCACGGCCTCGCATACCGCCATGACCACGGCAGCGCACATCAAAGACGCGAATGGAAACGATCCCAATTACGCTTTTGGCTGGGGTGTAAGCCCGCAGTGGCACAACGGAGCGATGGATGGCACAATCGCCTTTCTGCAGGTGCTCAACAATGGCTACACCTATGCTGTGGTGGCCAACACGCGTCCCGCAAATGATGGATTTGCATTCGGATTGTCATCGACGGTGCAAAAGATCGTGAATGGGGTGTCTGCATGGCCAAATTATGATCTGTTTTGAACCAGGGATCTCATAGAGCGTAGACGCCCTCGCCTAATGTCACTTATTTTAGGGACACCATGCTGTATCCCAATGAGAGATGTCATTCCGAACGCCCGTTAAGCTCACGCGCGTTTTCTTCAGCGCGTGAGTAGGGCGGAGGAATCTGCTCCGCTGCTGCCCGCCCATGCGAAAATTCTTTTAAATTCATGCTCGAATGTGCAAAGTAAGTGACATTGGGCGCCCTCGCCTGCGCTCCATAATCATTTCTATAGCAAAGCAAAAGCCGCAGGATAACCTGCGGCTTTTTTGAGGTAAGCGTTTGCTTCAAATTACCAATTACAAATTTTGGCAATTACAAATGGTTTAGTCTCTGCGTGGGCCACGGTCACGTCCGCGTCCACCACCACCGCCGCCCCGACGAGGACCTCCGCGTCCACCACGACCGCCATGAGGACGGCCTCCACGCGGCCGGTCGCCCCGGTCTGGACGATCTTGAGTACCGCCGCCGGTGCCTACGGTTTCGCGATTCGCTTCCTCACGGTTAAAGTTTGGCTCGCCTTCACTTTCCTCGAAGTCGCCGCCACCTTCAAAGGTGATGGTTTCTTCGCCGCCGGGCTGCTGGCCTTCGCCTGCGTGAACTGGAGCGGCGGCGTTCGCATCCGGAGTGGCTGCGCCGCCACCATTGGCGGCAGCCAGCTTGGCACGCTGCTCTTTCAGGATGGCCTTGCGTGACAGCTTGATGCGGTTGCCTTCGATACCCAGCACCTTCACCAGCACCTGGTCGCCTTCTTTCAGCTCATCCTTAACTTCGCGGACGCGATGTTCGGCGATTTCGCTGATGTGCAGCAGGCCGTCAGTACCGGGGATGATCTCCACAAAAGCGCCGAACTCCGCCAGGCGAACCACCTTGCCGAGGTAGGTCTTGCCGATCTCCGGCACGGCGGTAAGATCGTTGATCATCTGGATGGCTTTGCTGGCCGAGGCTTCATCGCTGGAAGCCACGTTCACGCGACCGGTATCATCCACGTCAATCTTCACGCCCGTCTGCTCGATGATGCCGCGGATCGTCTTACCACCGGGGCCAATCAGGTCGCGAATTTTGTCCACAGGAATGTGGAGGGTATAAATACGCGGAGCAAAGGCGGAGATCTTTTCGCGGTGCCCACCTATGGTGCTTTCCATCTTTTCCAGAATGAAAAGACGGCCACGCCGTGCCTGCTCCAGCGCCTCCCGCATGATCTGCGAGGTGATGCCGGTAACCTTGATATCCATCTGCAGGGCAGTAATTCCCTTGCGCGTTCCGGCGACTTTGAAATCCATGTCACCATAATGATCTTCTGCTCCGGCAATGTCGGTCAGGATGGCGTACGAACTTTCCTCTTTCACCAATCCCATCGCCACACCGGCTACCGCTGAGTTCAAAGGAACGCCGGCATCCATCAGCGAGAGGGATGCGCCGCAGACGCTGGCCATCGATGACGAGCCGTTGGATTCCAGGATGTCTGAAACCACGCGGATGGCATAAGGCCAGCTCTCTACGCCAGGGAGCACTGCAGAAATGGCGCGCTCAGCCAGGGCGCCGTGGCCGACTTCGCGGCGTCCCACGCCGGTCATTCGGCCAACTTCACCCACCGAGAACGGCGGGAAGTTGTAATGCAGCATGAAGCGCTTCCTGGTTTCGCCTTCGAACATCTCGATGCGCTGCATGTCATCGGGAGTGCCCAGCGTGGTCGTAACCAGCGCCTGGGTCTCGCCACGGGTGAAGATGGCGGAGCCGTGAGTGCGTGGCAGCACGCCAACTTCGATCCAGATGGGGCGGATCTCGTCGAACTGCCGTCCATCAGGACGGTGGCGGTTCTTCGTGACCTGCTCGCGGAAAATGCGCTCCCGCAGCGCTTCGAAATAATGAGAGAGCCGGGTCGCAGCTTCGTCATCGTCTTCCGGCAATTCGGCTTTCAACTTGTCTTTGAGCCGCTTCACCAACTCGTAACTTTCCAGCTTGGGATGCTTGCGGGTGTCCAGCGCGTCTGTCAGTTCAGCGCCAATCTTCTTCTTAAGCTCGTTGTAATACTTTTCGTCGAACTGCGGGGCAGTTACCTCGCGCTTCTTCTTGCCGCCGCGGCTGGCCAGGTCGACGATTCCGGCAATAATCTTCTTGATCTCCCCATGAGCAAACTCAATGGCTTCAACCACCGTCTCTTCGGAAACTTCCTTGGCGCCTGATTCGATCATCACGATGCCTTCAGCAGTGCCAACCACCATGATGTTCAGCAGGCTCTCGCGATTTTCCGTATAGGTGGGGTTCACCACGAATTCGCCATTGATATAGCCAACCCTGATTGCCCCTACCGGTCCCAGGAAGGGAATGTCTGAAACTGTAAGTGCGGCTGACGCGGCATTGATGGCCAGCACGTCAGGATCATTTTCCGTATCGGCGGAAAGCACCAGGGCAATGACCTGGGTTTCATTGCGATAACCTTCGGCGAAAAGTGGGCGGATGGGACGGTCAATCTGGCGGCTGGTAAGAATTTCGCGCTCACTGGGTCGGCCTTCACGCTTAATGAACCCTCCGGGAATGCGTCCCCCGGCATAGGTGTATTCGCGGTAATCCACGGTGAGCGGGAAGAAATCGATTCCCTCACGTGGTTCGGGGGAGGCAGAGGCGGTCCCGAGAACCACGTTGTCGCCTAAGCGGGCAACCACCGAGCCATGTGCTTGTTTTGCTAAATGTCCTGTTTCTAAATGGAGGGTTTTGCCGCCTGCTAGTTCAATAGTGGCAGTCTGTTTCATTCGTTCCTCTTTTCCAGGGAGTGCTCAGTCCTGGTCGTAAGCGAGAGCAGATGCTGCAAAAGCGCGAAACGGCAGGAGACACAAATCCCCTACCGTGTTGAAACGTCGGTAAACCAACCGATATGGCCGATGAAATTACTTGCGGATGCCAAGCTTCTGGATGACGCTCTTGTAGCGCTCTGTGTCGTACTCTTTTAGATAATCGAGCAAACGGCGGCGCTTGCTGACCATCATGAGCAGACCGCGCCGGGAGGCATGGTCCTTCTTGTGGTTTTTGAAGTGCTCCGTCAATTCGCCGATTCGTTCGCTCAGAATGGCAATCTGTACTTCCGGGCTGCCTGTATCCGACTCATGCGTACGGAAGCGGTGAATAACGTCTGTTTTTTGCTCTCTCGCTAACACTGGAAACTGGTGCACTCCTTACTAAATCTTTGTCCTTTAGTGACTTAAAAAGCTTAACACGAGCGGTTCGAATGTGTCTACCACGCCCTAGCAGCTGGGTGCGCGACATAGAAGTCAGAAGTGGTTCGTTTCTTTTTTTGTAGCCTTTATCTTAGCGTTTATATACGCTAAGATAAGGAGGCCGACTACCATGCCTG
>QHVI01000049.1 GCA_003223515.1 Candidatus Angelobacter sp. Gp1-AA117
AGCCCTAGTGTAAGTTCGCTGTTGGCCGTCTGCGCAGTCAATGGCTTGGAAAGCAGCAGCGCCAGAAACAAGACGGGCACTGCAACCACGAAGCCGGCAATCGGGCCGGCAATGCCGATATCAAAAAGATCGGTGCGGCTGCGAATGGGAGATTTGATCCGGATGAACGCGCCTAAAGTTCCAATCAATGTGGGAGCGGGAATAAAAAAGGGCAAGGTGGCGAAAACCCTGCGGCGCACGCAGAGCACGTAATGTCCAAGCTCATGGGCGGTGAGAATGCCGAGCAGGGAAGTTGCAAAGGGTATTCCCAGGGCCAGCCGGCGCCAATCTGACAATGCCCACTTCCAGGGGAAGAAATCATCGGCGCCAAATGCAGGGAGATTGTTATTGAAGTTGTATTGCAGCTTTGATCCGATGCAGAGCGTGCTCAGCAGAGTAAGAACGAACAACAGCGCGTGAACCCAGTACCGCCGCCGGGGAGGATGGATGACTACAACTCTGATCTCCTGGCGTTCAGGATCAAAAAAGTGGAACTCCTGCGGGGGCAGAGGATTCTCTGACATGAAAAACTGTCAGTCCAGATTAGTCTATGGACTGCAACTCCTTGCCCGGCTTGAACCGCACAGCTTTTCCGGGAGGGATATTCACTTCGGCCCCGGTACGGGGATTGCGGCCGATGCCGGTCTTGCGCGGGCGCACATTAAAAACCCCAAAGCCGCGCAATTCAATGCGTTCGCCCTTGGCCAGCGCTTTCTTCATGCTTTCGAATACGGTCTCCACCGCCATCTCGGCTTTGGTTTTAGTGATGCCGGTCTTGGTTACTACTTCGTTGATGATGTCGAGCTTAATCACTTGGCGGCTCCTCGAAAGTGTACTGAAGAAGCTGTATTGGGGAAAGAAGCGTAACTTGCAGATAATACGGGACTTTTGCGTATGTTGTCAATTGCAGCGATCTGTCTGTAAGATGGCCTCTTTGCCGTCGCAGCAACCGCCCCGGCCCAGGGGAAACAAACCACGTAAATAAGGAACCCATTGCATGGCTATTAAGAGTGACCGCTGGATTCGCAGAATGGCCCGCGAATACGGAATGATTGATCCTTTCAATGACCGCCAGGTGCGTGAAGGCGTGATCTCCTATGGCGTTTCGTCGTATGGATACGACCTGCGCGTAGCCGACGAATTCAAGATCTTCACCAACGTGAACTCCGCCATCGTCGATCCTAAGAATTTTGATCCCAAAGGATTCGTTGACGTGCGCGCCGAATCGGTCCTCATCCCGCCCAACTCTTTTGCGCTGGCGCGTTCGGTGGAATATTTCAAAATTCCGCGCGACGTGCTGACGATTTGTGTGGGTAAATCCACGTATGCGCGCTGCGGCATCATCGTCAACGTTACCCCGTTTGAGCCGGAGTGGGAAGGTTTTGTCACTCTCGAAATCTCCAACACTACACCGTTGCCCGCAAAGGTGTATTCCAATGAAGGACTCTGCCAGATTCTGTTCTTCCAGTCCGACGAGCCTTGTGAAGTCAGCTACAAAGATAAGAGCGGCAAATACCAGAAGCAGACAGGAATCGTTCTGCCGAAGTTATGAAGGAAACCGTGAATGACGCGAATAGCGCGAATGAACGCAAATAAAATCACAAATGAAGGTCGCTGGATTTTCAATAAGCAAAAACAAGAATCTAATAGTTTTACAAGAAACCAGATGTGAGAATTCTTCCGCGTAGCCGAGGGTGGCCAATGTCACTTACTTTGCACATTCGAGCATGAATTTAAGAGAATTTTCGCATGGGCGGGCGGCAGCGGGGCAGATTCCTCCACCCTACTCACGCGCTGAAGAAAACGCGCGTGAGCTTAACGGGCGTTCGGAATGACATCTCTCATTGGGATACAGCATGGTGTCCCTAAAGTAAGTGACATTAGCCGAGGGCGGCTGCGCTCCATAAGGATTTTCGGTCGATCCTACAGATTCCTGCTGGTATTTTCCCCGGCCTTGTAGATGTAGCGTATGGAAGGCTTATAGATCAGCAGGTTGGAGCCGCCATTGCGGTGCAGTTTGATGCAGTTCTTGTCGTACCACTCAATGGTGCCCTGCACCTGTTCGCCGTCTTTCATCATGACAATTACGGGCGTTTTGCTCTGCATCTGTTTCTGGTAATAAAAGTTTTCAGCGTGGGTCTGGTCAGGGGGCGTCACTCTTTTCATTGAGGGCATGCGGTCGGTACGCTCCAGGCGCTCGCGACGTTCAGAGACGGGTTCAGTGCGGGGGACTGGCGCACTCAAAGAAGGCCGGATCAATTTCCGGTTAATGAATTCTTCCTGGGTGGGATCGGGCGCCTGGCGTGCCGCTGTAGATTCCATTCCGTCTTTCATGGCTGTTTTGTACTCCATGTATATGCCCGCGTGGGAAACAACCTTGGCGCATAGAGCACCGAATAGGGAAGCTAAAAGGCTGGACCCAAATTTCGCGGGTTTTATTCGAGTTGCAGGTTGCTAGTTACCGTATCACAGCATCGCTGTGGATTCAAACACTTACTGTGAATATCCGGAATCCGGAACAGTTCGGCCCTTCCCTTTACTCTTCTTTAAGTTAGCATTGCCAGTCTGCGCGATTTGTGGACTGAACACTTTATGCATTTCTGCCGGTTCCTGGAATGTTTATTCAGGTCGCGCAATTCAGCCGCCAAAGCACCAATCCGGGCTGTTTACGCTGATCCAGGGTAACTATCATCGGTCATCAGTTGTCGGCATTGTTCATCGTTCGAGCGCCAGCGAAAATGCATCCAGCGATAGAGAGCGCAGGACGTTGCGGTGCATCCCGCTCTGCAATTGCCCAAGCTGCTGGGTGGCCTGGGTTATCCATCGAAAGTCCAGAGTGGAGGCCAAACCCCGCAGCTCAGCGGCAATATCAGTGTTGCGCACCAGATCAGGAGTGCCGGAGTTAATCGCCAGCAAGTCGCGCAAGAGGGAATAGACAGAGGCCATCAATTGGTCGGTCTTTTCCTTGCCTTCAGCCCCGGCGCGATAGGTCTCAGTGGTGCGAAAAAGATTAGAGTGATCATTGGAGTGGGCAGCGGCATTTAACAGGGTAAGCGCATCCTTGCGCGAGGCCATGTATTCTTCCACATTGAAGGATCGCGCACGGCCCACGCCGCCACCGCTCAGCCGCGCCACAAGCTGCCGCTGACGGGCATTCCACTCCGGATGATGTTGGGCGAGATGATCCTCAATTTCCTGCTGGGAGAGCGGCGCCAGGGAAAACGTGATGCAGCGCGAGCGAATGGTGGCCAGCAGGTCCCCGGGATTCCTGGCGAGAAGAAAAATGGTGGCAAACTCCGGAGGCTCTTCCAGGATTTTCAGCAGGGCGTTGGCTGCCTCTTTCATGAAAGCCGAGTCAGCAAAGATAAAGACCCGTTGCCGCGCCTCTGCCGGTTTGTAGTGGATGGTCTCGATCACATGCCGCACCTGGTCCACCTTGATCATCATTTGCGGAGGATCGGGCGGTATCACCAGGACGTCTGGATGGGTCTGGACAAGAATGCGCGTCTCCCGCTTGTCTGTATCGCGCAGCCCCTCGCGGGTTTCCACCGCTTCAGCACATCTGGCCTCCAGGTCTTCGGCTTCACCAATGCGGCGGCAATTCTCACAGGCACCACAGTAGTCCGGCAGGCCATCGGTTGCGGGCCGCTGCAGGCAATTCATGGCGCGCGCCAGCATCAGGCCCAGCGTGTATTTGCCCGAGCCTTCGGGACCGGCAATGATCACTGCATGGGGAAAGCGGTCACGCGCCAGCATCTCGCGCAGGCGGTGAACCGTTTCAGAGTTGCCGTGAAAACCTGCAAAGCCCATGAGCTTATTGTAACGGCAGATACGGGCCTTACACTTCGTGCAGGCGAGGGTGCCTGCAATCCATCGCCAGTACTTCGGCAGTTAATACTTCGGCATCTTGGGATCGATCTTGTCTGACCAGGCCAGAACGCCGCCGGCGAGATTTTTGGCCTTTGTGAATCCAGCCTGCTGCAGGAATTCCACGGCCTTGGCGCTGCGTCCTCCGGAGCGGCAATGCACGACCATGTCTTTGCCGGGGTCGAGCTCGTGCACGCGCTTGGGCAGATCGTTCAAAGGAATAAGATAGCCGTTGAGGTTGCAAATCTGGTATTCGTGGGGCTCACGGACATCCAGAATAAACAGGTCTTCTTTGGCATCGAGCCGCCGTTTTAATTCTTCCACACTGATTTCAGGCACGCCATTGCTCACGGGTTTCTCCTGTCCGCGCAGTCCGCAGAATTCGTCGTAATCAATCAGTTTAGTTACCGTAGGGTTCTTTCCGCAAACTACGCAGTCAGGATTCTTCCTGAGTTTGAGTTCGCGGAAATGCATGCCGAGCGCGTCCACCAGCAGTAGGCGGCCGATCAGCGGCTGGCCCACGCCCAGGATCAGCTTGATGGCTTCTGTGGCCTGGATCAGCCCCACCAGTCCGGGCAGAATGCCGAGCACGCCACCTTCAGCGCAGGAGGGAACCAGTCCGGGCGGCGGAGGTTCAGGGTAGAGGCAGCGATAGCAGGGGCCATCTTTAGCGGCAAAGACGCTGGCCTGTCCTTCAAAACGGAAGATTGAGCCATAGACATTGGGTTTGCCGGTGAAGACGCAGGCATCGTTGACCAGGAAGCGCGTAGGGAAATTGTCGGTGCCGTCAACAATGATGTCGAAATCAGAAAAAATCTGGAGAGCGTTTTCGCTGGTCAGCCGCGTTTCAAACGTCTTGACGTTGACGAATGGATTGATGGCCGCGATCTTCTCTCTGGCTGATTCCAGCTTTGGCCGGCCTACATCGCCGGTAAAGTGGATAACCTGGCGCTGCAGGTTGGTGAAGTCCACCACGTCAAAATCCACCAGCCCCAGCGTTCCCACGCCTGCCGCAGCGAGATAAAGAGCAAGCGGCGAGCCCAGGCCGCCAGTACCGATGCAGAGCACGCGCGCGGCTTTGAGCTTCTGCTGTCCCTGCATACCGACTTCGGGCATGATCAGGTGACGCGAGTATCGCAGAACTTCGTCTTTAGAAAGCGTGGGGGCTGGCTCGGGGGAGGGCATCCTCTTCATTATAGTTCGTCCGGCTACAGGGGCGGGTGCAGCGGACGCTGATCGAGAATCTCCATCTCCTCCTGATCAAACGACTTGGCTTCTTCGGTTCCGAGAAGGACAAAAGATTCGGTTACGGTGGCGCGTCCCTGCTCAACGCTGGTAATCACATAAGAACAATCGAACCAGTGCGCCTCGATCAGGTCGGTCTTGGAGTAGTGCGCCGGATGGTCAGGATGGGAGTGATAGAAGCCGACGATGTTCTCCCCCCGGCTGCGGGCCAGCTTGAAGGCGGCAATTACCTGCTCGGGCCGGATGCTGTAGCGCCGCTGGGCATCGTCAGTGCGGACGTTGTCACAGGTCAGGGTCAGGTTCACAGTGCGGCCATTCATGCCCATGGTGCCCAGGAGGATTCCACAGCATTCGCGAGGGTAACTGCGTTCTGCCTCCCAGCGCAGCAGGGTATAGTCGGCTTGGCCGATCCTTAACATTTGGTAAATGGGTAATTCAGTAAATGGGTAAATGACCCAGGAATATTCGGGGCTAATTCATTTACCCATTTACCAATTTTCTCATTTACCTATTCCACTGTGGATGACACCAGCCTTATTTGCTTATGAATCAGCAGGTTAGCTGATTACCCGCATTTTACCTCCAGTTGTGCCGGTGTGCATTGCCCGTGGAGCGCATACGCAGGCAATGTGGTGACAGAACCGAACACCATTGGGAGGAAAACATGGCAACCAATCAACAGCTTCGCTTCAGGGAAGCAAAACGAATTCAGCAGGCCTTTACCGCCGGTCTGGAAAAAAAGACCTTGATGTGGCTGGCCGCGCGCACGCCGCTCTGGATCAACTCCGACCACCTGACCGTGCTTGGGCTGGTGGCAATGGCCGGAGCTGGGGCGAGCTACTGGTGGGCGCGAACGAACCCGCTGGGGCTGATTGCCGTGGCTCTATGCCTGGCGGTGAACTGGCTGGGTGACAGCCTGGATGGCACACTGGCCCGCTATCGCAATCACTGTCGCCCTCGCTATGGGTTCTATGTCGATCACATCGTGGACGCCTTTGGCGCTCTTTTTTTGCTGGGTGGGCTGGCGCTTTCCGGTTACATGTCGCCCCTGGTCGCCATGAGCTTACTGGTGGCTTATCTCATACTCTCGATCGAGGTCTACCTGGCCAGCTACACCCTCGGGGATTTCAATATCTCCTATTTCAAAATGGGGCCGACGGAGCTGCGTATCCTGCTCTCGGTTGGCAATCTGTTCCTGGTCTATAAATCAGTGGTGCACCTGTTCGGGCGAGCCTACAAGCTATTTGATGTGGCCGGCACTGTAGGATTTTCCGGCATGATGCTGGTGGCGTTTGTCTCGATCGTGCAGCACACCATAAAGCTGTATCAACGGGAGCCAATCCCGGATACAGCTTTGCCGAAAACACACACGAGGGCAGAAATGGCCTTGGAGATTCCTAAATAGCCCATACCTTCAAATCAGCGTCATCAGCGGTAAGGGTTACTTTCTCCAGCCGGCGCGGCGCAGCCATTCCAGATGTTGCTGTTTGTGCGCAACTCATTGTTCAAAGGCATTGACTGCTTTATTCTAGCTGCATCACAGGTGTGATGTACGTCACAGCAGCAGTCACTCGGGATTGATATCTTCATTGCACATAGGGAAGTTTCAGTTGCTCTCATGTTTTCTGATGATGAGTTACTGGAGGCGAGGGACCTTTAGGAAAACGTCATCAGAAATGCAAAAAGGCCTGTTGGGGGACAGGCCTTTTTCTTTATGGCTAGCTTGCTTCCTCACCCCGCTTCGAAAACACTCGCGCTGTAATCTCCTGGGCTGGAGTACCGCCGGACATCTGTTGAGCAACAATCAATTGGCGCGCCACGGGGCGCAATGCTGAGAGACGCGAGCCGAAGACCGTTCCACTGATGAGAGCGATCACACCGCCCATGGCAACCGTCATGGGAGCGCCGATGCCGTGGGCGAGGCTGCCGGCGAGTAGTGCTCCCAGGGGGGCCATGCCCATGAACATCATTGAATAGACCGCCATCACGCGTCCGCGCAGGTGGTCGGGAACCATGCTTTGAATCAGCGTGTTCGATGAGGCCATCTGCAGCATGATGAAGAATCCTACCGGTATGAGCAGCGCTACCGAGAGCCAAAAATGCCTGGAGATGGAGAAGAGAATGAGAGAGACACCAAAGCAACTGGCGGCCACTGCAACCCATTGTCCTAATCCGGTCACAGTTTTTTTGTTGGCAAGCGTAATGGCAGCGCTGAGAGCACCCAGGCCTGAGGCGCCCATCAGCAATCCTAATCCTTGGGCGCCGCCATGCAGAATCTGGTCGGCAAAAACGGGCATGAGCACTGCATAAGGCATTCCGGTAAAGCTGATCATGCCCAGCAGCAGCATGAGCGCGCGAATAGGGCCGGTTCCCGCCACAAAGCGAAAGCCTTCAATGATGTTCTCAAGCGGAGAACCTTCAAGGCTGCGCCGGGGTATAACCAATTGCATCATCAGCAATCCGGCAATGACTGCAAGGAAACTTACGCCGTTGGCAAAGAAACACCAGCCCTCGCCCACCGCTGCAACCACGATTCCGGCCAGCGCCGGGCCAACTACGCGCGCGCCGTTGAACATGGAAGAGTTCAGGGCGATGGCATTGAGCAGGTCTTCGCGGGAGACCATGTCCACAATGAAAGCCTGCCGCGCGGGAATATCAAAGGCATTGACTATGCCGGTAAGCGCAGCCAGCAGCACCACGTGCCATACTTGCACCACGTGTGCCAGCGTAATTCCGGCAAGAACAAACGTGATCACCATCATGCTGGATTGCGTGATCACCAGGATGGTGCGGCGGTTGTAACGATCGGCGACAATGCCGCCGATAGGAGCCAGCAGAAAAACGGGAATCTGGCTGGCAAACGCCACAGTGCCCAGCAGCAGGGCAGACCCGGTCAGACGATAGACCAGCCACGATTCTGCGACCTGGTCCATCCATGTGCCCACCAGAGAGATAAGCTGTCCGCCGAAGAAAAGCTGGTAATTGCGGTGCCGCAAAGAACGCAGTGCGGCGGGCAGTTTGCGTGATGATCTGGGTTTTTCCGGAGGCCGGGTATCGTTCATGGGCAATGAGTTAGATGCATTGTAAGAACCTTCCTGATCTTAATCTTCTCTGCGTCCGCTGCAGTTCCTTTATGACCCATCATCCACAAAACTGTTCATGAAGCATGATGAGTTCAGCGCCTGATCCACATGAGATTCCTTCGCATCCTTCGCACCCGTAGCGTCCTTTGCGGTCATTCTCGGCGGTACTGCGGTTCATCCAAAAGTAATTTGCATCCTCAACATCCTGCCTGTTAATCTAACTAACTGGTTAATTAATTCGGAACTCCCGGTTGCCAGGGACGCCCGGAGCGAAACAGGTACGCATGATCAGCAAGAGCACAGCAGGCCAGCAGCAGGGTAGGTCCAGAGATCATGTGTGCCCGCAGCACGGTTTCTGGTTTCGGTTGTACGCCTTGACGCGCCAGCGCTACTGCCCGGCTTTTCCCGGGGAGAACCCACTTATTACGAGCGCATCTAATCGTATTTATTCGAAAGAAGAGACAGCCATAATGAGGACGCAAGCAGTCCTGCTCGTTTTGTTGTTGTTCGCCGCCATGATTCCAGCGAAGGCCCAAACCACGCCGGGCCGTCCTGCCAACGATAGCAACTCTGATCAGCAGCCAGGCTTCACTCAAACCATGCAGCTACCTCCGGCGCTCGAGCAGTTCAACGGCAGCGGAACTGTCGACAAACTGGTTCCGGGCGTGATCAAGCTGCCAGTGCTGGATGCGATTGACCGTGGGTTGAAACACAACCTGGGGCTGCTGCTCTCCCAGGAGCAGACAGGAACCGCGCGGGCGCAACACTGGCGCAGCCTGAGTTCGCTTTTGCCCAATGCCTCGTTCAGAAGTACGGAAACGATTCAAAGGATCAACCTGGCCGCTTTCGGCATTCCTTTTACAGTGAATGGCAGCACCGTGGTGGGTCCATTCAGCGTCTTTGATGCGCGCTCCTCAGTGACTCAGCGGGTTCTGGATTTCAGCGCGATCAACCGGCTGCGTGCAGCCAGTGAGGGAGAAAAGGCGGCCCAGTTCAATGTGCAGGACGCGCGCGAGCTCGTCGTGCTGGTGGTGGGCAACGAATACCTGCTGACCATTGCCAGCGCCAGCCGTCTGCAAACGGCGCGCGCGCAGTTTGCGACCGCGCAGACCATTTTCCAGCAGACCCAGGATCTGAAGAGAGCCGGTGTAGTCGCGGGCATCGATGTATTACGGGCGCAGGTACAGATGCAACAGCAGCAGCAGCGGGTGCTCGCGGCTGAGAACCAGGTCGAGCGCCAGAAGATGACGCTGGCGCGCACCATTGGGCTTCCGGTAGGCCAGCAGTTCGAACTTACAGACAGCGTGCCTTACACGCCATTGCCGCCAATCAATTTCGAAGAATCTCTGGCGCGCGCGTACCAGCGGCGTCCTGAATACCTGGCGGCAGAGGCGCGTATGCGTGCTGCGGAGATGCAGGTGAAGGCCGCCAGGCAGGAACGCTTGCCCACGGTGGAAATGAACGGCGACTATGGCGCGCTGGGACGCTCTCCGGGTGATTCGCGCGCCACATATACAGTTGCCGGCGCGGTACGCGTGCCGATTTTCCAGGGAGGCCGTGTGCGCGCAGACATCCTGGATGCGCAGAGCGCATTGAACAAGTTCAGGTCGCAGCTCAATGATCTGCGCAGCCGGATTGAATTCGAAGTCCGCTCGGCCATGCTGGATGTGAATACTTCGAATGAACAGGTTGCCGTGGCGCAGCAGTCGGTCTCTTTGGCCGGTGATGAACTGAAACAGGCGCAGGATCGCTTCACCGCCGGGATTTCAAACAGCCTGGAAGTAGTACAGGCGCAGGAATCTGTGGCTATCGCGAATGAAACATATATTCAAGCCTTATACCTGAACAATGTAGCCAAGCTCACGCTGGCTCGTGCCCTGGGAGTGGCAGAGCAGCAGACGCGGGCATTTTTGACCGGCAGGTAGGGGAGGTAGGATTGGCAAACCCAATGAGAACAACACCAGGATACGAAAAAGAGGACGTGCAGGAAAAGGAACAGCTTCAGCCCAAACCGGTGGAGCGCAGGGTGGCGGAGCGGCGCTCAGGCCGGGAGCGGGCTGCCGGATTTTTCCGGGAGCGTCCCTACGCAAAATGGATTCTGCTGGGCCTGCTGTTGCTCATTATCGGCGCTGGAATCTTTGTCTGGCATTACTACTCTGTACGTGAATCGACTGACGATGCGCAGATTGACGGACACATCGATCCTATCAGCGCGCGGATTTCAGGCATGGTGTTGCGTGTTCATGCCGACGATAACCAGTTCGTGAAAGCGGGCGATCTGCTGGTGGAGCTTGATCCCAAAGACTATGACATTGCGGTGCAGCGCGCACGCGCCGATCTGGCCGATGCCGAAGCCAATGCCGCCGCCGCGAGTGTGAGCATCCCGCTGACCACTACCACAAGTTCCAGCCAGCTCACTGCTGCCAATGCAGCCGTGAAAGCCGCGGAAAAAGAAGTAGATGCCGCGCAGGCGCGAGTGCAGGAAGCCCAGGCAAACTACAACAAGCTGGAAGCGGACCTCAGGCGGATGGAAAGCCTGGTGAAAAAAGATGAGGTTTCCCAGCAGCAATACGATGCTGCCGTGGCCTCGGCTACAGCATCCCGCGCTACGCTCGATGCTGCACAATCCGCCGTGGCCACCGCCCAGAGCCGTGTGGCTCAGGCCAATGCGCAGGCGGCTTCCGCAGGCACCGTGCCGGAGCAGATCAAGGTAATACGTTCACGCGCCAATGCTGCTCTTGCCCAGGTGGATCGGGCCCGCTCAGCTCTGGCACAGGCGGAATTGAACACTCAATATGCAAAGATTGTTGCGCCCGTTGCGGGCATCGTGAGCAAGAGAAATGTGGAGCCGGGGCAGGTCATCCAGGCCGGGCAGCCATTGCTTTCCATCGTGAATCTTGACGACCTTTATGTGACCGCCAATTTCAAGGAAACGCAGCTCAAGAATACCCATCCGGGTCAGAAGGTCAAATTCTCCGTGGATGCCTATGGGCGCGACTACAACGGCACAGTCGAATCCATCGGCGGCGCTACCGGAGCGCGTTTCAGCTTGTTGCCTCCGGAAAATGCCACGGGCAATTACGTGAAAGTGGTGCAGCGCATTCCGGTGCGTATCCGAATTGATAAAGGCCAGGACCCGAACCATCAGTTAAGGCCGGGAATGTCAGTGGTGCCAACCGTCTTTGTGAAATAGATGCCAGAGCGTTCCAGCATTCCGGTCATCAATCCGTGGATCATCGCTATTTCAGTGATGCTGGGCACCTTCATGGAGGTGCTGGACACCACTGTGGTCAACGTCTCCCTGCCGCACATTGCGGGGAGCCTCTCGGCCAGCACCGACGAAGCGACCTGGGTGCTGACTTCTTATCTGGTCTCCAACGCGATTGTGCTGCCGCTGACCGGATGGCTCTCCAGTCGCTTCGGACGCCGCCGCATTCTGCTGATGTCGGTGGCCGGCTTCACGGTGTTTTCCTTCCTGTGCGGCATTGCGCCGAACCTGCCTGCGCTCATTATCTTCCGCGTCTTTCAGGGAGCGACCGGCGGAGGACTGCAGCCGCTCTCGCAGGCCATCATGATGGAGGCGTTTCCTCCGGAGCAGCGCGGCAAAGCCATGGCCTTCTGGGCGCTCGGTATCGTCGTAGCTCCAATGCTGGGGCCGGTGCTCGGCGGCTGGATCACTGACAGCTATAGCTGGCGCTGGCTGTTCTACATCAATCTTCCTGTAGGCGCGGCCGCCATTACCATGGCGTCATTATTTATATGGGATCCGCCGTACATCCGGCAGCAGGGACGGCGGGTGGATTACTGGGGCATTGGCTTCCTCGCCCTCGGTATTGGCGCATTGCAAGTGCTTCTCGATAAGGGCCAGGAAGAAGACTGGTTCGCCTCTCACTTCATGTTGATCCTTGCCATTCTGGCGGTGGCCGGGCTGATCTTCTTTGTGATCCGTGAGTTGATGACGCGCGATCCGGTCGTCCACCTCAAGGTGTTCAAGATACGCACCTACAGTACAGGTGTGTTCCTGATGACGGTGCTCGGCTTTGTGCTCTATGGCAGCACCGTATTGATTCCGGTATGGCTGCAGACGCTGATGGGATATTCCGCTCTTGAAGCAGGCATGGCTATGCTGCCGCGCGGTTTGGGATCGTTCCTGTTCATGCCGGTTGTGGGCATGCTCATGTCGAAGATCGAGCCGCGCAAACTTCTGGCGAGTGGCCTGATCGTCTGTTCTTACAGCCTGTACCTCTTGTCTAAGTTGAATCTGAATGCCGGTTATTGGGACATCTTCTGGCCACAGTTGCTGCAGGGCTCGTCGATGGGACTGCTGTTTGTGCCACTGACTACCATCACCAACGATCCCATTCCGAAAGAAGAGATGGGCAATGCCACCAGCCTGTTCAATCTGATGCGCAACATCGGCGCGAGCATTGGCATTGCTGCCGTGACGACCACTGTCGCCCGCCACATGCAGCAGCACACCCATGATCTCGGTGCTAATGTAAATCGCTTCAATCCGGCGGCAAATGCTACGTTCGAGTCGATGATTCGCGGTTTCATGGCGCGCGGCATGGATATGGCTACCGCTACCAGACAGGCGTATGCGGCGCTTTTTGGCATGGTGCAGCGGCAGGCGGCCATGATGTCTTATATCGATGCTTTCTTTCTTTTGTCGGTATTGTTTTTATGCATGTTGCCGCTGGTGCTTCTCATGAAGCGTCCCAAGCACACCCACGGAGCGGCCGAAGCGATGGCGCACTAAAAAGCAGCCATTAGCTTTTGGCCATTGGCTCTTAGCTTTGTCTCGTGCTGCCGGCGGTCTTTCCCTGAATAACAGGCATACCGGTTGCCCGCAGCACTGCCTGTTTCTTCTATAAGCACCATACGGTACCGTATTGACAATTCGTTCAGGATTGAACTACCATACGCTACCGTATGGAAAATGACAGACGGCTTGGCCGGGAAGACTGGATGCGGGCGGCGCGGCTGGCCCTGCTGCACACAGGCCCGGACAGCGTGCGCGTGGAAAAGCTTGCGCGCACTTTGAATGTGACCAAGGGCAGCTTTTACTGGCATTTCAAAGACCGCAATGAAATTCTGGAAGCCCTGCTGCGCGAGTGGGAAGAGGAGACGGCCACCCTGACCAGAGACGCACTCGCACATCCTGATCCGCGGGAAGGCCTGCGCCACCTGCTCGAAATCATCAAGACCACTGTGGTGCTCAGCGAGAGGGGAGAAGCCCCTTCGGATGCGGCCATGTTCGCCTGGGCCTCGATGTCCGCAGACGTGGCGCGCAGGGTGAATCAGGTAGAGCGCCGGCGTTTGCAGTTCTTCACTCAACTGACCGGCAAACCAGATCGGGCGGAACTGGCTTATTATGCCTATCTGGGCTTTATCACCCGGCGGCGGCGTGTTCCCGCGGCAGCCGCGGGCTTCCCACTTCTGGCGGAGATGCTGTTTGACTTGCTGGCTGGCTCGTCCTCCGCTCGATTCCTGGCCAGATCAAAATCCAAATCCATATCCAAAGCAAAGGCAAAATCAAAGAGACGTCATGAAAAAACTTCTTTATCTTCTTCTGTTCGTTAGTCCGGCGCTGGCAGTTCAGCAATCTCCCTTTGATGCTCCGGCGGCTAAGCCAGAGTTTCAGGATGTCCAGGATTCTTCACTCTACCTGCCGATGAAAGACGGTACGCGGATCGCCCTGGATGTGATCCTGCCGAAAGGTCTTGAGTCCGGCCGCAAGTTGCCGGCCGTGATGCGCATCACGCGTTATGGCCGCATGCCGGTGGATGGATCCATTCCACAGAACTTCAAGTTCTTTCCCGTGCATGGATTTGCCTATGTTCTTATGGATGAAAGAGGCACCGGCGCCTCTTTCGGGACTGTGCGCTATGGCAAAGCCACTGTGGGTGATATGCGCGAAGTCGTGGACTGGATCGTGAAGCAGCCATGGTCCAATGGGCGGGTAGGCGCTTTCGGTGGCTCCTACGATGGCACCACGGCAGAGTTGCTGGCCGCCAGCGGACATCCCGCAGTGCGCGCTGTCGCCCCGCTCTACAGCGACTTCAACTACTACACCGACCTGCTGCATCCTGGAGGAGTCTTCAACGATTTATTGATCCGCCTGTGGGGCCAGGAGACGGCCGAGGAAGATGCGGGCGCAGCCGCAAAACGAGTGGAAACAGACAGTGATGGATCGTTGCTGAAATTGGCAGTGGCCGAACATAAGCAGAATTTCGATGTCTACGCAGCGGCCCGCAAAGCCGAGTTCTTTGATTCACAGGTTTCCGGCCTTACAGGTGCCTGGAATGATATGAGCGTCACGGGAGTAGTTGGGGAACTCAAGAAATCGCAGGTGCCTATGATGATTTTTGCCAGTTGGTTCGATGCGGGCACGGTCCAGGGCACGCTGCGGCGCTTTCAGACAATCGATAACCAGCAGCGCGTCTTCATAGGAGCATGGAACCATGGCGGGGGTATGGACGCAAACCCTTTCCTGCCTTCCGGTACTCCTCCGGTACCCGGACAACGCCAGCAGACGCTGGAACTGCTGCGCTTCTTTCAGCATTACCTCAAGGATGCGCCTGACCAGGCAAGCTCTGATCGCCGTCTTTACTACTACACGGTTGGCGAAAATACATGGCATTCCACCACTGTGTGGCCTCCTTCCGGACTTTCACCTCTTACGTACTATCTTGAACCGGACCACACGCTGGGTCTGCACCCTGCCGCCGGTCGTGTTTCCGTGCAGTTGCCTGCGACTTCCACCGGAGATAAAAATCGCTGGAGCTCCCAGGTCACAGGCGGAAATATTTCCTACCGCGAGGTCATGGATAAATTTGAGGCCCTGCCACTATTTCTTGGTCCAGCTTTAGATACGCCGATAGAGATCACCGGACAGCCGCTGCTTCGTCTCCGTCTTTCCGGCAATATTCCAGACGCCGATGTGATGGCCTATCTCACCGCAGTCGATCCTCAGGGCAAAACCTACTACTTGACCGAGGGGTATCTTCGGCTCAAGCTGCGCAAAGTCGATCCATCGCAGCAGACACTGCATTCCTATCTGCAGCGCGACCTCGAAGAGATACCGCAGGGCAAGGAGTTCGAAGCAGACCTGACGCTCTTTCCGGTTTCTGCGCTTCTCCCCAGGGGATACCGATTGAGACTATCGCTGGCCAGTGGCGATACCCCTCAATTCGCGAAGAGCAGTCCTTTTGAGGCAAATATTTTTTCAACATCAGAGCTGGAATTGCCCTCAAAACCGCGTCCTGATTTCACAAGATCTGTTCCCGATGCAGGCGGAAAGGAGCCGCACTAAACTCATTGCTCCTCTGGATCTATGTAAAACTCCCGGAACGGCTCAGCGCATCGCATCATACATGGCTACGAAAACCCTGCAGACCATCCGCAACTCTGCCATAGCGTTGCGCGGAGGAATGGACGATTACGATACGCTGCTTGAGTTTATTGGGAATGCCCGATTTGTCCTGATCGGCGAAGCCTCGCACGGCACGCATGAGTTCTACCGCAGGCGCGCGGAGATCACCAAAAGGTTGATTGCGGAAAAAGGTTTCCAGGGCGTTGCCGCTGAGGCCGACTGGCCGGATGCCTACCGGGTACACCGTTTTGTACACGCGCGTGGTCCTGATGCGAATGCCAACGAAGCGCTGGGAGAGTTCCGCCGCTTTCCCGCATGGATGTGGCGCAACGCCGACGTGCTGGATTTCGTCGGCTGGCTGCGCGATCACAATGACAATCTAGAAAAAGACAAGCGCAAAGCCGGGTTCTTCGGTCTTGATCTCTACTCGCTGCATGCTTCCATGCAGGCAGTGCTGGTTTACCTGGATAAAGTGGATCCTGACGCAGCCCAGCGCGCCCGCTACCGCTATTCCTGCTTTGAACACATCGGAGACGATCCGCAATCTTACGGCTATGCGGCCAGCTTTGATCTGGAGTCGAGCTGTGAAAACGAAGTCGTAGCCCAGTTGGTTGAAATGCGCCGCCGGGCCGCTGATCTGGCTACCCGCGATGGAAAAGTAGAACCGGATGAATTCTGGGCCGCCGAGCAGAACGCCCGCGTGGTCAAGAATGCAGAGCAGTATTATCGCAGCATGTTTCAGGGACGCATCTCTTCCTGGAACCTGCGCGATACGCACATGATGGAGACGCTCGAATCCATCGCACAGCATCTTGGCCCCGAGTCGAAACTGGTCGTTTGGGCACACAACTCGCATCTCGGTGATGCACGCGCCACGCAGATGGGCGAACAAGGCGAGCTGAACGTGGGGCAACTTGTCCGTCAAAGTTATGCAAATCAGGCTGTTTTTATCGGATTTTCGACATATCACGGCACGGTGACGGCCGCATCCGACTGGGGCGGCGATGCTGAGCGCAAGAATGTCCGCCCGGGTCTGCCGAAGAGTTACGAAGAGCTGTTTCATGAGACGGATATAAAAGAGTTCCTACTGTTGCTTCGTAACAATCCAGGGTTGAAATCGGCTCTAGGAGAGCGGCTGGAGCGCGCCATCGGCGTGATCTATGCGCCGCATTCAGAGCGCGTGAGCCATTATTTTCATGCGTGCATAGGCGAGCAATTCGATGCGATCATTCACATTGACAGCACCCGCGCCCTCGAACCGCTGGAACGCAGCAGTATCTGGGAAGAAGGCGAGTTACCGGAAACATTCCCGTATGCAGTTTAAGTGCAAAGGCATACAGGATACCGAAGTGGTCCGCCTGAGCTCGCGGTATTGGGCTCTCGGGTGGTGTGGTTTTGCTAAATACTAAAAACTAAGTACAAAATACCTGTTGTCTTTGCGTCCGGCGCGCCCTTTGCGGTAAAGATTTTGAGAATCTTTCGATGAAATACACGCTCCTGCACAATCACGATGGTCAGAGGACTTTTCTTCTGGTGTTTTCTACGGGTGATAATCTGACCGAAAGCATTGTCAGTTTTGCCACAGAGCACCACATTCAGGCCGCGCAGCTTACCGCTATCGGCGGCCTCTCAGAGATAACGCTGGCTTTCTTCGATTGGAACACCAAAGAATACAACCCAATTCCGATTCGCGAGCAGGTTGAACTCGTGTCTCTGAATGGCAATCTCAGCATGCATGAAGGCAAGCCTAAGCTGCACGCTCACGTGGTGATCGGCAAATCTGACGGCAGCGCCTGGGCCGGACACCTGCTGAACGCGACTGTCAGACCCACGGTAGAGCTGTATCTGGCACAATGGCCTGTCGAGCTGCACCGCGTCAAAGATGAAGAAAGCGGCCTGCCATTGCTGGACGTCTAGCAAGACCACATCCAAGGATTAACCACAGCTTGGCGGAGCCACAACCAAAAGACCTTTAACCACAGCGTGGCGAGCCACAACCAAACCTTTTACCGTAGAGGACGCAAAGGTAACTGCGGTTGCAGGGCATCGCATGGAGAACGAATCCGATCCGGCTCTGGGGTCTGCTTCTGGACCAGCGGCGACTCGCTGTACATTCTGATTACTGAAGACAATTACGTGAACCAGGTACTGGTTGTCAGTCTGTTGCAAAAACACGGACACCAGGTAGCTGTGGCCAATGATGGCCAGTAGGCGATTGATATGCTGGCGGCGAAAAAATATGTATAAAAATCCATTACCGAATTGCCGATAAAGCAAGAGAAGAATGTTCTCGAAGGTGAAGCAACGACTATGGGTACAAAAGTCCTGATTGCGGAAGATGGGGTGGTTTCACGCCGCCTCTTGCGGCGGTTGCTGGACGACTGGAAGTATGACGTGATCGAGGTAGAGGACGGCACCGCAGCCCTCAAGGAACTACAGGCCCCCAACGCGCCGCGTATTGCGATTCTTGACTGGATGATGCCCGGCCTCAATGGGACCGAGGTGGTGGAGCATCTGCGTGCCGCGCAAAACGAGATGTATACCTATGTGTTGCTTCTTACTGCCCGGACCGATAAAGCCGATGTCCTGTGCGGGCTGGACGGCGGTGCAGACGATTACCTTACCAAGCCTTTCGATCCCCAGGAACTCCGCGCGCGCCTGCGTATAGGAGAACGCATTGCCGACTTGCAGGAAAGACTGCTGGGCGCACTCACCGCGTCAGAGTTCCGGGCCAGCCATGATGGCCTTACCGGTCTCTACAACCGCAGCGCCATTCTGCGGTTGCTGCAACGCGAGATGGAGAGATGTGCCCGCGAAAAAAACCGCCTGGGGGCCATACTCGTAGACGTAGACCATTTCAAGCGCATTAATGATAATTACGGCCATGCCGCAGGGGATGAAGTCCTGCTGGAAGTTGCCGGACGCATGAAAGCTGCCTTGCGTTCCTATGATTTTCTGGGACGTTATGGCGGCGAAGAGTTCCTGATCGTGGCGCCCGGTTGTGGACGGCAGGCGTTGCAGGACGTGGCCGAACGGGTGCGCCACTGCATCGCCGATGTGCCTATAAGCTGTGGGCAGGCAAAACTTGACACCACCATCAGTCTGGGAGCAACTCTGGCCGATGGCAGCGCCGATATAGGGCGCTTGCTCCAGCGGGCTGATGGGGCCCTTTACGATGCCAAAAATAGCGGGCGCAACAACGTGAAGCTCGACGCCCTGGCCGCCGCCGACCATGAGGACATGCTGGTTGATCACGTGATGCTCCCGCAACCCGCCAGCTCACAAACTTGCGGTGCATAGGGAGCAACACACCGCCAAATTCAATGCACATAAACTACTTTTGCTTCCTCTGCGTCCTTTGCGTCCTCTGCGGTTAAAGCCTTTGGTTGTGGCTTCGCTACGCTGTGGAAAAGCCTTTCTCAACTTCCCTTTTTAATCTTGCCGAGCCGCACCAGAATCCGCCGCACCTTCTTCGGTGAGATAGAAAGCCTCGTGGCCACCCGCGACACCTTTTTTCCTTCCTTCTCCCATACCTTCGGGATCACTAGTTCTGCAAACTGCTCCGCCAGTTCCTGAAAACTCTTGTCGCCGGTGATGCCCTGGGACCACGAGCGCAGTACCGGATCGATGTTGCCCTTGGGCACGATCTTCTGTTTCAGCAACTGCAGTTCTTCCCAAAGATCGTCATAATCCACGGCCCGCAGCAGGGAGTTCGCTGCATCGGCACAGTGCTTGGCATCTTCGGTGTCATTGAAAAATGGATTGCATGAGGTCAGCCCCCGCCGGATATGAGCGCGGGCGATCAGGCGCTGGTTCTGCGTGTGCCGGGCAGCTTCCAGGGCCTCGCGCGCATACTCGCGGGCAGCATGGGCATGCTCCCATGATTGCGTGCTGCCCTCAAGTTCCTCTTCCAGCTTTGCGTTTTCAATGGTGCATTGCAGCAGGCGGGAACGTGCCATCAGGATGAAATCATCTTCTTCTTTACCCACGCTGTAAGCCAGAGCAGCCTGTGATCCGGCATTGTCGAGGTCGCCAATATCCAGATAAAGCAGCCCGCGATTTTCATAGATACTGCCGATGCCATGGTGGTGATTGTGGTGGCGGTAAATTCGTTCGGCCTGCTCCAGGTTCGCGAATGCCTGCTCGCGCATGTGCTCATATATTTCCCGCTGCCGCTGCTTTTTGTTGCCTGAGGCTGAGACGTTGCCGGTCTTGCGGCGGCGCGCCGACTCCGCGTCAATTTCCTTGCTGATCTGCACCGCCACCAGGCGCTGCACATAGGCAATGTTGGCCAGGGAGCGCGCCAGGTTGCGGTGTTCAGAGCTGCGCTTGCGGAACTCGTCAATGGCGCGGGTGAAGAACTTCAGGGCTTCGTTATAGCGCCCCTGGCGGCGGATCATGCGCCCGTGCGCCGAATAGATATTGCCCAGCGTGATGTGATCGTCAGTATGACGCAGCACCTGTTCTGCCTGATCCAGAATCCGGGTAGCGTCGCGCAGATGCCCTTTTTGAAACAGGATCCAGCTTTCCAGCACCTGCATCACCGCCGCCATTTTGGGAAAGCCCAGGGAAGAAGCAAATTTGCGGGCTTTTTCCGCATGCTTCAGCGCCTCGTCATATTCCCCTTTCTTGCGGTGGCAGCGAGCATTCCAGAACTGGGCGATGGCCACCAGTTCCTTTTCCTCGATTTCGTCTTGCATCGAAAGGACGAGATCGAAGTGCGGCAGTGCCTCGTCAGGTTCGTCATGCAGCAGAGCGAGCAGCCCCTCAGCCATGCGCAGTTGCAGGTAGTCGCAAAGCGGCAGCCGGGCACGCGCCTGCCTGGGGAAACGCGCCAGGAGTCTCTCCAGCAGCGCCGGTTCGCGGTAGCCGATATCCACCCACTGCGCCAGGTAACCGGCGAAGGCAGCCGCATTGCGCTGCTCCGGATCGAGCGACTTAAACAGATGCGCATGACTGTCGAGCAGGGCAATGCCTTGGCTTACCTGCCTGGCCGCCACATGCTCTTTCAACTCATTCAGCAGCGCATCCGGAACCTCGGTTTTTCGTTGTGCCATGCAATGTAGTCATAGCAATTAGCAGCTAGCCAAACCCAAATCTCAACAGGCTTTTAAAACCTGTGTTTATCTGTGTTCATCTGTGGTGAGCTTTTGGTTTACCAGATCACCCGATCTTCCGGTCACCAGATCATCCATCTTTCCGCTTCGTCCGACTCGTCCGATTCGGACTACTCCGTTTGATGCATTGTACAGCCTGCACATCATAATAAAGTCGCATTCATACCTGCTGTAGATGCGAAATGGAACGGAGGCTTGATCGTGCAACTTACTGAGACTCAGCTCGAAACCCTATGGGCCAATGAATCCCGCTGGAAGGGCATAACCCGGCCTTATTCAGCCAAGGAGGTGGTGCGGCTGCGCGGCACCCTCCACGTGGAATACAGCCTTGCCCGCCTGGGTGCGGAACGGTTATGGGAACTGCTCCATACGGAAGATTATGTCCACGCCCTCGGCGCATTAACCGGCAACCAGGCCGTGCAGCAGGTACAGGCCGGGTTGAAAGCCATTTATCTCAGCGGCTGGCAGGTCGCCGGTGATGCTAATCTCGCGGGACAGATGTACCCCGACCAGAGTCTTTATCCGGCCAACAGCGTCCCCGCTGTAGTGAAAGCCATCAACAATGCTTTTATGCGCGCCGACCAGATTCATCATGCCGAAGGCAAGAACGGCATCCACTGGTTTGCCCCCATCGTTGCCGATGCCGAAGCCGGCTTCGGCGGCTGCTTGAATGCCTTTGAACTCATGAAGGCCATGATCGAGGCCGGCGCCGCTGGCGTGCATTTTGAGGATCAGCTTGCCTCCGCCAAAAAATGCGGCCACATGGGCGGAAAAGTTCTGGTACCTGCGCATGAATTTGTCAGCAAACTCACTGCTGCCCGTCTGGCTGCCGATATCTGCGGCATCCCTACTGTCCTGATCGCCCGTACAGACGCGAATAGCGCCAAGCTGCTGACCATTGACAGTGACATTCGCGACGTGGATTTCCTGACCGGCGAGCGCACCAATGACGGCTTCCTGGGATACAAAGGCGGGCTGGATGCGGCCATTGCCCGCGGCCTGATCTATGCTCCGTATGCCGACATGATCTGGTGCGAGACCTCTGAGCCTGATATCGATGAGGCGCGGCGCTTTGCCGAAGCTATCCATGAAAGGTTCCCCGGCAAACTGCTGGCCTACAACTGCTCGCCCTCCTTCCACTGGAAGCGCAAGCTGGACGACACGACCATCGCCAAATTCCAGCGGGAACTGGGAGCCATGGGCTATAAGTTCCAGTTCGTGACCCTGGCAGGCTTCCATGCATTGAACTTCAGCATGTTCGAGCTGGCCCGCCACTACGCCACCGAAGGCATGGCCGCCTACGCTCGCTTGCAGGAAAAGGAATTCCAGAGCGCCGAAACTGCTGGATATTCTGCCGTGCGCCACCAGCGCTTTGTTGGCACTGGATATTTCGACGAGATCGCCCAGACCATCGCCAATGGACAGTCTTCCACCGTGGCCCTCGCTGGCTCCACTGAAACAGAACAGTTCTATGCGGAAGAAAATGTGGAACGCAGCGAAGCTGCCTGATTCGTGTGCTGAAGCCTTCCCATCTGCAAAAGATGGGAAGGCTTGTTTCCTTTTCGCTAATTCATTCCCGCTGCGGTAGGACAGCCGCCACAGATCGTCCTGATCTGGGTGATAAAGAAGTGGTTGGTTTTATCGTTGGAAAGATTTCTCAATGTTTCCTGATTCAAGATTAACTTTTTCCTGTTCTCTTTCACGGCAAGCTCCCTTCTTGAACGAGTAGCGCCTGCCAATTCTATGCTGCTTTTTAAACCAGGTTGCAGCATGGCTGAATCTGTGACATTTCCCGAAAGTCATCGTTTATCCCTTCATCAGTGTCATCAGCGGCAAGGTTTTTGCTTCTCTTCTGGGCTGCCTTTGTGTTCTTCAGCTTCAATCGGCAGGAATTCAGACAATTTGGTGATCTCCTACTGATCTGTGCTCGTCTGTGTAATCAGTGGTAAAGGGTTTTGATTTTTCAGCGTCATCAACGTTTATCAGCGGCTAAAGATTCCTTTGCGGTAAATAGCTCTTGGATGCTTATGCTAAAACAACACATCGAAATCCAGCTTAAACCTTCTCCCATAATTCCCGAAGAAAGCCCCAAACAGTGGGTCTGCGGTATTCGAATGTGCCAGGATGGCGTTGAAATGGTTGGTCAGGTTCAATCCTCGTACCGATAAACGCAGCGTGTACTTCTGATTCACCGGAAGGTCTTTCATCAGGCGCGCATCCAGTGAAAAATAGCTGCTGAAGCGCGTAGCGTTGGGTACGCCGATAAAATTCTGGTAAGCATCCATGATCGAAAATGGAAAGCCTGTGCGGTATTCCGCCATGGGAATGATGCGCATCTTCCATGGTAGACGCGAATCGCCCCAAATGATAAACCGGTTGGGCACATCGGTAGATGAGCGCACAAAAAAGTCAGGCCGAAAGACCGGGAATGACAGGTTCCCTACGTAGCTGTTCGACTCATTCAGGTCACTGAAACTCTGGCTGCGCGTGTAAGTGAAGAACAGCTTCCGTCCATTTTCCTGGCCCACGTTAGCGGTGATCTGGAATTCGCGGTACTCGGCATTGCCGGAGTCCCTCTCCACCAGCGCGCTTCTTCCATTCTTCAAAGTTTCCGGAGAAACTTCCACCAGCCCATGAGAGTTCCTGAAGCTGTATTTCGCCAGCACTTTGAATTTGGAAGTGATGGCCCTCTCCACTTCCACGCTCGATCCAATGCTATACGGAGCGAAGTTGCCGGCGCGGTTCCTGCGGCTTACGGAATGCACATGATGCATGGAAGACGCAATCACGTTCAGGAAAGTTGTTGGGCCGTCGATTACGTCGCCCTGCGAGCTGAACGTGGTGATCACCTCGCGTGGGTAATTATGGAAAGCATACACATTCAGCGGTACCCGGTCATAGAACACGCCCATGCCGCCACGGATAACGGTCTTCTTCTGGTCAATGGGTGGAGTCCACACAAAACCGGCGCGCGGCGCAAATCGTGTTGTCCCGGTAATGCTCTGCTGCTCCAGGCGCAGGCCGCCATCCAGCGAGAAACTTTGTCTCAGTGACCAGTGATCCTGCACGAAGCCCGCCATGCCGAAGTCCGTCCTGCTAAAAGGACTCCCGCCGGTAAACTCGATCCGCTTCAGCAGGTTGCCATTCAAATCCTGAATGTTCACCGGACGCGCCAGAAAACTGCCTTCATCATCGCTGTAAGAAAAGATGCTTCCGGCCTGGAAATTATGCGTGCCGCTGAACTTTACTGGAGTGAAGCTGTAATTCTCCAGCCACTCCACCCGCGAAGACTCCCGGCGATGATCGCTGAAGTAGCTGCCCTGGTTGCCTACCGGCGTGACAATCATCTCTCCAATGGCCTGCGGCGTAACCGCGGCATCAAACTTCTCGCCGGCAACGGTGCTCTGCAGAATGCCGCCCTTCAGCGTCACTCGATCGGTGACTGCCAGCGCCCGCGATTTCATATCGATATTGGGCGTGACCGCCTGCGGATTGTAGAAGCTCAGGTTCGCATAGCGCGTCTCCTGTGGCGCGAAATGGAATGTGCTGGTCAGCGTATGCGCAGGAGAAAAGATGGTATCGAGTTGCGTGAACGAGTTCTCCGAAGTGGTCTTTGTCTCGTTCACCGGGAAAGGCAGGGTGCGCACCGGCGTTTTGTCGATCACCACCTCCGCCGCGTCGAAGAAGTAAAGCTTCTGGCTGATCAGCGGCCCGCCAAAATTGATATGGGGTGAAACCGATTGCACTCCTACCAGGTGCGCGCTCCGGATGCGGAAATCCGGGAATGGATCATTCAACTCAAAATCCCACTTCTCCCCACCGCCGCGCGTAACCGTAGAGACCACGCCTCCGGTGAAGCCGCCGTACTGGGAAAGATACGGTGATGTGGAAACGCTCAGGTTCTCCACCGCATCGATAGGCACAGTCATGCCAAACTGGCCTGTAGCCGGATCGGTCATATCGACGGAGTTCACCAGCAGTGCGGAATGCTTTTCCTCTCCGCCTACCATCACCACACCCTGCGGCCCGCGCAGCACATCACCTAGGAGCGGCAGCGCATCAATCACGGTCGCCGGATGACTGGGAGCATTCTTCATCTGCTGCCGCCCCAGTTCCTGCGGCGCGCTGCCTGCCTGCTCTGCTGCCGCAGGCGCCTGCACCACCACGGTTTCCCGCTTTTCCAGCCGGGGAACCAGCACCACCTCAATCTCTACGCTTGAAACTCCGGCATCTGGAGTGATCTGCTTGCTGACCGGCTGGAAACCATCTTTGCTCACATTGAGTTTAAATCCCGCCACCGGCAAACTGGGAGCAGTCGCCTCTCCCTTGTCATTGGTTGTGAGCGAATGCGCTGTGTTATTGATGTTGAGAACGACGGTTGCGCCTGCAACTGGGTGGCGATTGTTATCAAGGACGCTGATACGCATCGAGCGCAGGACTTCCGCAGCGTTGAGCACGCAGTTCATTGCGCCGGCCAGCACAACAAACAATAGCAGGCATCCGGGTCTGATAAACCTTAACTGCATTGAACCGCAGGAGATGCGAGGATTGTACCAACTTTCCCCCGCACCATCAGCAATTAATCTGAAGTCCCGAAGAACGTCGATGAATGTCCCATGAATGTCAACTACACAAACCGACGTCATCCCGACAGTTTCTCGACGCCAGTGGAGGATGGGAGGCCTTATGTTGATCCTGCAAAGCCACACCCAAATGAGAATCCTGATAGAGCGCAGCCGCCCTTGGCTGCGTGGATAAATCTTTCGTATAGGATCTGCAAGTTACAAGAAAATGTCTGGGATCAAGATACTCAAGCCAGGAGCTAGCAGCTAAGAGCTGGAAGCTGCCTCTAGAATGTAAACGCCAGGCCGCCTCTTACTGCCCTCGCTGACTGCACCAGATAAAGAGTATGGCCATCCTGTCCCAGCACCGGCACATATCCCTGCGCCATCAGGTTGCGCACGTCTACCAGCGCTTCCATTTTGGCTGGAATGAATGATGTGGCGGGCAGTGGCTGGCGGATAAAGATGCTGAGGAAGGAATCCATCTGTCCGGGTGAGGCATTGAACTCATCCACCGGTGAGAGCGCATTGCCGCTGGTCCATTTATAAGAGGTAGTCCAGCGGGTGTGGGAGACGGGTATGTATCCGCTGAATTTCGCTCCCAGCGAATGCTGCCTGTCCGTGGTCACCGAGTGAGAAACATCCTGCCACGCGCTCACTGGCGTTCGCAACGCTGCAACGCCGCCTGTGGAATAGTCGAGCGTTGCTGTAAGGTCATCAGAAAATTTGTGCTGGAAGATGAAGCGTGTGCCGGTAGTGCTCAGCCGTCCGCCGCTGTAGGAGAACGTGCCTGAGTAAACATCGGAGAGCACATTATCTGAATAGCTGGAAGGATCGCCTGCTCCGGTAAGCACCATATTCAGAACCTGGTCGGCGTAATATGCCGCTGAAACCGTATTGCTGTTGCCTACGCGGCGCGAAACCGAAATCTCCTGATGCTGCGCGTGCTCTACGTCGGCTACGCCATTTCTGAGAACCATGCGCGGCCCGGACTCGCTGAGATCAGCCGGGGCCGTCACGAAGTCTTTTTCTCCCCGCGGATCAGGCTGGTTGGTCGTGTAGCGGTACTCCACCAGCATAGTGGGGGAGAGATGCACATCGACGGCGCCAAAAGGACGCACCGCCGTCACCCGCCGGGCAAACTGGATCGCCTGCACGTCCGTGCCATAATTCAAGTCAATAAAGCCCGCCACGGACATATGATCCGAAGCAGTCATTCCCATCGCCGAGTAGGCGGCGTTCTGCACTGCCATTCCGGGCGAAGCCAGATGCCGGTAGGTAACCGTAAACTGGGGCTTCGCGCCATTGCCGAAATCATGGCTGTAAGAAGCGCGCAACACTCCGCTGGGCGAGCCTGATGATCCTATATTGCCGTTAAATGACAACAGGTCAGAGCTGAACAGCGACTTTTCCAGCGAGAACCTGGTCGTAACTTCACCGGCGCTGCCGAATCCATCTGCTTCTGAGCCGGCAATAAAAGCTACGTGAGCCTTCAGCACCCGGTCATCAGGATCATCGGATTCCGAAACGACCACCAGCGGCCCATTGTCAAACACGCGCAGCACAGAGCGGTTGGCGGCCGAACGCAACGTCCAGTGCCAGTCATCCGGGTCTGCGTTTGCCGGACGCTTCGGCGGAATCAGCTTCAAGGCGTCCGCCAGGGTATTGAGGGTCAGGTTCACCACTATGCGGGCACCCGCGCGCAGGTTCACATTTTGGCGTAAGGACGGAAGGAACGAGGCAGCCGTAACTTTAACAAAATAGACACCCGGTGTGAGGTTCTGGGCACTGTAATGTCCCTGGGCGTCTGTATACACAGTGGTACCCAGCGCAGCGGCGGAGGTGAAGATCTCCACCGCAGCTCCTATCTGTGCCGTACCGGAGCTGTTCTTGATCGATCCGGAAATCTCTCCCGAGGCGACTGCGAATACTGGCGCGCTCGCCAGGAGGACAGCGATTAAGCATCCGAATTTACGGGCCATACCCACCACCCATGATGAGATGTGAGTCCCCTAGGTCTACTCGACTGCGAATTTGGCCGTGGGCGAAACAGTCTGCTTTGAAAGCAGATCATTTACCTTAATTGTAACCTGATAGACTCCCGGCGCCAGCGCATTAAGCGGCAGGCTTTTTTGCAAAGTAAGCTGGTCGCCGATGTTGCCCATCTGCTCGGTCTTCTCAGTGAAATCCACCACCGGCTGGTTTGTGGTGGCATTCACAACCTGGTATTCAATAGTAGCCGAGGGCTTTTTGGTCTTTTCGTCCAGAGTCAGATTATATACCTGCATCCAGAGATTTATCTTCTGGTCTTTTTTGAAGCTGGCCGGTTTGCCGTTCGAGGGCTGTACTTTAGGACGTACCTTGCTGGTGCCGATCACAAAGTTTCCAGTGCCTACCTCAGTCCTCGGCACCTGCTCCAGCACGTCTGCCAGAATCAACGACGAATTTGCCAGCTTGTCGTCGCTGTATTCCGGAACGATAATTCCCTGTCCAAAGGTTCCAATTTTGTCGCCGTTTACGTCCTTAATCACGATGTCGAGACGATAATGTCCCGGACGCACCGGCAGCGCCTTCCAGTACAGAGCTACGTTGCTCACGACTTTGTCCAGCAACTCCGCCGGAACATCCAGCCGCAGGGTGTCTTCAAACGTCTGCGCCACCTTGCCGGTCAGAGTTGTCATGCGGCCGAAAATGTTTATCACACCGCGCTGTATTCCATCTTTATTGATGAAGGTGAGTTCACGGTTCGGTACCTGCACCGTAATCGGCATCAGCACGGTATCTGTGGTGATCTTCACATAATCCACGCGGACGTCAAAAGGCAGCAGGTTGTAACGAATTTTGGTATTGACCACCGCCTCCAGGTCTTTGAACTTGATCTCCGGAGCGCGGTTCAATTTCGCGAAGGTTTCCAGGCGGTCAAACTGCTTGGTCTGCGTGGAAGCATCGCTGTTGAAGAAGCCCTTGCCCAGCGCCTCTACTCCGCGGAAACGGTCAGCCTTGTTGGCCATTCCCATCGCTTCCATGTCGGTAAGACCGGCATTGGGAACGTGCGCGAGTGCGTCCTTTTCGGAGCGGTCAATCGTCATGTGGTACTCGCCGCAGCCGCACGTATCTACAAACTCAATCTCGATTTCCTGCCCAATACCGTCAAGATAGCGGTAGCGCCACACTTCAAACGGATAAGTTGAGGTCGAGCCTCCGCCTTCTTCCGCCGGACGCAAATAAGGACCGCCCGCCGGATGCGCGTCGATCGAATCGGGCTTGCCGTACATGACGTACATGCGGCCACGATCGGTGCGCCAGCCGGGGACGCCGGCCGCAAAATGCTCGTTGGCATAGGCGATGCGCCTGTAGTGCTCTTCTTTATATTCGTTTTCTTCCGTATCCGGAGTGGGATCGCGGCGGAGCCAGAACTGCTCGATGAACTGGTCTCTCTCGGCGTTGGTGCTCAGCTTCTTGAAGGCCGACATCTCCTCATCGGTGATGATCCAGCGGACATCTTCATTGAGCCACCGCTTGTAATAATCGCCCATCTTTTCTTTGCGGCCCTGCTCCTTTTGCTCCTTGCTGAGCGGCCGCTTCAGTGGGTCCTGTTCCTGATCCTGCGAGTCCTGCTGGCCCTGTACGGCTTGCGTGCCGGTATCCTTCTGTTTCTGCTGCTTTGAATCTTGAGCGTGCAGCAGAACTCCACCGGAAACCAGCAATACAACAGTAAAAATGAGAGATTGAAAACGAGAATAGACGGATAACACCGGGACAACTCCTTACAAGAGCAGACGTATTCAAATTCTATGTCTTTGCCGTTCAGGAATCAAGATAATCTGGTTAGAAACCCCATATATTTCCGTGCGGGCTTACGCCCGTAACCTGTTCGGCAACAGCATTTTACGGTAATTTCATTGAGAATCTCTTGGTTCCGGCAGGAGACACTCGCTATAATCGTTTTAAGGACTCGCGAAATAGCAGTAATACCTGCCCAGGGGGAACCTTTTGGCAGCCTGTGGCGTATAAACAGGTGTACCGCCCTCTACCAGTGAGTTTCAGAAGGCATTCATGAAAGCAAAGAAGATCGCCATTATAGTGGGCATTATTGTGCTGGCCCTCGCCATTGTTGGTTTTTCGGTCACCCAGACCCAGAAAAACGTAGTCGCCGTACAGACCGGCAAGGTAGTGGTCCAGGATATTTCCTCGTATGTCACCGCCTCCGGGGAAATCAAGCCCCTGACTTTTGTCAACGTGGGCGCCAATGCCATGGGCCGCATTGTCCGCCTCATGGTCAAGGAAGGCGACCATGTGAAGCGCGGACAAGTTGTCGCCCAGCTTGAAAATGTGCAATCAGCCGCCGATGTAGCTGCCATGAGAGCCGGCTTGGCAACCAATCAGACGGACGCCGTGGCCGCTGAGGCCGCCCTGAAGACCGGTCAGGCCCAGCTCAACAGCAGCATTGCCGATGCGGCCCGTACCAAGCTCGATTTTGACCGCGCCCAACAACTCTATGCCGGCAAGCTGATTCCCAAGTCTGATTACGATACTAAGAAAGCAGCTTACGAAGTAGCGGCTGCCACGGTAAACCAGAACCAGGCGCGCGTGGCCCAGGCCCAGGCGGAGCTTGATTCTTCCAAAGGAAAAATCAATCAGGCCAAAGCCAATCTCACCCGCGCCAGTGACGTGCTGGGCAAGACCACCTACTCCGCTCCCTTTGACGGTGTAGTCACCAACCTGCCCGTACGCGAAGGTGAAACCGTGGTCATGGGCATCCAGAATTCTCCCGGCAGCACCCTGATGACGATTGCCGATCTCTCCGTGATCACGGCTGAAGTTCACGTCGATGAGACCGATATCGTGAATGTGAAACTCGGCCAATCGGCAGATGTCACTATCGATGCCTTGCCCGGAAAGATTTTTAAAGGAACCGTGAGCCAGATCGGCGACAACGCCATCATCCGTTCCAGCGGTCTGGCTACCTCGCAGAGCACCTCCAGCAGCCAGGAAGCCAAAGACTTCAAAGTCATTGTGACTCTGAAAGATCCTCCGCAGAACCTGCGCCCCGGCCTTTCTGCCACGGCGAAAATTACCACCGGAACGGCCAACAACACGTTGACCATTCCGATTCAGGCTCTGACCATCCGCGATAAGGAGGATCTGGAGGCCCAGAACAACAAACCCAGGATCGCGAACAGCCCGGCAACTCCGGTCAAGAAAGAAAAAGAAGAGATTCAGGGTGTATTCGTGATCAACAAGGGCAACCGGAAAGCCGAGTTCCGCAAAGTGGAGACCGGCATCACCGGCACCACAGACATCGAAGTAAAAAGCGGCCTGAAATCCGGCGAAGAGATCATCACCGGCAGTTACAAGGTGCTGCGTACATTGAAGAACGGCGCCGGAGTCAAGGTCGATAACTCCGTCGCCCCCAAAGAAGAGTCGTAGTCAAGCGCCGCCGGGCCGCAGGAATTTATTGCACTACCGTTCACTTGAGGATTACCGAAGCTAAACGGGGTTCAGCGCCGCAGGGCGCAAGATTAGCCAGCGTAGCTGGCGAAATTCTTCTAGCCCACAGCGCAAGCTGTGGGGACGAGAAGCGATCTTAAAAAGAGCTGGCGAAGCCAGCGGCATAAGGCTGTAAACCTCGGCCCCTGTTTGACGTCTAAATAGTTGTAGGAGAATTCATGGCAACTCACGTCGCCGACATTTCCGAAGGCGCAGTTAAAACGCCTCCGGCGAACTGTATCATCTGCACTGAAAACCTGTGGAAGACCTATGAGATGGGTGCAGAGCAGGTGCACGCGCTTCGCGGCGTAAATATCAGCATCGATCGCGGCGAATACGTTGCCATCATGGGCCCTTCCGGTTCCGGCAAATCTACGCTGATGAACCTGATCGGCTGCCTCGACACTCCCAGCCAAGGGCGCTACTGGCTCAACAGCAACCTGGTCAGCGAACTCGATGACGACGAACTGGCCCGCATCCGTAATAAAGAAATCGGATTCGTCTTCCAGACTTTCAATCTGCTGGCCCGCGCCACCGCCCTGCACAACGTGGAACTGCCCCTGATCTATAGCGGCACTCCGGCGGAACAAAGAATCGAGCGCGCCAAGGGTGCGCTGGCTGCCGTTGATCTCTCCGAGCGCATGAACCACAAGCCCAACGAGCTTTCCGGCGGACAACGCCAGCGCGTCGCCATCGCCCGCGCCCTGGTCAATAATCCGTCAATTATCCTGGCCGACGAGCCTACCGGCAACCTCGATTCCCAGACCGGCAACGAAATCATGGCCCTGTTTGCCGAACTGCATAAGAAGGGCAACACCATCGTCCTGGTCACTCACGAACCAGACATCGCCGAAAACGCCCACCGCGTCATCTACATCAGGGATGGAGTAGTGGCGAGTGATGAGAGAAAAGTGAAGTAGTAGTACTTAGAAGCTATCTCATATATGCGCTTTAGCGCATTTATGGGTGGAAGAGCGGGCCTTCAGGCCCGCGTTACAGCGAAAAAAATGAATGGGCTTCAGATGGTGGATTTCGGCGCATTTATGAGATGGGTTGTAGTATTTAGCAAAACCTCTAACCACAAAGGTGACCAAGGGACACAAAGAAAATTGCAACATATAAGGCGTCCCGTGCGGGACGCCTCTGGTTTTGCTAAGGACTAAATACTAAATACTGAGTACTCAGTTGCTCGTTCCCACCCCGCCCGTGGTCGCCGTCGTCGCCGGGGCCTCAAAAAACTTGTGGTCATACAGCGCCCGATAGAACCTGCCGGTAATCTCTGCCGCCTTCGGTCCATACGTCGGACGTCCACCGCGCAGGAAGACCACCGTTACGATGCGCCCTACCTGGGTGTTGGCATACGAGGCAAACCAGCCGAAGCGCGTGCCGTCTTTGGAGCAGGTGCCGGTCTTGCCCAGGATTTGCTCTTCGCTGAAGTTCAGGCGCAGGCTGCGGGCTGTGCCATATTGCACCGCTCCCATCATGCCGTAACTGATTTCAGGGATAAGCGTACCGATATCGAGGTGCCGCTTGATCCGCGGCTGGAAGCTCACGACCTCTTCCGGTGAATTCGGATGCTGCAGGTAATAGAGTGTACCGCCGTTGGCAATCGCTGAAACCATCGCCCCAAGCTGCAGCGGGGTCATGGAGATGCTTTCGCCGAAGGAACACATCTTGCCTACGCCGCCCAGCTTGGCGTCCAACTCATGCGAGGGATAAACCCCGAGGTGCTCGCCCTCGATATTGAATCCTGCCAGCTCGCCCAGCCCAAACTGGTGGGCGTAATAGCTGACCTTGGCAAAGCCGAGCCGCCGTCCCAGGGCCTCAAAGTAGGCGTTATTGGAGTGCGCCAGCGCATCCGTCAGGTCCATCTTTGAGCGCCGTCCCAGGGCGACCATCGTCTCGCGGCTGATGATCTTTTCTTCTAGTGCCGCCAGCGCTACAGACAGCTTGATGGTGGAGCACGGCTGCGCGCCTTCCGAGAGCGCCAGCTTCTGGTTGACCATCGCCAGGATGCGTCCGCTGGTTGGGTCCATCGCCACGACCGTGCCGTTCATGTTGCCCAGGGCGTCAATCGCGGCCTGGCGCACCACCGGGTCTTCCCCGGCAGTATTGTCGCCGTCGACTATGTCGGTGGCAAACGAGCTGGTGTAGAACCGCTCATAATAACGATGCCGCCGCATCCGCGCATGGCGCCGCGTGTTCGTTGCGCGGCTGTGGCGCAACCGCGCAATATGTTTCTGCGCCCGCGGGCTTTCCGATACTCCGCCCTCACGCCGTGTAGATTTTGTGGTGGTGGAAGACGAACTGCGAGCAAACGAAATGGTTGAAAGCAGAAGAGCTATCAGGAATACGACCAGGATTCGGAACCGTTGCACCATACCTAACACCTAATGACCCGAAGAAACTTCCTTTGTTGCTGCTGTTTTTGTTGTTTACATCCCTAAGATCGGCAGATCATCGGGATAACTTTCGGGAGAATTGCTCGGTTTTTCGATAGTAAGTGACTTATGAATCAGGTGCAATCCCAAATTTACATAATGGTGCGGAAAACGTACCTTTTTCGTAATCATCTGTGTTACGGCAGTGCATGCACTTAGCCACACCGAGCCATCGCCATGGCTAATGTGCCCCATCAGGTAAAGATGCAGCTACTCTGGATTACGTTGGATACAGGTGTACGCCTTAGTCTGACTTTCGCAGTTAATGGCTGGTTTTCAAATGATGGCAATTACAGATTATGGCAAGTTTGCCAATTCTGCGGGCTGCTTCGGTTGTGGCTCCGCTACGCTTGCGACGAATTTTCCCGCGCAGCCAAGGGCGGGTGAGGTCCCTAGGGCCCAACACACCGCCAAATTCAATACACATTAACTACTTTTGTTACCTTTGCCTCCTTTGCGTCCTCTGCATTGCTATCTTTCAAATTCTTCGCGACCTGAAAAGAATTTGGCGCTTTTTGTTAGCTTTTCTTGCGAATGGCCCTGCTCCCGGTAGCGTTGCGGCGTCATTCGGAATTGGCGCTGAAAGGCGCGCGCGAAGCTCGACGTGTGTTCATACCCGGCTTCATGCGCAATTTCCTTGATGCGAATATTGCTTTCCGCCAGCAGGCTGGCCGCCTGCAACAACCGCTGCCTGGTCAACAGGTGGCCCAGAGAAATTCCCATCTGCTGTTTGAACAGGTGCAACAGGTGATAATGAGTGAGATTGAACCGGCGAGCCAGCCCCCGGATGGTGCAGGGCTTCCCTGATTCAACCATTTCCAGCAACTTGTTGCACTCGCTCATCCGCAGGCGTGGGCTGGCTGTTTGCAGCCGGCTGTGCACCATGGGACGGTGCAGATTTTTCCGGTTTTTTATCTGACAGCCAAGGACCAGAATGAAGAGTAGACACGGCAACCTCCGATAGTTGGGGTTAAATGTCTTTCCGGTTTAAGCATCGCGGATCATCTGTTACCGTCGACAAACGTCCGCTTGCTCTGGTCTCTTCTCATTATTCCTGGCAAAAAGCTGAAACTTATTTCCTGGCGTGGCGTGCGATCTGCCACAAGCCTCGAGTGATCGGATCCCGGTATGGGTTCGAAATAGCGTGGCTCAGGATTTCGCGGCAAGGCTGCCGGCGAAGAATAACTATTTCTTTATTACACCGGGTCAAGGTTGTCAATAGAGAACAAGTACACACACAGCTTCAGTGCGCGAGTTGCTGCATGGCTACACTCTCAACCTGAGGTCGATTGTTGAAATAATAATGTTTCTAATAGCTGCTACTTTTAAAAAAGAAGTGTAACCCTATCCGGTTTAGCTAATACATCTATGTCAAGAAATGCTAAGCCAGCGAAGCCCGGCAATTTTTCTGTAAAAAAAATGCGAGAACCCGTAGAGCTCGTGGATGCGCCTCTTAAGTAGTGTTCTAGAGCGACTGGCCCAGCAACTCTTCGGTTTCCGGATCGAGGGCGTGGCAGAGGGCGAGGGCGGCATTGGCCATGCGCTCGTAGGCGGTGAGCAGATTGTAAGAGCCAAAGCTGGCCAGCGGAGCGAGGTGCAACACTTTTGCGAGTGGGAACATTGCCTTTTTCATCCGCCAGCGTAGGATTGCGAACTGAATGCTGCGGACTCCCCCGGCAGTCTCAATGCAGGCGCGGATCAGTTCGGTGCAGCCAGCTTCCAATTCCTGGTCGCCGTTCGTCCATGCAGTGAGACGCTCGTGATGGGCCCATTCGGAAAGAAAACGGCTGTTGTGGATCATGCGTCCCAGGTGCTCAAGGAATCTTGAAGTGCGCATTTTCTGCATGTCTTTGAACTTGTGAGCGGGAAGGTTCAATTCCAGATAAGTTTCGGTGGTGTGGTCCAGCACATCTTCCAGATCTTCAAGGTTCAGTGGGCGCAGGAATGAGATGGTGTCATAAAGGCTGCGGGCGCGCGGATGGGCGGCGCGCCGATAGTGCCTGAAGAAATAAGATGCAACAGCAATCAGGAAAACCGCGAGGCCGGTAAGGAAGAACTGAACGAGCAGGCTCATTTAAGACCCTCCCGAATGCGTTTTAGAGCTTCCACTGTTCGCCTGACAACAGGCAGGGCCTCGGCGGGATGGAAAGATAGCTTGACTCTCATATCAGGTTCCGGCCTGCGGAATACATCAAGCCAGAAAACGACAGCGATTATATATGCCACAGGCGGTGTGTACTTCACAACAGTATTAAAGTTTTTTCCAAAATCGTAACGAAGCCAGTAAGGTACCCACCCTCCTATAGCCGCAACTCCAAAACCGAGCACGATTGCATAGGGATACGCCCGCCACCATAGCCTGAAGTGCCTTACCAGGAAGAAGAAGAGCAGGAACAGGCCTGACTGCATAAGATTCACCGCAAAGCCCAGCATCAGCAGGATGCTGATAGAACGATTAGCCTGCACCGAGGGATGCAGAAGATCATATAAAACCGATAGACCGACCACCAGGATGGCTACACCGGGAAAGAGCCAGCGGGACCAGGGTAAAACCTCGTAATAGTCGGCAAAAACCTGGCGAAATACTTCGTAAAGCACCAGAACTATCAACAGGTGATATATGGGATAGGTGATCCAGAAGGCATAAAAGTAGTGCCGGGCACTTGCAGCAACTGCTCCCCGGATAAGACCCATGATGATGGAAGCAATGAAATAGAAAAAGAAGAATGGGAACCGGGAGTAGACCTGCCGCCGGACCAAAAGCGCAAGCAGAACTGCCTCCAAGCCGACTGCGAAAAAAAGGAGCGCGATGTCAGCTTTAGCCATATTGGGTGCGAGTGGCTAGCTTAACCCAGCCACCCGCGTCCAACAAGATTACCGGGAACAGGGGGGCTGGGGGCAAAGTGGGATCGTTCCTCCACCACCATCTGCCAGCAATGGGGTCGACGAAGAAACAACCAGCAGCAGAGTAATCAGCAGGATGCGAATAACTGTCCTTTTCATTTTCAAGCTCCTTCAGATTTAAATTGGGATTTGACAAGACCGGACGGCCAGAAACGGGCGTGTTATACGGTATGTCGGGGGCAGGATAGCGGGTTTGTCCGCACGCTGACAGTCATCCGCGAAGTTATTGATAAAACAAAGGAAAAACCGATTCTGAACAGCGATTCATTAGGCATTGCTGGGGGATTGCAGGGCAGAAAAATTGGAAGGCTGTACCACGTGAAATGAGTAGACGAATTCACCTTAGGTGCAATCCGAGCAGATGCAGCCTTTTGTTTACCGCAGAACCACAACCCCAAAAAAAAGAAGCCGCGAATGACGCGAGTCAACGCCAAACGACGCGAATCACATAAACAAAAACCTTACCGCTGATTAATACTGATCGATTTCATTGGAGGACAGCCGACGCACGAGAACTGTGGGACTCTGAGATTGGCATTTCGTTCAGGTGTAAGGGGGTGGTTAATTTCCCTATTCAGGAAATAACTGGACGATGGTCGCCATCGGTAAAAAAGATCTGCGTTGGATTCTGCGGAATTCAATGAATCCATATTTTCTGTAAAACGCAGCCGCCTGCTCATCCTTTGCATCTACCACCACTACGGCAGATGCAATCTGCTTGCTTGATTGCAATGCGCGGTACAGTGCATCCATGAGCAGCTTCTCCCCCAGGCCTTGACTGCGAAATTGCAAGCTGACTGCCAGGCGTCCCAGCAGTGTCGCTGAAACCAGTGGGTATCTTGGTAATTTTTTGGCAACATCCTCAGGTAACTCTCCCAGATCCACAGCGTGCTGCGAAAGCGTGTAAAAGCCGGCGATCGTCCTGTGGTCTGGCGTAATTACAAAGGGCACTGCAGCCCGCTTCTTCAAATCCTGCCCTGCCTGTGTTCGGAGATATGAATCCAATTCTTTGCTTCCACAAGAAAAAGCCGCCCGGCCATAGTTAGGGCCAAGCGGCTCAATCAGAAAATGGATTTCAGCGGGTTCGCCTGGCAATTACCCTCTCCATGCCTTAAACCGGCGGGCAGCGGAACGGGCAGCCTGATTGGGAGCAGGCGGGTTGAGGATGGCATCCACAAATATCTTGCGGTCTTCATTCCGCAGCGTAAGCACCTCGAATTCTTTGATCGTCTCCGATGCAGCCTGCTGTGCGCTGGCAACCACGAATTCAGTTACGGTTGTGCCCCGCAATTCAGCGGCACGCTCTATCAACCGCTTTTGCTCCGGTGTGACTCTGGCCTCTAATCGCTGCTGTTTGCGGACGCGGGAATCTGTATGATGCTTTAATGCCTGTCCCATAAATCCTCTTTTATTCTCATTGTACGGCTGATTGCCGTACACTTCAACATCCAAAGCAGTCCCTTGCAGAATTGCCGAAATTGCCATAATTGAAAAATCCTGCAGAGTCAAAATAGCTAACTAGCAATTTCACGAAAAACACCATTTCAAAGTACCCAGTGGAACAAGGACTTATAGATGAGAACACCCGGCTCTTCAGAGCCGGGTCTGGAGTTTCTACATAATTTTATAAAGTTGATTCTCCCCCTGAGTAAACTCTTGATCCAGTTAACTGTTTGTTGTTTCATTGCTTAGAATGAAGCGCAAGAATGTTCTTCGCTCGCGGGAAAAGC
>QHVI01000003.1 GCA_003223515.1 Candidatus Angelobacter sp. Gp1-AA117
AGGTTCTCCCAGTAGGCGGCCACATCCACCGCCTCCGGATACCGCCCGCTCAGCCCGATGATGGCCACCATCTCCGCTTCCGCCCCTGCCCGGCTCCCCCCGCCTCCATTGCGCATGCGGCTGAAACGCCGCCCCCCACCCGCTTTGCTGCTGCGCCCCGACGCGCCCACCTGCCCCGCCTGCTGCGCCGCTGTCTTCGCCGTCGTCTTCACCACCACTGCTGCACCCGCAGCAAACAGCTCATTCAACTGCGCCGCGTAATGGGCAAGAAAATACTCACTCAATGCCGTAATCGTCTGGTATTCGAAGAACAGCGTCTTGGGCAACGAACCCAAGCTCTTCTCCAACTGGTTGGTCAGCTTCATCGCCAGGATGGAATCAATCCCATAGTTCTCCAGCGCCGCCTGCGCATCTATCTTTTCCACCGGCAACTTCAACAGCGCGGAGAACTGCCGCCGCAGATACTCCTGCGTCTTCTCCGCCAAGCTCTCCGAATTAACTCCTGCCGCAACCAGCGGTTCCTTCTTTTCCAGCTCAGATGGTGCCGCAGAATCGGTGAGCGTCGCGCCTTGCATCTGTGCCGGGCCATCTTCAATGCGGGTTTCTGCAGGTTCGCACTTACCGGCATTCGAGGACACCACAGCGCCACTGCCTTCCGGCAGCGACACGGTCAACGCATTCTCCAGCGGCTCATCCTGGGTAGCAGTAGCAGCCTGGTGGCTGAGCACGCGTGAAGAAAATCCACGCATCTGCACACAAATGCTCCCATGCCCGTCGCACAGATCAATATCTACCTTTGCAACGTTGTCTCCCGCCTGACTCTCCTTCGAATACCGCACCCAACCAAACATTTCCCGAGTACAGGGTGATAGGACCCGCAGTGATTCCAGCGCGAATGGCAGTCGTGGCTCTTTGAACTCTTCCAACCCGCCTTCGATCAGTCCAACACAAGCCTGTAGAGCACCGTCCATTACACTGGGATGAAGAACATAGTCTTCCCATGTGTCCTCTACTGCCCTGGGCAGCCGCAGGTGTGCCAATACCTGGCTGTTTCCACAATAGATTGCGAGCACTGTCTGCAAAGCGGGCCCATAGATCAGTCCCATGCCCGCACATGCGGTGTAAAGCTTGTTCGGCTCAATCTGTCCTCGCATCATCTCTCGTTCGAGTTGCTCAAGATCGAGCTTGGCAGGCATCGGCTCGTAGTTCCACACTGCACGGCCCTGGCAATGAATGATCTCTTCTTCCGCCTCACGGGTATAAATTTCGTAGTCGATCTCGTCATTGTCAGTTGCAGATAATGCTAGATTGATCTGTCCGTTCCCATTGACGATGAACGGCTGCGCCCAAATCGTGTTGCGCAGTTCCAGGGAGGCAGGATCAGGCCGCCCAGGCCATGCTTGCTCAATTGCCACGCGCACCATTTCCAGGTATGCCACGCCGGGCAACACCTTCTGACTTGCACCTATATTCGTCATCACTTGATGATCGGCCAGAAAGAACTCATTGCCTGCAAAGGTTGAGGTGTAGCACTGCCCCCACAAATCTGACGTATTTTTGTGCAATAACGGATGATTTGTGGCTGCTGCTTCCGAGACCGGGGGACGAAGAGAAAACTGCTGGAACAGTGCTACAGCGTCCTGTTTCGACAGTCTTTTGTTCTTCAATTCCCCAACTACAAAGTCGATGAAATTAATCATGAGGGCATTCCTAACTTCGCTTCAATGTCGTACCAGATATGTGAATTGTCGGCGGGCGCCAAATCGTGGTCAGACCAGTCGCTTCAGGGCCATGACGGCCTGATCAGTTTTGATCGTATCGTCGCCAATGCTGTTGATGATGTCTTCGATGGATTTGAAAGTTCGATCAACATGGTATTGAGTAGGCGGATTTTGGTTGACGGACCTCTGTTGGATCCAGCAGCGTTCTTTTGCAAATGGATAACCAGGTAAGCTGATGCGTCGCGGTTTCGCGTCTGCATAGAGCTTGTTCCAATCGAAATTCAAACCTTTAACCCATAAATCCAACAGTTTCGAAAATTTCTTACGCGCTATCCATTTATCAATGGCTTCCTGCATGTCATCATCACGGCCGATGATCATCATTTCCTCGTTGCTCGGCTGAACATGCCCCTGGTAAACGTCGTTAATATTGTTTTCGCCAACGATATAGGCGCTCAGCTTTTCTACTAATTGATCAACCGAGTTCACAATGAATCCCAGGCGCTCCTCCATCGCTTCCCTGCCAATCTGCAACGTGTACGCTACAGAAGCCAAGTCCAGAGGCTTTTGCCCGTTTTCGGGGTTATTGGGTTGTTGTTCTGTGTAGATAAAGTCCAGCAAATCTCGCGCTCTCTCCCGCAACTGCCCCGCGGTTCTAGCCGAAAGCGGCACGATGAATGTCGCATCTTGGCGGGACGGAATCGTTTGTTCTGCAGGTGGCAAATACTCCTCAACCACCATATGGGCATTGGTGCCGCTGAACCCGAAGGAACTCAGAGCTGCACGGCGCGGGGTACCTGGAGGCACGCTCCAGATCCGCTTTTCCCGGTTGATATAAAAGGGGGAATTCTTGAAATCGAAGCGCTTGTTTTCGCTGGTCACATTCAATGTAGGTACTAATGTCCGGTGCTGCATCGACAGCAGAACTTTTTGCAGGCCTGCCACGCCTGCGGCTGATGTAGTGTGTCCAATGTTGCTCTTGACCGAACCTAAACCGCAGTAGTTCTTCTTTATCGTCTTTTCTTTGAATACGGTCGCAAGAGCTTCCAGTTCGATGGGATCGCCCAGTTTCGTGCCCGTTCCATGAGTTTCTATATAGGTGATAGTTTCCGGAGCGATCTTGTACTTCTCATAGATACTGCGCTCCAGATCAATCTGGCTGTTCACACTTGGAGCGGTGATGCCGTTCGTTTTGCCGTCCTGGTTGATACCCGAACCCAAAATGACGCCGTAAATAAAGTCGTTGTCGTCCTGCGCGTCTTTCAGGCGCTTGAGCACCACAGCACCCACACCCTCGCCATTTACGATCCCATCTGCTGAATCATCAAATGTTTTGCATTGACCATCCGGAGAAAACATCCCGGCCTGACTCATTGCAAGATAGGATTCCGGAGCCAGCCATAATGTGACTCCTCCCGCGAGAGCCATGTCGATTTCACCACGCAATAGAGCCTGGGATGCAAGATGGATCGCGACTAATGACGAGGAACATGCTGTATCAACGGAAATAGCCGGGCCTTTAAGGTTGAGGTAGTAGGCTATTCTTGCGGCTGCGATGGCATAGCTGTTACTGGTAACGGGAGCCGATAAGATTCCGCTCTGTTTAAGAAGGCTCGTGTATTCATTGGTTGAAATTCCGAGATATACGCCACACCTGCGGTTGCTCAACCCAGTTGGTGAGTAGCCGGCATCTTCAAATGCTCTGTAGCTCTCCTGCAGGAACAGACGGTGCTGAGGATCCATGTGCTCAGCTTCGTGAGGAGAGATTCTGAAGAACAGTGGATCAAAACAATCGACATCGTCCAACGCTCCCAACCACTTAGAATTGGTCTTTCCTTTGCTGGCGCGGTCTGGATCGTAATACCGATCAACATCCCAGCGTGAGGGCGGCACCTCGTCAATGCAGTTTCTGCCATTGACCAGAACGTCCCAGTATTGTCTTAGATCTTGTGTCTTGGGATATTTTCCTGACATTCCCACAATTGCGATTTTGTCTTCCGTGTGCCCATGATGGCCCGGCATTGTCCGAAGGCCGCGAATCTTCTTTTTAAGTGTTTGGTGAAGAGTAGCCGTCGCCAACAACGGCGCTGCCGGTGGCGATGTGGAACGGCACGGAAGTTTGCTGATTTCCTGTTCCAGGAATTGTGAGAACTCCCTGACTGTCGGATAGTCAAAAAGACTAATGTGAGATAGCTCGGCACCATATTCCTTATTAACCTGGACAATCAGCTCGGCTCCCAGGAAGGAGTCCAATCCAACCTCGACAAAAGGTTGATCTAAATCAATGATCGAAGTGTCTATCCGCAATACTGCAGCTAGAACGGTTTTGAGATATCGCTGCAGTTCTTTCAGGCTGACTGCCGCTTCCGTTTTAGCCTTCGCATACGCGTGAGGAATGGATGTGCTCGCACCAACAGTTGCTTTGAATATACGTATCCGTTGCAGGTAAGTTGCTATTTTAGATTTTATGCCTTCCGTGACCAGCATCTGGTCACAGCCGAGCGCCAGGCTACGATAAAACGCCTGCAACCCCGTGCCCGTCTGCATCGCCTCCATCCCCGTAACCTCTCGCAGCCACTCCTGCGTGGCCCCATCCACCTTCATCCCCCCTGCCTGCCACAGCGGCCAGTTGATCGAACGCGTCCGCCCTCGCCTCTGCCCCGCCTCCACCAACCCGTTCCGATACCCCGCAAACTGATCCATGAACCCGTTGCCCGCCGCATAATCCCCCTGCCCTACGTTCCCCATCGCTCCCGCAATCGAGGAAAACAGCACAAAGAAATCCAATCCCTCTTCCCTGCTGGCCTCGTCCAGGTGGTACGTCCCCAGCACCTTCGGCCCCAGCACCTCCGTAAATTCTTCCTTCGACTTCTTCACAAGAAAGTTATCCGCAATCATCCCCGCGCTGTGTACGATCCCGTTCAACTGCCCGTACTCCTCCTTGATCCCC